>NZ_JAZHCT010000014.1:0-164581 GCF_036541265.1 Paenibacillus sp. IITD108 | reverse complement strand
CATAAGTGTCCAGTATAGGCAACAAAAAGACAGCTTTTTGGTTCTAGCGGTCATTAATGACCGCACCACAAAAAGCGAAGCATCTTTTGTTCTTAAAACTCGATAACAGCAAGTTAGGTCACCGATAGGTGATTTTGTTATGATCCAAATTTTGACGTTATTCCTATAGGAAGTTCCTCATAAATTGGGATTTTGATGTTCACTTTAGAAATTGGGGTTAAAACTTCTGAAAATTGAAGGGAGTTTTAGTTTTTGATGATAGGTTAAGGGCTATTTTTCCTATATAAAGAAAGGAGAGCGCACTCAATTCATAATGATGACGCTTACATAACGGGGCGGATTCGCACCGGGTGATGAGGGGGAATCAAGTTGACTTTAACTAGTTTGTTTAGGGCGCAGAAGGCAGGCCGAACAACACGAAGAGTTGTACATACTATGCTGGCAGCGATGCTGGCGATCGGATCGGTCGTTGCGCTGCCGATGGATACGGCGCAGGCGGAGCAGGCGGCGCAGGAGGGAACGCCGGGCGGTATAGACGCTGCAGCGCTCCGCTTGTGGCTGAAGGCCGACCCGGGCAGTGTGACACTGGCTGGCAATGATGTAATGGTATGGCAGGATAGCAGCGGTAATGAAAATAACTTTGTGAACGACGGAAGCATCGCGGCGATCAGTAGCCGCAACAAACCAAAGTATGTGCAAGAACATCTGGATTTAAACAATCAGCCGGTATTAAAGTTTGTCCGTTCAGGCTCAGGCAGCATCCTCCAGGATACGGATGGTTTGTTCGCGGAGGGGGAAGAGATTGCTGCGGCCAGCGTCTTTACGGTAACCGGAGGATTGAACGCGGTCGATAACTCGTTGATCTTCAACCATATCGTATCGCAAGGCGGCTTCGGCGCACATATTCCTCATAAGAACGGCTCGACAAGCCCCACAATGGGCTCGGTCCTGTGGGATTCCGGTACCCGGACGACAGGCAGCGGGTATCAGCGGTTGACGGCAGGCGATCAGGTGCATCTGTCGCAATATAATATATGGGGACTACATCATAATGCCGCTCCAGTGGCCAGCGAATCCGTTTATCAGTCTGTTTCCCGCGACGGCTCCACCATAGGCCAATCGAATACCCCTCTGCTTCCGTTCGTTGGTCAAGCGGGCGGCGCCATGTCGCTCGGTTCGGCCGTGACGGGCGGCTCGGGCTTTGATGGCTATATGGGCGAATTCATCATCTTTACGGAAGCACTAACGAATGAGCAGAAGCGTCAAGTGGAGACTTATCTGGCAATCAAGTACGGCTTGACGCTGCCTGCAGGCAATTATTTAAGCGCTGGATCGGCGCCGCAAGTCGTCTGGAATGCCGCTTCTCAGACAGATTTTAACCATAATATTGCCGGTATCGGCCGCGATGTAATTGGCGGGCTGGATCAGCGGATGGGCCGCAGCAGTTCGGGCGGGGCGAGCTCCGTGCAGGTGCTGATCGGCACGCCAGATGGAGCAGAACTGGCGGACAAACAGTATCTGCTATGGGGCGATGACGGCAATACGGACCCTGCGGCTCCCTACGGGTCGGGCCATATGCGCCTTAGCCGCACATGGAAAGCGCAAAACACGGGAGGCGTCGGCAATGTGTTGATCGCGATTCCTCGCAGCGCAATCCCGCTAGGCGGCGTGCTGCTGACTGGCAGCTCGCGCGATTGGACTCAAGCGACAGTAACGCCGCTGACGGAAGTGTCGCTCCGCGGCGAGCTGTATTATGCGGCGGAAGCAGCGCTGGCGGACGGCAGTTATTTTACGTTTGCCGAGCAGAAGCCGCAGCTGCAATTGACTGATTTGACCATAACGGACGGAGGGCAGGCCGTTTCGCTGAATACGGCTTTCGATCCGAACAAGACGGACGGATATGAGGCGATTGTGCCGGCGGCGACGGAGAACATCGCTCTGGAAGCGCAAGCGCCGGATGATGCCCTTGTTGAGATCTATTTGAGTAATTATGAGACGGAGCGCATGTTATGGTCGGGTGGAGACGATATTCCGCTCTTGCCGGGGGTGAACCGATTGAGTATTGAGTTAAAGGATGAAGGGGACGGTCCGGTGCGCAATGCGTACAGCCTGGACATTGTTCGGCGGCTGCCGCTTGACACAGATGGACGAATCGTCCTGCATGCGGGCTCTGTTACGGCGAGTTCGTCGCAGCCGAATACCAGCTACGTTCCGGCCAATGTCGTAGACGGCGTTTGGGGCGAGGATGCGGCAAGCATGGAGAGCCGCTGGTCGGCTTCAGGACATGGCCAGTGGCTGCAGTTTGATCTGGGCGAGCCGCAGCGAGTGACGTATATGAACCTTGCGTTCCTAAATGCAAGAGAACGCTTGTCGAGCTTCGAGATTGTGGCATCTAACGAGCCTTCTTTTGAGAATAGTACGATCGTATTGCCTAGGCGAAGCGGCCGGACGCTGCAAGCGGAAGATTCTGTGCTGCAGCCCTACGTCATCACAAGTCCGATCGAAGCTCGATATTGGCGGTTAGTCGGTTACGGCAATAGCGCAAGCGGAAGCTCCGGCAACTGGAACAGCCTAATGGAAGCGCAGCTGTTTATTAGCGAAGCTCCGGTTGTTGTGGAGCCGGGGGGACCGGGAGGGCCGCCGGCTGCTGGCGATGTAGATGAGGATGATCTGCCGCCGCCAGTGCTGGCCAAGGTGCAAGTAAGCTCGGCGGAGCAGCTGCAGCAGGCGCTGGACACTGTCGAGCCGGGCACAATTATCGAGGTTCAGAATGGCGTGTATGAGCAGAATGGACCTTTTGTAGTGCTGAACAAGAAGGGCTCGGCGACTTATCCGATTCGGATTGTGGCTGCGGAGCAAGGACAGGCCGTTATTGCTGGAAACAGCTATTTTCATATTGAAAATTCCGCTTATGTGGAGGTATCCGGTTTTGCATTCCGCAATGGAATCGGGGAAGAGGGAAGCAATACGACGCTTATCGAGCGGGGGCTTGAGAATCGTACGCTGACAGGTGTACATCCGGGCGTGCAATTGCAAAGCTCGAGCCACATCTCGATTTTGCGCAACAGCTTCGCCTTGAACGAGACGGGGCAGCCGTACAGCTTCACCGCACCGCAGCTTGGAACCGTGACATGCCTGATCGATGTGCCGGGAAGCTGCCGGATTGGCGCTCTGGACAGCACCGGCGGAGAAAGCTACGACGGGCCAACTCCATATGATGATCAATCGCTCATAACCGCCAACGGTACTCACCGCCATTACATCCGGGTTGAGGGCGAGAGCAGCCATAACCGTCTTGCCTACAATGAAATTGGGCCTAAGAAAGGCTTCGGAGCGGTCGTGATTTACGATGGCGCCGGCCATACAGGTCAAAATATTTCGCAATATGATGTGATTGAATACAATCATTTTTATGGCATTGGGCCGCGTGTAACCAATGGTCTTGAAGCCATTCGTCTGGGTCTGTCCAGTCTGTCGCTGTCTTCCGGATACGTCACAATTCAATATAATCTGTTTGATGGATTGAACGGCGAGGACGAGATTATTTCGGTCAAAAGCAGCGACAATATTATCCGGTACAATACGATCCGCAATTCTTACGGCGGTATTGTCGCTCGGCACGGTCATCGCAATAGCTTTTATGGGAATTATATCATTGGCGACGGAGAGACTCCGGGGTTAAGCGGATTTCGCATTTATGGAAATGACCACAAAATTTATAACAATTACATGGAAGGGCTGACTGACCGCGTTATTCGTCTCGATGGCGGCACGCATGATGCGGGATCGGACGGGAGCACGAACCCGACTGTGCGCTGGGGATCACCGGAGCAGACAGCAGAGCTGAACAGCCTGTCGACGGAGCTGCGGACGGAGCTGCTGCGCGGTCATTGGCGGCAGTACAATGTGCAAATATTCAACAATACGATAGTGAATGTTGGCAACAATACGCAAGCGATCAGTCTGGGCGGCAGAACGTATCAGCCGGTCGGAACGAAGGTGTACAACAACCTCATTTTCAGCAATGCAGGCACTATCTTCAACGAAACGGGCCCTGTACAGGGCGCTCCCGCAGGTGAGCGGCCGGTTTATTCAGGGAATCTGGTCGAAGGAACAGCTAATCCAACCAATAATAATACGATAGTGGGCGGATTTGAGAAGAAGGCATTAAAGCTGGTGCGCAGCAAAGATCGTCTGATCCGATTGTCAGCCTTCAGTCCGGCTATCGATGCGGCCGTGGCGCCGTATTTCGCGTCTGAGGATATGGATGGACAGCCGCGTATCAGCGGCGCAGATGTTGGAGCGGACGAATACAATCCGGCCGCTCCTGTTAGCAGACGGCCGCTGACGACAGCCGATGTCGGACCAAACGCCGGGACGCGTCCGCCCGATACCGAAGGCGCACCGGGACTGAGCGGAATGGCGCTGATGTCGGGTGAAAACCAGTTGCTGAACGGCTTTGATAAGGATGTGAGTCATTATTCGGTAACCGTATCGTCTTCGATAAGCAGCTTGACGCTTGTGCCGACAGCGCTAAGCGAAGGCTCGCAGATCGTGGTCCGTGTAGATGGTGGTCAGCGTCAAACGGTCGCTAGCGGACAGCCGAGCGGAGCGCTGGCGATTGCCCAGGATGGCAGCTACATCCTAATCGAAGTGACGATGCCTTCGGGCAAAAGCAAAACATACGCCATCGCTGTGAAGCGCCCCGCTGCAAGCGGCGGCGGGTCCTGGTATTCGCCGCCAGCGACGCCGGCACCAAGCGAGCCGACTGAGCCAAGTCCGGGCCAGACGCCGGAGCCGTCTCTGCAACCAGACTTCACGGATACCGGGAGTCACTGGGGTCGCGATCACATTGCCCAAGCGGTCGAAAGGGGCATATTGAGCGGCTATCCGGATGGTAGCTTCCGTCCTGACATGTCCGTGACCCGTTTGCAGTTTGCGGTAATGCTGGTGCGGGCGCTGAAGCTGGATGCTGCACGGATGGATAGGCAGTTTGACGATGGAGCGGAAATTCCAGATTGGGCTGAGGGAGAGCTTGGGGCAGCGCTGCAGGCAGGTATTTTGCAAGGCTACAATGATGGGAGGCTGCAGCCGAATCGCGCCATTAATCGCGCCGAGATGGTCGTCATGCTGCTAAGGGCTTATCCGTTGGAGAACGATATTGCCATGCCGCAGCAGTTTTCCGATAACGCAGATATACCTGGTTGGGCAAGCGAGGCTGTGTCTCAGGCGTCAGCTGCGGGAATTATTGAAGGGCGGGGGCTGAACCGCTTTATGCCGGGCGGTACCGCTACGCGCGCGGAAGCGGTGACGGTATTGCTAAGGATGCTGGAAAAGCAAAAAGGATAATACCAGGCTATTGAAAAACTCGTTTGGAAATTTTAACGAAAACTAGAAGGGTGTCGATTCATTGTGGGCAACTATTGGCAAGCAAAAAGAAAGGGGAACGAAGAGCAAGATTGGGAATGGAGAAGCGGCAGCGTCCGCCTTTGCAGGCCAATTTTATCCTTTACAGGGGTTATTTCATCAAAAAAATTGGACTGCAACAGCGGTCGGAATCCCAAACTTGATTGTAGTAGCATCACTTTCGATTGTTTGTTGCCCTATCCACAATGAATCGACACCCTCACTAGTAGCGCTATTATACCGAAAACGCTTGTTGTACAAATCTAACGAAGATATGCGGCCTTATTTGGGGCAGGAAGTGCCTAAAAACGTGTTTTGTTCACACATAGAGCTGCAAAGCTTCGTTACAATCTAAAATGAACTGTTTTCGTTGAAATAACACTTGTCAGCTTCGTTAGAATTATTTTTCAACAGACTTATACAGTATTAGGATGTAGATTCATTGTGGGCAACGATTGATAAGCAATAAGAAAGGGAACGGAGAGCAAGATTGGGAATGGAGAAGCGGCAGCGTCCGCCTTTGTAGGCCAATTTTATCCTTTACAGGGGTTATTCATTCAAAAAATTGGACTACAACAGCGGTCGGAATCCCAAACTTGATCGCAGTAGCGCCACTTTCTATCCGCAATGAATCGACACCCTCTACGGTTTCAGATTTATAATCAGGAGTTGAGCAGGTCGTGAAAGCATTAATTATTTCAGATATTCATAGCAACATCTATGCGCTGGAGGCGATCCGCAAGGCCGAACCGGACTGTGACGTCATTTATTGCGCGGGAGACCTTGTAGATTACGGGCCTTTCCCGCGGGAGGTTATCGAATGGGTTCACAAGAACGAAGTGATTTGTGTGCGCGGCAATCACGATGATATTATGATCGATATATACCGCAATAACGATGGCGGTCATGATGTCGAGGAAGGTCAGCTCAGATGGGCGCATCGCAATGCCCGACTGCTCGGCGAAGCGGAAATTTCCTTTCTCGAAAGCATCCCGGACTATCGCATATTTGAGATGGACGGCTGCAGCTACACGATGCAGCATCTATACGACAATTATTTGACGATCGACAGTTTGCCAAAGTACGATGCATTCTGGGCGGAACGCAACGATGGGACAATAAAGGCTGCAGGGGAGCGCCGCATTATTTTTGGACATACGCATCGCAGCTGCATTCATTTTTTGAGCGATACGAGCCTGTGGCTCAATCCGGGAAGCGTATCCTATCGCCGTCGCGACGATCCGTCGAAGGAAGCGCATTATTTCACGATTACCGATGGCAAAATAGCGATGAAAAGCCTAGTCTATGACCGCGCGCCCCTGCTCGAAGCGGCGCAAAAATTGCAGCTTACGGAAGATGATCTGAAAACTGCGTACTTCTTTTTCGGGTAAGCGGCTATAAGAGCAAGCAACTATAATAGGGATGTATCTGCAGCGTGCCTGCGGGATACATCCCTTATTTTTAATAAATTTTTACACATTTTGCATCTCAGTTTATATATTTATGCTTGCTTCATTTTTTGATACTATGGAACGGGGAACGTATCTTTCATAATAGAAGTTGTAAAGCTGCGGATATGATCTTATGAAGAATACGGAGGATGTCGATTAATTGTGGGCAACGATTAATAAGCAATAAGAAAGGGGAACGGAGAACAAGATTGGGAATGGAGAAGCGGAAGCGGTCGGAATCCCAATCTTGATCCTAGTGGCATCCCTTTCAATTACTTGTTGCTCTATTCACGATTAATCGACAGCTTCCTACGAGATGATATCTGCCTATTCTATAGGGAGCAGGTGGAAATATGACTTCTATTTATCGGGTATCAAATAGCGAAGAGCTGGCGGCAGCGCTTCACCGGGCAGAGCCTGGCTCTACCATTTTATTGGCGGACGGTGTTTACATTCGAAATGAAGATTATATGGTTAAAGAAAAAAGGGGATCGGATACCGCGATATTGAGCATTCGCGCCGAAAATAAAGGAAAAGCGACCATAGCTGGTGAATCGAGTATACACATCTTGAACTGTGATTATGTAGAGGTATGGGGCTTGCGATTCCAGGTCGAAGGGCGAAACTCGATCATCCTGGACGGATCGAGACATGTAACAATTGCACGGAATATATTTGAGCCGCGGCAGGTCGGAGGAGAATACAGCCTGCTGTCTGTTGAAGGAAGCGGCAGCGGCTGGAATCGAATCGAGCGCAATGAGTTCGGACCGAAAGCCGATCCTGGACCGCTAGTCGTTTTTGATGGCGACGGGAAGCAAATTTCACAGTATGATGTCATTGCATACAATTATTTTCATCATATAGGTCCGCGCGTCGTCAATGGACTTGAGGCAATCCGGCTTGGCTTGTCCGGCATCTCTCTTTCGAACGGCTATATTACGATCGAGTACAACCTGTTTGAAAATTGCGACGGAGAGCCTGAGATTATTTCGGTCAAAAGCTGCTATAATACAGTTCGTTACAACACTTTCCTAAATTCTGCCGGTCAAGTGACGGCTCGGCACGGACATGGGAACCAATTCCACAACAATGTGTTTATCGGTGACGGTGTCAAAGAAGAAATGGGCGGGTTCCGTATTTATGGCAACGGTCATCATATTTTCGATAATTATATGGAAAACCTGACGCTGGATGCCCTGCTCATTGACGGAGGCAACTATGATGGAGGGCTGGACGGCTATCCCGAAGCGCCGACTCAGGAGGAATTAAGGAAGCATTGGCGCACTTATCGCGCCTATGTGTCGAATAATACAATTGTCAATTGCCGGCATGGCATTACTTTGGGCAAGCGAGCTTCTTATGCACCCGAACAATGTGTAATCGCTTACAATCGGGTGTGCGGCGATGAGGAGCAACCGGTTATCCATGAATACCGCCCATCGCAGGCGGTTTACATCAGCAATGAGAAAGCGAATATTTCGGATATTCGCCGGCCGGCTATTCTGACAAGCTCAGCCGTCGGTCCCGACTCCGACTAAAATAAATGGGAGGCAGAGACTATGGCCCAAACTCGAAACCGGTGGACAACCTATCTGAAGCAGCTCCAACGCAAAAATCGCAGCGTATTTCTGACCTGGATGCTTTCCTATGTTTCAGTGCTGCTCGTGCCGATTCTGATCAGCGGTGTTATTTATGGCGCAACGCTGAATGTTGTAAAGGCCGAAATTAACCGCGCCAATCAATCTATTCTTCTGCAAATGGAGCAAGCCATCGACAGCCAGTTCAAAGGAATCGAGCGTCTTAGCCTCGAGATGAGCCTCAACAGACGAATCTCGGCATTCATTACGGCTGATGCCGCCCTGTCCGATTCGGATCACTACGAAATCTATCAAATCGCCAACGATTTGCGAATATACGAAATTGCCAACGATTTTCTCAATGGGATCTACATTTATTACAATAATAGCGACACCGTCATTGCACGCGACAACCGCATGAACGGTGAAGAGTTGTATAACATTATTCGTTTTGAAGAGAATATGCCCTTCCAGTCCTTTCAGCAATATTTTAACCAATGGTATATAAAAGACTATCATTCGGTTGTCGTATCCGAAGCGGATGAATGGCGGCCAACCGTTATGTATGCCCGGAATGTGACGTCAACGATTATGAATGAGCCGGGCGCTGTCCTGTTGTTCATGATCGACCGGAACAAGCTGCTGGAGCAGGCAACGGCGCCGGAGGAAGGAACTATTATTATTTTGGATGAAAAAAATCGGGTCATCGCTTCCACAGGTGATCCGCTGACGGAGCCTGCTGTTCAATACGATGACCTGCCGGGCGAATCGGGGCGACTTGAAATCGGGGCAGCTAAAAGCCGGACTGTCGCTTCCTACACAACCTCGTCCATTACCGGCTGGAAATATGTGATTACGCTGCCGGCAGCTGTATACCATCAGAAGATGAATGTGGTGGAGCAATTAACCATTTTAAGTGTTTTACTTTGTCTGCTTATGGGCGGAGGAGTAACCTATTGGCTGCTCAAACGGAATTATTTGCCGATCCATATGCTGATCCAAAGCTTGTCGTTCAAATCAGGCGTTGCCTTCAACAGGGGCTCCAATGAATATTCTTTTCTGGAGCATGCACTGAATAACACCTTTCATGAGAAGGAAGAGCTTCATAACAAGCTGAATCAGCATAACAATACGCTCAGATCGCATTTCTTGCAAAGGCTGCTGAAAGGACAGCTTGACAGCCATATTCCGCTGCTCGAATCTTTCTCCGCTTACGACCTGAGATTTACGTCGGCCGGTTATTCTGTCATCTTGCTGCACATCGAGCATTTTGGCAAGTTTCATCGGGAGGATGAGGAGCAGGTAAATAACAAACGCCTGCTGCACTTCCTGATCGCCAACGTGGTCGAGGAGGTTGCGCGCAAGTCTGCCAACGCTTATGCGGTCGAATTGGATCAGCAATTGCTTGCCTGCATCGTCAATCATCAACTTATGTCACCGACTGAGCAGCACAAGGAGCTGAGCCGCATTGCGGCAGAAACGATGTCGTTTATCTCCGATCACGCTCATGTGCAGCTGACCGCTGCCGTCAGCGCGCAGCAGGAAGGTGAATATGGCATCTTCCAGGCGTTTCAGGAGGCGGTCGAGGCGATGGAATACCGTATCGTCGCTGGCAGCGGAGGGATTATTCATTACGAAGATCTGGGCGGCGGCGATAGCCAGGGAAGCGCTCCAGGTTATTTCTACCCGCTTAAGGCGGAGCAGCAGCTGATTGCTGTCGTGCGCGAAGGCCAACTGGTTAAGGCGAAAGCGTTCGTCGGGGAAATCATCCAGAAAAATGTGACGATGGAGCCGTTTTCTTTTCATACTGCCAAATGTCTCATGTTCGATCTGATGGCTACGCTGCAAAAAGTAATCGGTGAAATTCGTATCGTGGGCAAGCCGCAGGATGTGCCGGACGGCATACGTGCTATCGAACGCTTGATGCAATGCCAGACGGTAAAAGAAATGCAAGGTCAGCTGTACGAAATGCTGGAGCTTCTGTGCAGCTATATTAACAACAATCGCGAATACAGCAGCAACCCGCTGATAGACAAAGTTATGAAATATGTCAACGATTACTACCATGACGAGAATTTGAACATTTCGATGATCGGAGAAGCCTTCTCCATGACGCCATCGTACATTTCCAAGCTGTTTAAGGAGCATACCGGAGAAGTTCTGCTCGATTATATTAACAAGACGCGACTGGCGCAGGCTAAATTGCTGCTTACCGGCGAGAAATATACGGTCAGCGAGATATCGTTGAAGGTCGGCTACAACGATGTAAATACATTCCATCGCATATTCAAAAAGTTTGAAGGGATAACGCCCGGGGGCTACAGGGAAGTGAAGTAGCCTTCGGGCTTTTCCTTTCAAGAAAAAGCGGGAAAGTAGCGATTTTGCTACTAATATTTTTGAGAAATTGCAGTATATTTTATGTTTTAACAATAGCTAGAGACGACGGATCGGCGTTACGATGAGAGCGGATTCACACCAACAAATTCGTGACGAAAAGAATGGAGGGTCACAATGAAAAAAAATAGCAACGGCAAGAAAAGCAAGTGGAAACAGCTCAACAAGTTCACTTTTGGAATCGTAATGGCACTCGTATTAGTATTATCCGCATGCTCCGGTAATGGGGGCACAAGCGGCAAGGACAAGACGGAGCCAGCTCCAAGCTCTTCCAGCAATACGAGCACTCCTGGCAACAATGAAGGAAAGAGCAACGAGGGTGAGGATAAGCCCATTTATCCGCTGAATACAAAAGATACCTTCTCGTACTGGGCTCCAATCAACGGCAACTTAATTACATTTACAACGAACTTGGCGGAAGCGCCGATTGGAAAAGCGATTGCAGAAGCTACTGGCGTAAAAGTCGAATACATCCATCCGACGGACGGGCAAGCGGGAGAGCAGTTTAACTTGCTGCTCGCTTCTAACAAGCTGCCGGATGTACTGGAGTATGACTGGAGCATTTATCCGGGCGGACCGGAGAAAGCGATGGCAGACGGCGTTATTGTGCCGCTCAACGACCTGATCGACCAATATGCGCCGAATCTGAAGAAAATGCTGGAAGCAGATCCGGAATTGGATAAAATGGTGAAAACCGACAGCGGCCAATACTACGCTTTCCCGATGGTGCGCAACTCTGAAGGGATGGTCTTCCGCGGGCCTATGCTGCGCAAAGACTGGCTGGATGAGCTTGGGATGCAAGTACCGGTAACGGTGGATGACTGGCATACCTTATTGACGGCGTTTAAAGAGAAGAAAGGTGCAAAGGCTCCGTTAACGGCGCTATACGCAGATAAAATGAACCTGCAGGATGCGTTCTTTGGCGCATATAAAACTTCGCATGGTTTCTATATTAACGATGAAGGCAAAGTAAATTACGGTCCGCTTGATCCGCAATACAAGGATGTTATAACGTTATTCCGCCAGTGGTATTCGGAAGGGCTGATTGACAAAGACTTCCCGATCGTCGAGCGCAACACGCTTGATAAGCGGCTCCTGAACGGGGAATCCGGTGCAACGGTCTTCCTGCTTGGCGGCGGTATGGGCAAATGGCTGGAGTCCGGCAAAGCTCAAGATCCGAATTATGATCTTATAGCGGCTCCTTATCCGGTATTGAATGCAGGCGAAAAGCCGTTCACTGGACAGCGTGATTTCAAATATAATCCGAAAGCAAGCGCAGCGGTGACGACATCGGCCAAAAATCTGGAAACGATCGTAAGATGGCTGGACTTCGCATTCAGTGAGCAAGGAACCTTGATTTACAATTTTGGCATTGAAGGCGAGAGTTACACGCTGGACAACGGCGTGCCGAAATTTACCGATATGATCGTGAAAAACGAGAAATACACCTCGCAGCAGATGCTGGCGCAATATACGGTTCCAAATGGCGCGTATCCGATGCATGAGCAAAAAACGACTAACACGTTCCCGCAACAGGATGATGCAGTCAAGATTTGGTCGGAGACCGATGCGGCAAAGCATATTTTACCTGCCTTTATTACGCCAACAGTAGATGAGAGTAAAAAGGTAGCGCAGACGATGACGGCAATCAACACGTATTTGGAAGAAATGTTCATTAAATTTGTAATGGGCAACGAGCCGCTAGACAAGTTCGACAGCTTCGTGAAACAGCTGGAAGACATGGGCATTCGCGATGTAATAAATATTTACCAAAACGCACTGGATCGTTACAACAACAGATAATACGATGCAATGGCTTCAAGGGGCGGGGGAGGTCAGCAACCTTCCTCCGCTGATTAAGCTGTATATGATAGGAGGAGTAGGAGATGGCTCAGTTGAAGCCAGAACGCAGCAAAGTCGCACATGCCGGACATCTGCCGCTGAATATTGCGAAGGATGTCGTTAAAAACAAGTTTTTGTACATCATGCTTACTCCTGTTTTAGCGTATTTCATTATTTTTCAGTATCTTCCGATGTATGGCGCAATCATTGCGTTTAAAGATTTTAATCCCCGGATTGGAATCTGGGGCAGCGAATGGGTAGGACTGCAGCATTTCAAAGACTTTTTTGGCGGCATGTATTTTTGGAGAGTGCTCAAGAACACCCTGTTGATCAGCTTATACGATCTTTTATTCGGTTTTCCCGCACCATTAATTCTTGCCTTGCTGCTCAATGAGGTGAAAAACGCGTTGTTCAAACGCGCTGTTCAGACGATCACTTATTTGCCGCATTTTATCTCGCTCGTTATTATTTGCGGCATGATCAAGGATTTTACAAGCAGCGATGGCGTTATCAACGACATTATCGTATTTTTCGGCGGCGAACGGATTACGATGCTGCTGGAACCATCCTATTTTCGGACTATCTTTGTTTCCTCGAATATATGGCAGCATGTAGGCTGGGGCACGATTATTTACCTGGCTGCATTGTCTGCGATCGATCCTGAGCAATATGAAGCTTGCAAGATCGACGGGGGCGGACGCTGGAAGCAGATGCTTCATGTTACTCTGCCTGGATTGCTGCCCGTTTTTGTTATCCTGCTCATTCTTGATATTGGCCGAATTATGAGCGTCGGCTTTGAGAAAATTATTTTGCTGTACAATCCGACCACTTTTGTGACAGCGGATGTCATTTCTTCGTATGTTTACCGGATCGGGCTTCAGGATTTTCAATTTAGTTTCAGCTCCGCTGTCGGATTGTTCAACTCTGTCATTAACTTCTCGCTTGTTATTGGCTCCAACTGGATAAGCCGGAAGTTGAACAATACGAGCTTGTGGTAGAGGAGGGTTCGCATGAAAGTAAGTTTTGGTGAACAAATATTCCGGGTGTGCAATGTGCTGTTTCTGACCGCGCTTATGATTGCAACACTGTACCCGATTCTATATGTAGCTTTTGCTTCATTCAGCGAACCAGCGCTGATGATGGCGCATAAGGGCATTTTATGGAAGCCGCTGGGCTTCTCGCTTGAAACCTATGGAGCGGTATTCAGCAATCCGATGATTTTGCTCGGTTACCGCAACACGTTATTTATTGTGATCGCAGGCGTGGCACTTAATTTGCTGCTCACTTCTTTTGCCGCCTATGCTCTGTCCAGAAAAACGCTGCGGTACCGCAAGCCGCTTACGCTGTTTATCGTTTTTACGATGTTTTTCAGCGGCGGACTGATTCCGTTCTACTTGCTGGTCAGAGGCCTGGGCATTACGAACACGCTGTGGGCGCTTATTCTTCCTACGGCAATAAGCGCATTTAACCTTATTATTATGCGGACATCGTTCGAAGCGGTACCGGACGCGCTGGAGGAGTCGGCCAAGATCGACGGCGCCAACGACTTTAGCATTCTGTTCCGTATCTTTCTGCCCCTTTGCAAGCCGGTGCTTGCCGTAGTAGGTCTGTATTACGGGGTAAGCCACTGGAACTCGTGGTTTAACGCCATGATCTTCCTGCAGGATCGATCGCTGTACCCGCTGCAGCTCATATTACGTGAAATTTTGATTATCGGCGAGGCGAACTCGATGGCGGAGGGGGCGTCCCAGGATGAAATTATTATATTGGGCGAGACGTTGAAGTACGCCACAATTATGGTAGCGACAATTCCGATTTTTATGGTATATCCGTTCCTGCAAAAATATTTTGTTAAAGGCGCCCTGATCGGGGCTATCAAAGGTTAGAACAGAAGGAGTCGACTTTAGAGATGAGCTATGAGAATATAAAGCTGCAAGAGTCTGAGCTGTCGGTCTGGTGGGATCAAGTGAAGGTTAAAGTAGATCATATGATCGAAGCGGGCTGGACTGAAGCGCCCCATGCTTCGGCAGCCGGCAAATATGACCAGATCAAGGTGGATCAGTGGATTTCGGGCTTCTGGCCAGGCATTCTGTGGATTATGTACGATATGACCGGTGAGCAGCGTTATCGGGAGGCGGCAGAGCCTTGGGACGAGCGCATGGAGCAGTGCTATTTGAGAGAAAACCACTTTCATCATGACGTTGGTTTTCAGTTCCTTCCTACCTCAGTTATTCGCTACAAGCTGACTGACGACCAGGAGGCGCGGAGGCGCGGCTTGTTCGCTGCCAATTTTTTGGCAGGGCGCTTTAATCCGGCTGGTCAGTTTATTCGGGCCTGGCCGCGCAACCAGACAGGGTGGTCAATCATCGATTCAATGATGAATTTGCCGCTGCTGTTCTGGGCGAGCGAGGAAAGCGGCGATCCGCGTTTCAAGCATATCGCGACAGCTCATGCAGATATGGCGCTGCGCACGTTTATTCGCGACGATGGCTCGGTGCATCATATCGTTATCTTCGATCCAGAGACGGGCGAAGTGGAGCGTTATGACGGCGGTCAGGGCTTTGCGCCGCAATCCTCCTGGTCGCGGGGCCAAGCCTGGGCGATCTACGGGATGAGCTGCGCTTACCGCTATACGGGCGACGTACGCTATCTGAATGCAGCGAAGCGAGTGGCGCATTATTTCATCAGCGCGCTGGCGGAAGACGATGTGCCGCATTGGGATTTCCGGGCGGCTGCTAACTTGACGAACGAGCCGCGCGACACCTCGGCAGCTAGCTGCGCTGCGTCCGGTCTGATCGATATAGCATCACAGGTGGAACCGGAGGAAGCCTTTTTGTATCAGCGGGCGGCAACGCGTATCCTTCGCTCATTGTCGAACAACTACAGCACGCTCGACCAGCCGGAGTACGAAGGCATTCTGCTCGGCGCAACCGGGCATAAGCCGGTCAACACGAACGTCAACGTATCGCTGATCTACGGCGATTATTATTACATTGAAGCTTTGGCGAAAAGCAAGGGCTGGAACCGGCACATTTTTTAAATATGGATAAGCTTACAGAATGATAAGAAAAACTCATATTCGTAGCAATTACAAAAGGAGGGAGACGGGTTATGTATAACGAGATGCTCCCGGCTCCGCGCAGCGGCGGCTTCCAGATGGAAGGTTATTGGGTATGGTGCGGTTCGGTTGTGAAGGGCGAGGACGGCAGATTCCATATGTTTGCGTCGCGCTGGCCGAAGACGCTGCCGATGCATCCCGGCTGGATGGTGGCCTCAGAAATTGTCAGGGCGGACTCAGACACACCTGAGGGGCCGTACCAGTTCCGCGAGGTTGTGCTTCCGGCAAGAGGGGCGGAATACTGGGACGGGCGCTGTACACACAACCCTCATATTGTCAAACATAATGGGAAATATCTGCTCTATTATACAGGTACGACCCATCCGCTGGACGATCCGGAGCCGCCCCAGACTTTCGGATTAACCGATCCGCAATGCATTGTGGCGCGGGCTAACAAGCGGGTAGGCCTGGCTATCGCGGACAGCGTATTTGGGCCGTGGCGCAGGGCAGATGGACCGATACTGCCGACCCGTCCGGGACGCTTCGACAGCTTTCTAACCTCCAATCCGGCACCATGCGTCCATGAAGATGGTTCTGTGCTGCTGATTTATAAAGCGCGCCGGTACGAAGGCAACCTGCATGGCGATATGATGATTGGCGCTGCCTATGCGGACCATTACGAAGGACCATACCGGGTACTTAGCGATGACCCGGTGTTTCCGCCGGAGATGTTTCATATCGAAGACCCGTTCATATGGAAAACTGCCGATGGCTACAGACTGATAGCCAAAGATATGGAAGGGCGACTTTGCGGCGAAAAATACGGAGGTATATACGCCGGGTCACCGGACGGGCTGAAATGGAGCCTGCAAGAACGGCCGCTAGCCTATTCCCGGACGGTGCGCTGGGATGACGGCACGGTGCAGACGCTGGGTAATCTGGAGCGGCCGTTTCTGTTGTTCCAGAACGGAAAGCCCACCCATCTGTTCGCGGCTGTCTCTGATGGTACGGACGGTTTTATGGACGCTTCTGATACATGGAACATGGTGATCCCTTTAAAGCAATAAGACACGGGAGGACTTATCGATGAAAAACTATACAGCGTCGGCCGAACGGTATTCGACAATGACGTATAACCGCTGCGGCAAAAGCGGTATGAAACTTCCGGCGATTTCGCTGGGGCTTTGGCATAATTTTGGCGGCGTGGATGCGGTGGAGAATGGCAGGTTAATGCTGCGCCGTGCTTTTGACCTCGGCATTACCCATTTTGACCTGGCGAACAATTACGGGCCGCCGCCCGGCTCTGCCGAAGAAATGTTTGGGCAATTATGGCGCAAAGATTTTTCTGCTTACCGCGATGAGATGATCGTAGCTACTAAAGCTGGCTATCGGATGTGGCCCGGGCCTTACGGTGAGTGGGGCTCCCGCAAAAGCATGCTGGCAAGCCTCGATCAGAGCCTGAAACGCCTCGATATGGATTACGTCGATATTTTTTATTCACATAGATACGACGCAGAGACACCGCTGGAAGAAACGATGATGGCACTTGACCAGGCGGTGCGTCAAGGCAAGGCGCTGTATGTGGGCATTTCGAATTACGGAGCCGCGCAAGCACAAGAGGCCATCGCTATATTACGCGAGCTGGGAACGCCTTGCCTGATCCATCAATGTCAATATTCCATGTACGAACGGACACTTGAAGCGGGTCTGCAAAGCGTGCTTGAGGAGGCGGGCGTCGGCACGATCGCCTACAGCCCGTTGGCTCGCGGGTTGCTGACGGACCGTTATTTGGATGGTGTGCCGGCGGACTCGCGGGCGGCTGGAGCGAGTGTGTTCCTAGGTCGCGAGGATATTACCGAAGAGAGGCTGAATAAGTCACGCAAGCTAAATGAGCTTGCCCTGCTGCGAGGACAAAGCCTGGCGCAAATGGCGGTAGCCTGGGTGCTGCGGCAAGGGCGAGTCGCCTCCGCGCTGATCGGCGCGAGCAAGGCGGAGCAGATCGACGATATTGCGAAGTTTTTGGAACACGCCTCGTTCACAGACGAAGAATTGGCAGCGATCGAGCGGATTTTGGGTGCAGGCGACGAGTAGCAGCCAACTCGGCAGCGGTACGACAACGACAAGACAACGATAAGACAATGGTAAGGTAACGTTAAGGTAACGACAAGGCAGCGACAAAAGGGGGCAGTGGCGAATGCTAAAGCTTTCATTGAACGATTTGCAGACAGAGGGAAAAGAACATTTTCTAGGCAGTCTGCTGCCGGGGAAATATCTTTATTCGGGTGGGCTTGCATTTGCCGCGCCCGGGGAACGAAGCCATACAAACGATGGTCCCGGCGGGAGAGATTATCATGTGCATGCCGACAGGGAAGCATTCATTATTTTGCAAGGCAGCGGTGTAATGGTGGTGGATGGTATAAGGCATGAGGTGCGCACGGGAGACATCATCATCATTGAACCTGGCGAGGATCACCATCTTTGCTCTAGCATGGAGGAGCCGATTGTGGCGTTGTGGTGCCATGCCGGTCCAGAACGCCATCCTGACCAGCATACTGTGAACGATAATATTTGATAGTCAGCTTAATCGGGCAAAGCTCGAAGCGGAACGCGGCTTGTAGCTCGCCTCCAATGCAGCTCCTGTGTTCCCTTGGAAGAGGGAGGCGGGAGCTGCGTGCGTATAGAGGCGGGAAACTCCGAGACAATTGGCAAAAAGGAGATGAACAAGCATGAAAGCTATTTTGGCAGGACTAGGGGAAGCGGGACTTGGCTGGTATGAGCGATTGCGCAGCATGGGACATCTACTGGCTGTCGTTGAAAAAAATCCGGCCCGAAAAGAGATGCTGAGAGACGCAGCCATACCTTTCTACACGTCGTTGGAGGAGGCGCTGGAGGAAGGGATACGGCCGGATTTTGTCGTCAATGTCACTTCGCCTGCCGCACATACGTCGGTGAACAATGCCGCCTTCGACCGGGGATTGCCGGTGCTGTGCGAGAAGCCGATTTCGTTCGACTATGCGGAATCGTTGGCCATTGTAGCAAGGGCGAAACGTGAGGGGATTCCGTTTATGATTGCGGAGAACTATCGGCATTTCCCGTACATCCGCAAGCTGAAGGCCTTGCTGGATTCTGGCGTAATCGGGGAGCTGTCTGCGGTTGAGATTGCTTTCCGGCGATATCACCGGGTGAAGCGCGACTATGCGGTTTCGGTGCTTGACGATATCGGCGTTCATCATTTTGACCTGCTGCGTTATTTGACAGGGCGCGAAGGCATCGCTGTTCAAGCAGGCATGTTCAATCCGTCTGGCGGCTGGCAGGAGGAGGGTGCCGTGCTTCAGACAATGGCGATTATCGAGCTGGAAGGAAGCATACAGGTCCATTATTCCGCGACAATTGCATCCAGAGGGCCAATGACCCCATGGTGCGGAGATTGGCGCATAGAAGGAACGACGGGCGCCTTGCTGTTGGAGGGAGGCGCCATTCATATTTATTCGGGCGATGTGTACAAGGCGATCACCGAATTCAATGATATGCCCCAGAGCGATGCACTGACCGAATTTCTAGCTTCCCTCGCCGAGGGGAGAGAAGCGGAGACAAGTGCCAATGACTATTTGCGGACACAAGCGATTGTTCATTATACGATTATGGCTGCCAAGAGCGGCATGAGAACGACAATAGAGCTTCCAGCGAAGGAGGGAATGCGCCATGCGGGAATATAATGTGAGGGGCGGATGCAATTCCTCTAACGCTGCGCTGATCTGGGAGGAGGCGGCGCCCGGCGTATGGCGGAGCTGCATTGGCAGTCCGGAGGGAGTTACACCGCTGACGCTGATCGGAGCCGAGCCGGACAAGGCAGCGCTTGAACGGATGGAGCCCATATCACCGCCGCTACGTTGGAGCGATATTGCTGTGGAGGAATGTGGCAGAAACAATGACAAGCTGCTGGTGCTGCCGCTTGACGGGGAAGAAAAGCTGTATGGCACAGGCTTGCAGCTGATGCGCTCCAATCAACGAGGCAGGACCCGTTATCTTCGCGTTAACAGCGACCCCAAGCAAGATACAGGCGAGACGCATGCTCCCGTTCCTTTCTATGTTAGCGATAAGGGCTACGGTGTACTGGTGGATACGTCCTCCATTGTGACGATGCATCTCGGCTCGACGCTTCGGGCAGCGGATACCGATGCGGTGTGGATACGGGACCGCAATCTTGATCCAGAGTGGAAGGCGACGATGCCATCCCCGCGCGTGGAGATAAAGCTGCCGAGTGAAGGAGCGTTTCTTTATGTGTTCGGCGGACCGACATTGCGTGACGCTGTGGCGCGCTATAATCTGTATTGCGGCGGCGGGGCACTGCCGCCCAAGTGGGGGCTTGGCTTCTGGCACCGCGTGCCTACGCTCCACAACGCTGAGGAGGCGCTGCGGGAGGCGCTGGAATATAGGGAGCGGGGCGTACCTTGCGACGTTATCGGGCTGGAACCGGGCTGGCATAGCCGAAGCTATCCCGTTACATGCGAATGGGACGGCGAGCGCTTTCCCGATCCGCAATTATTCGTGCGCCGTATGGGAGAGGCGGGCTTCCGCGTCAACCTGTGGGAGCATCCCTATGTATCGCCGAGCAGCGGCATGTACCCGAAGCTTCTTCCGCTGTCCGGCTCCCATACGGTATGGGGCGGCATTGTTCCCGACTATGCGCTGCCCGAAGCAAGGGAAGTGTACAAGGAGCAGCATCTGCGTGAACATGTTTCGCTCGGCGTAGCCGGCTACAAGCTGGATGAATGCGATGGCAGCGAGCTTACGAATAATGCTTGGATGTTCCCGTCCCATGCCCGTTTCCCTTCCGGCCTTGACGGCGAAAGTATGCGCCAGCTCTATGGCCTGATGTTCCAGAAAATGACCTATGATCTTTACCGCGCCGAAAATCGAAGGACGTACGGACTTGTTCGGGCTTCCGGCGCTGGGGCTTCATCTCTGCCCTATGCGCTTTATTCCGACTTGTACGACCATAAGCAGTTCATCAGGGCTCTTAGCAACGCCTCTTATTGCGGCCTGCTCTGGACACCAGAGGTCCGAAAGGCGCGCAATGCCGAGGACTGGGTGAGGCGAATGCAAACCGTATGTTTTTCTCCGCTTGCGATGCTGAACGCATGGGGGGATGGCACGAAGCCTTGGAGTTTCCCCGAGGTAGAAGGGATTGTGCGCCATTACATCCAATTGAGGATGCGGCTGCTTCCCTATCTTTACACCGCATTTGCAGAATATCGGGAGAAAGGGCTCCCGCCGATTCGCGCCATGAGCTTCGAGCTTTCACCTGCCCAGCTTGCCGACATAGAGGCCCGCAGCGCAGCAGGTGAGCATGAAGCTGCTGTAGACACGCTGGACACGGTTGCAGGAGCGTACGGCAAACGTAAGGCGCTGGAATGGGACGATCAATATATGTATGGCAACGATATGGTTGTTGCTCCGCTTGTTGAAGGTGAGACGGAGCGGGATGTGCTATTGCCGGAGGGCGTATGGTACGGTCTGGAGTCCGGCATACGCCATATCGGCGGAGGAATTAATCGCGTGGTTCCCGGTATCGAGCGTATTCCGGTATTTGTCAGGGAGGGTGCGGTTATCCCAATGATGCCGCCGCTGCCGCATGTGCCGGCGAATGGTGCGAAGACGGAGCTGCATCTGTTCCATTTTGGCGAAGTGCCGGGGATGTGCATGCTCTATGATGATGATGGCGAGACATTCGATTATGAGCATGGCGGCGATGGAAACTGGTGGCGCGCCTCTGTTGAACTCGATAAAACTGGAAAGCTGCGCGGCCGGTTGGAAGGTGAAGGAGAGCTGCCTCCGTCCTACAGCAGCGTGGTATGGCATCTGCGCCAAACGAGCTTGCTAGAACATACTGAGTAGTCTCAAATGAAAAGTCCTTCGTGGATCTATAAAGTGTACCCTATCAAGTAGACAATTTAAAAAAGTCTCTTGATAGGGTGCTTTTGTTTATTTATTCCATTTTTGGTATGCTAGATAATAGATTCCTGCCTGTTTATTTTGGAAAATATAATGAGAGGATTTGTTTTTCAAAAAATGAAAAAAACTTTAGCGGTCATTCTTTTCATTTGCATAAGCGCAATAGGGGTATATTTTTATTTCAATTCTAATCAAGAAAAAGAGCAAGCTATAAATATTCAAACACTATTCAGCAAGTGGGATAAAGGGGAAGTAAAGGATTCCGAGAAAGCGGATATCATGAACGCATTGGCCGAAAGTGTAAGTAAAAATCCGCAGATTACTATTAAAGAGATAGAAGCATTATCGAATTATATTTCTGTTTTTGAAGCAGATAATCTAAGAGTTATTCAATATATCGAAAATCCGGAATTTTACGGTTCCAGTGGACGTGAAAGCTATCATGTTGTGGTACATAACAATCAAACTAAAATGCTCGGCAGTAAGGGAAGCATGCGAATTGAAGAAATAATAAAAAGAGACGAGCATCTTTACTACGTGTATGCAACTGATTACAGAGTTTCCAATATTACAGGCATCCAGATTTTTAGTATTGAGCTAGATGGTCGTACATTGAATCGGCATTCTTTATTCAACAAAGAAGTACTTGCTGAAAAATTTGTTTATGATGATAAAAGTGAAATTTTATATTACGAAAATGGACACGTCTATTTTAAAGAAATAAGGGATAAAGGGAATAATATTTTGATTTTTGCAGGAGATACTGACTTCATCATGCAATTGAGTGAGGATGGGTTTTATCTTGTAACACCAGTCTTTGAAAAGATAACGGAATAAAGTTAAAATATCATTATGTCAAAGAGTAGAGTGACTCGAGGGTTGATTGAAGATTGATATTCAACTAATCCTGACAGTCAGCTGCTCGAATAATTTAAGAGGGGTGTCCTTGATGACAACTAACAAGGAGATATCACCAGAACAGCGTGAAGTATTGCTCAAAGCATTGAAGGCCCGTTTTGAGAAAAACATGAACCGTCATGAAGGAATAGAATGGGCTAAAGTACAAGAAAAGCTGGAAGCTAGTCATGAAAAACTGTGGTCTCTCCATGAAATGGAAAGTACTGGCGGTGAGCCCGATGTTGTTGATTATGATAATGCGACGGGCGAATATATTTTTTATGATTGTTCAGCGGAAAGCCCTAAAGGGCGTAGAAGTATTTGTTATGACCATGCGGCGCTGGAGGCAAGAAAGCAGCATAAACCAGAAAATAGCGCTATAAATATGGCGGCTGATATGGGCATTGAGATTTTAACGGAAGAACAATACAGAGAGCTGCAGAAGCTTGGAAATTTTGATATGAAAACATCGAGCTGGATTAAAACACCTGCTGAGATTAGAAAGCTCGGCGGTGCTATTTTTGCTGATTATCGCTATGGCCAAGTATTCGTGTATCATAATGGTGCGGATTCCTATTATGGAGCTAGGGGATTCCGCGGTTCACTGAAAGTTTGAATTTTGCGCAGACAGCGAGGTGTACTGCGCCTTGTTGAACTCACAATCGCAGGAACGTAGCATGTTTATACGTACATTGTGATCATTTAAACTAGTCAATCGGACATTATTGACCGTTAGCGTCGATTATTCGAAAATTTCACTTTCTTACGGACATTAATGTCCGTAAGCGGGGGAAATCTCGGAGAAAACCCGGAAATTTTCTTCTAACGGTCACTATTGTCCGTGAGAACAGCGGATATATTTAAATTTTGGTTCTAAGGGTCATTATTGACCGCTTGATAGGTGCGATAACGCATCTGACTATTGTGAACAATTAAAGCATTCAGCTTGGGCGCGTCCGCTCTTCTCCCAATTACGAGGCGTAGCTCTATCGCACCGGGTGGTCCGCTGGCACTTCGAATAACAGCTTGCTGCCGGTAAGGAAGGCGGCACCGATCTCGTAGCCAGTAAACGTGATGGAGGTTGGCCAATGCTCACATACATATACCGCCGCTTCGGGATGCATCTCGAAGTTCCATTCTTTGCCTTCTGGAAAGGCGCCGCCCATAACGACCAGATGCTTTGCTTTGCGGGCAACAAGCTCTGCGCCACTATGCGGCGAGCTTTCATCGCTTTTGGAGAGAAGCAGATGCAAGAGCTTTGCGTATTGCACGGCCTGATATCAGCAAAGCTAGCTTAGAATGTTCTTTTACTGAAATGAAAGAACCGATGTCAAAAATGAGGTTTGATTTACATGAGAAGGGAAGCTTTTATAGTGAAGAATTTATGAATGTTTCCTCATATGACACATGTGGAGTGTTGTTAACTTTTAGTACGGAACGATAATTATATCGGAGATGTATTAGCGGAAACAGTAAAGAGGGGGGGACCCCCTCTTTTTTGTTGACTTAACATAATGTAATACGAGGTTATGTTTTGTGCAATCAGTCAGGGCAGAGTACCACTTAAAGGCATTTGCATTTGGTTCTTTTTCAGGTGGCGGTGTAGTACACCGGGGCATTTCACTTCTCTTGAAGGTGTATTAATTTATCTTACCAATAGAAAGGGGAGTTACCCTTTCACGCTGCCCACTATAATGCCTTTCAGAAAATATTTTTGCATAAAGGGATAAACAATCAGAATTGGGAAGGCAGCCACGAAAATTTGAGCAGAATGAACCGTTCTGTCCGATACTAATAGCATCGCTTCTGCTTCCTGAACAGATGAGAAGCGTAAATCCTTTTTAATGATCAGAGACTGCAAAAAAGTTTGCAGCGGATATTTGTCTGTGCTATTCATAAATATTAAGCCGTCGAACCAGTTGTTCCAATGTCCTACAATTGTAAATAAGGTAACAGTAACAAGTACAGGCAGTGACAACGGTAAAAAGAGCGACCATAATATTTTGAGCTGTCCCGCACCGTCGATCGTAGCTGACTCCTCAATCTCCTTCGGCAATCCCCGAAAGAAGTGCATGACCAGAATGACACTCGTAACAGGAACAGCACCTGGCAGTATTAGCGCCCAGATCGTATCGATCAGTCCTGTTGATTTCACCACCATGTAGAAAGGAATCAAACCAGCTCCAAAAAAGCCGACAAATACAAAATACCAGGCTACTATTGTTCTGCCAAGAAACACGTGATTGTCTTTGGAAAGCGGGTAAGCAGTCAATACAATTAATACGAAATTAATGGCTGTCCCAAGCAATACACGCTTTAGGGAAATGCCGAACGCCGTAAGAAACGGTTTTTGTGTAAATACATATTCATACGAAGCGAGCGTAAATTGTACAGGCCATAACAGAACTTTTCCGCTTGCCGCTGCGCTGGATGAGCTTAGTGAGATCGACAGAATATGAACAATGGGAAACAGACAAAGTAGAGAAGTGAAAAATAAAAATACGAGATTCGCCCTGCGAAACAATATACTTTTCCAATCTAAAGTTTTATTCAAATTAACCACCACTCTTTTTTAAAAAATCCGATAATTTGCAAATCGATAAGCAAGAAAATATGCAACAGTTGTAAGTACAAGGCTTACAATCGATTTAAATAACCCTACTGCTGCTGCGAGCCCATATTGTGCCTGCTCTAACCCAATACGATAGACAAGTGTGTCGATAACATCTCCACTTTCATAAACAAGTGGATTATATAAGTTGAAAATTTGCTCAAAACCGGCATTCAATATATTACCAAGACTCAAGGTGCCGATAACGACGATGATTGGAGCCATGCCGGGCAGCGAAATATGCCAGGTTTGTCTCCATCTGTTCGCACCGTCTATATCAGATGCTTCATAAAGAGAAGGATCGATGCTCGTTAGCGCCGCCAAATAAATGATTGTTCCGAAGCCGAATTCCTTCCAGACATCCGATAGAACTAGAATAAAGGGAAACCAGTCATTGCTAGCCAAAAAGAAAATAGGTTCTACTCCGAAAATACCTAAAAATTGGTTAATGATTCCGTTAGAAGGGGAAAGAATATCGGTCAATATACCGGCCAAAATAACCCACGATAAAAAATGCGGTAAATAAACCATCGTTTGGAACGCCCTTTTGACCAACATATTTCGCACCTCATTTAACAAAAGAGCGAATACAATAGGCGTTATAAACCCAACAACCATCTTCATCGATGCGATATATATCGTATTGAAAATAACGCGATAAGTATCCGGCATGGACAATACAAACCTGTAGTTTTCTAGGCCAATCCAAGTAGAATAGAAAAAGCCTTTAGCGGGATTAAACTTTTGGAAAGCCATCGTCAAGCCGGCTAATGGCAAATACCCATATATAAAGACGATTATGATCGCAGGTAATACCATGAGCTGCAGCGGCAGTTGCTGTTTCCATCTCCATCTCGCTCTCTCAAGCATCTAATACCACTTCCTTACTTTATTTGCTCCTGTCAAGAAGAAACACTGCGCGCCCTTTACTAAGGACGTACGGTTTCTTGTAGAAATACAAGAAAGGGGGATACACGAGGGCATCCCCTTTCATAGCTTATTTTGCACTTAGCTTTTCATTTATTTCTTTCGTTATTTCAGCACCGCCTAGCGAGTGCCATTGTTCAACGAATTTGTCAAACTCATCAATAGAAGCGCCATTTGTGATGATTTTAGAGAATACTTCGAATTCTTTCGTAGCCAAGGTCGACCAGCGTCCAGCCATCGTAGGAGTCTGTGGTCCTGTGTAAGCATTCAACAAGTAACCGTCTGCTTGAAAGTATTTATAGAGCATTTGCTGAGTGCCGCCTTCTGTAAACGCCATATGAGCGCCATACTTGGTAACATCACCTGCTGCAAAGGCTAAGGCGTCATTGTATCCGTCCATTTGGCCATTTAGCAGATTGGAAGGATCTTTGGAGCTGATTGCCTTAGGAAGCAATTCACCGGCCCGAATTTGCGTGTCCATGCCATTAACAAAAACTGGATTCATTGTATAGTATGCCTGATGCTTGTCTGTCAGCGTCCCTTCTGTATACCGCTTAGCATCTAATTCCTTATCATTCCTTGTCAGAGCCAATACCCAGCGATTCAATAATTTAATTACGGCTTCCGGATTTTTAGCCTTTTTGGATACGACGTAATACCCGGTAACACCGAGCTCGATAGGATTTAGTGCTGGCTGATTATCTATGAAAGGAAGCGGATACACGCCCCAATCTTGAACGACTTTTCCATCTTTCACTGCACCTGACATAAGGGGATAGGATCCCATCCAAAATGGACCAAATGTCATTCCGGCCTGATTCGACACGATCCGCTCGGCAGCTTTGGCACTGTCTTTTACAATAAACTCTTTATCCAACTGTCCGGCCTTGAACATGTTTTGCAATTGCAGCAATGCGGTTTTTACCTCTGGCTGAATGCCGCCGTACTCAACATCACCGGACGGTTTTTTGATCCATGTGCCTGGATAAGCATGATAGCCGTTAAAGATGCCGAGCAGGGATTGGTCGCCGCCGGTATTAAAGTTTTTTTGTACAGAAATGCCGATCGTATCGTTTTTGTTATTCCCGTCTGGATCCATAGTTGTAAACGCTTCGGCAATTCGTAACACGTCCTCCATCGTTTTCGGCTCCGGCAAGTCTAGTTTTTTCAACCAGTCTTTACGGACGTATAACATTTGTGCATTGACATAAGGCGCATCGGTTTTAGGTATGGCCATCAGCTTTCCATTCGATTTGGCTGAATCGAGCTGCGCTCCACCGTCGGCAGTTAAAAACTTCTTCGTTTCTGGAGTTGCATATTTCTCGTACAATTCGCTTAAATCCATAATCATATCCGATTCGATCAATTGATCCAAATCGGCGCCTGTAACCATCATAAAATCAGGCAGATCATTAGAGGCAATCGTAATTTTTATTTTGGATTCATACTGTGAACTGTCCACAGCCCATTTGTTTTTCAGTTTGATGCCCAAATCTTCTTCATAGGATTTATAGACGCTGTTATTGTCTATATCTTCACCCGGATTAAAGATTAGACTCGGATTAGTGCCCACGACTGTTGAAATTTCAATCGGGGGATCATATTTACCCAGCGGATCGATCTCTCCTTCATTTTCCGGTTGAGGCGTTGCCTTATTTGTCCCCTCCTGCACTTGTCCTGTCTGTTTTTCCCCTGTGGGATTTACACTGTTATTCGCCGTGCTGCAAGCAGACAACATCAGTGTACATACAAGCACTGCTGCCCATAATTTGCTTGTTTTCAACCTGCTCATTCCCCTCTCACACATGTTTGTTTTATACAGGATTAGCGGCTTTTTCCTGTATCTTTATATTAAGGGTGCCGGCTTTTCGCGTTCCAGACACTAGTTTTGACATAGGCGCAACACTTATTTACTTTGGCCGCAAATCAAGAGACTGTCTGTATTCCTGAGGCACCATGTGCATATGGCTCTTGAAAAATCGCGTAAAGGCAAAAGTAGAGTTATAACCTAGCACTGTAGCAATTTCATGCACCTTCAGCACATTCTCGCGCAGAAGTCGAACCGCGGTTTGAATCCGGACTTCTGATATATGATCAGAGAGCACTCTGCCGGTAATTTCTTTGTACAAACGCGATAAATAGGAGGGATTCAGGTTTACCAAATCTGCCAATCGGGTCAGTGAAATATCCCCATACAGGTTAGCTTCGATATAACTGTGGATCTTGAATACGATTGCCTGCGCCTGGTCTGATTGTTCTTCTTTCTTATGCTCGAAAATCCATTCCGCCAGCTTTCTCAAATAGTTGGCTGTCTCTGGCCAGTCTTCCTGTTCAGGCTTTCCGGATAGCCGATCTAGCCGCAACTCTGCTCGTTCATCCACATTTATAGGTAATCCCCGCTGATTAATATACATCAAAAAGATAGACGACAAACCATAATACACAGCTAGCCGCTCTTGGATCGTAGAGGCCTCCTCGGCTAAAACTCGCATAGTCGCATCAAACAGTTCGAAATATTCGTTTTTTTGATTATTATCCAGAAAGTGCGACATAGCGCCTATATGACTGAATGGAATTCCTCTGCCAGCGACAATTCCCGGATCATTCTGAAGTCCGTCTAGTTCGAATTCGGGACCGGGGTCAGTTAATAGCATTCCGCTGCGCAATCCGAGCCCCCAGCTCATCGTGGTTTTCATTTGCTGAAATCGGTCAGCGGCATGCAGCCAAGGAGTTGGCGTCTTGCTTAGCATAAAAGATACCGTAAGCTGCAGTTTATCTTTGAAGGAAGCTTGGATCGATTCGAGCGTACCATGAAGAAACTGAAACGTGCGCTGTGTTGCTTCGGCAATTTCCGGATGATCAGCCTGATGGTCATCAAGCGGCTGAATAAACCATATTATTTTCGATTGTTCGAAGGGGATGTGAATTAATCGAACCATGGAGGATAAATACTCATGGACAATATTATGAATCGCATAGAGCAGCAGGGCTTTGTCCGAAGGTGTCGTTGCCTGTTTCCAGCTGTCGATTCGGCCGATCAGCAGGAACACGGGGCTCGTTACGGATAATGGAATACCCATATCTTCAAAAGCCGATTTCAGTGAGCCAGCCGACATCGTTTTGCCTTGTGCGAGCTCCCATAAATACTCCTTTTGCAAAGCGGGCAGAGAAGCCCGCAGCTGCTGCTGGGTCCGATCAATTAAATGATCGATCGCTGTTTCTTCTTTCATCGCGGCAATAGCCTTCTCAACGGAATGAATAATCGCCGGATCACCTTCGGTCTTGAGCAAGTAATCAAATCCTCCGCTCGCGATTGCCTCTTGAACATAATTGAAATCATTGTAGCTTGTAAGAAAGATCACTTTACATCTAGGCCATTGTTTGCGAATTTGTCCAAGCATGTCCAACCCAGTCATTTCCGGCATTTTAATATCGGTCAGAACGAGGTCGATTTTTGTTCTTTTTAATATTTTCAGGGCTTCCACTGCAGAATACGCTTTATATAATTCCAACTCTAGATGCGGGAGCTCATCGAATAGATCAAACAAGCTATCAACGATAATGGAAACGTCATCTACAATTAGCATTCTAAACATCCTATATTCCTCCTAATTCCGTCAAGTTGGTTGATTCGATGCCCATGAGCCGCACTTCGACTTTTAGGCCGCCCAGATCGCTTCGGGAAAATGTTAAACCCGCTGCCGAGCCAAATTTGATTTGGAGCCGCTGATGAATGTTTATTAATCCAGTGCTTTCCAGTTCAGCATCTCCTATTGGTGTGGTTAAACGTTTATTTAAAATAGTGAGCATGGATTCATCCAGCCCGTCGCCGTTATCCTCGATGTATACAAAGATCTGCCCGCATCTGCTGTTGAATGTAATGTGCAGCACACCTGGCGAGAGTCGGTTCTCAAAAACATACTTATAGGCATTCTCAATGACTGGCTGCAAAATAAATCGGGGAACTGGGATTTCATGCAAATGGGAAGGTAACTGTTCGAAATGCACTTCGACACGGTTGGCGAAGCAAAAGGACTGGATGTCCACATAGCTTCTCGCGTGCTTCGTTTCTTGAATCAGGCTGATCTCATCCTTGGCGTCTCGGGTAATAAATTGCAAATATTCTCCCATGTAAGTAGCAAAACGCTCAGCGCTCTCATAGTCCTGATATTTAATAAGCCGTGCAAGAATAAAGTGATTATTAAATAAAAAATGGGGATTGATTTGGGCCTGCAGCCGCTTCAGCTCCGATTGCTGAATTTTGATTTTCTGTTCATACACTTCGCGGATCAGAATGGCCAGACGGTTCACCATGCTGTTAAAGGCGCGGTACAAGTAGCCGAATTCATCGCGTGAGCGATGCTGGACAACAGGGGTGAAGTTGCCATTCTCCATTTTGCGAAACGCAAAAACAAGTTTTACAAGCGGACGGTGCACCTGCCGGTATATCCAAGATGAAAAAATAACGACAACGCCTACCGAAAGCAGAGAAAAGAGCCAAAACCAGCTTTCGTATCGCTGCAAAGGTGCCAATATTTTCTCTTGAGGGACGAAGGCGGCAAATGTAAGGTCGAGATACGGTGAATATGCAACCGAAGTTAGCCATTTTTTTTCTGTAGTACCGGCTGAACTCGTTCTGAAATGATCTTCGTACTGGTTGAATTTTTGGATGCTGGCTTGTAAAGGCCTAAGATCATTGACTTCCAACTGGCTGGAGATCAGCTGTTGTGACGATGTGCGGGTGAGCATAGCTCCGCCGCCATCGGAACCGAATGCGGTTTGCAGGGCCTTTTCGATTTGCTCTGTTGAGATTTCAATGACTAATACAAAGGCGATATCTGCTTGATGGGCAGGAAGCCCTTGGTAGGGCTGACTTAAGTATAATCGGTTCCCCAAAAAAACTAGCGAGCCGTTGCTGCTCGTATCTTTAAATAGGGTGAGTTCTTCCTGGTTTACCTCGGTTTGAAACTGGTAGGTGTTGATCGTGCGGTTCATCAATGGAATGTATATACTGGTATCTTTAATATACACACTGGAAGTTTTCATAATTTGCAACCGCTTCTGCAAGTTTTGCACGGCCGTATTTCGTTCATAGTCGGTCATACCGTCAGTTACGGAACTGAGCATTAACAAGTCCGCGTCGATGAGATAATCTCGTTCAAGCTCTACTAATCTTTGAATTTCGTATTCAAACGCTTCCAAATAGTTTTGCAGCTTGATCGCTAACGACTTTGTTATTTCCTGCTTGTTCTGCTCGAAGGCCATTCGGTTCATCGTTAAAGTCACGACATAGAGCGGGATGATCGCGATCAAAAAGGTGAGGACAAGCTTTGTGAATATAAAATCCAACCATCTTCCTTCTTTCACCAACTTATGGACACGCTCCTTTTTATGAGAAAAAACTTAATATATCATTGATAGCTAGCTTGCATGGATATTTTCTCCATCATAGGACAACCATCAGCAAACGTTCAATAGTTAAATGGATAACTTATACCTCAAGTAAAAAGATGTGGCGTACATGTCATCAGAAGTGCCTAGCGAGTATAAAAAGGCTATGACTATAATTTATGGCAGAAAGCTTTCAAAACAATGATGAAAGGTGGAAGAACTTATGAAATGGAGATTGAAATACGGGGTGGCGCTTGCGGGCATGCTCCTTTTTGCCAATTTCAATGTGCCAAGCGTTCCCGCGCAAGCTGCAAGCAATGAAGTTGTATTTAATTTTGCTGATTTGCCTGAAACCGGAAAGAAAATTGATAATAAGTTTTCAGATGTAAACGTATGGGATTATGATCCGATCTGGCTTAGTGATGCCGAAGGATGGCCTTCCGATCATTTCTCCACGCAATACCCTTTCATCAAAAATGTTCAATTGATGTCGGCAACTGGCGGCAACGACAGGAGGGATTTGTTTATCGATCCTGATGATCTGGCAACGATGACGGATTACAAGTTCGACGCACTAATAGAGGCTGCTGGCAATATCGTAGATATGGGCTTAAAGCCTTTTATAAAAACAGGAACTGTTCCGCAAAAGTACAGCGCGGAACCTCATCAGGATGCGACAGGCTTAAATGAAAGGCCGCCGGCAGATTATGACCAATATTATGACTACATCAATGCCATCGCCGATGCATTGGTTACAGAGTTCGGAATCAATGAGGTTAAAACATGGACATGGGGCGTGTTGACGGAATATGAGAATGGTGATTGGTTTAAGACAAGTGACGGTTTGCCGGAGAGTGCTAAAATCGCTTATTTCAAGCTGTATGACTATACTGTCGCGGCATTGGAAGACGCAATAGGCGCCGAGAACTTGAAGGTTGGCGCACATTCTATGACTGTACTGAACGGGCTGTGGGATGAGAGAGAGTTTATCGATCATGTCGCTTCAGGGGTGAATTATAAAACTGGTCAAATCGGCACCCAAATCGATTACTTATCAGCCTCTTTCTATGACAATGTTCCTGGAGGCTACAGTTCCCGCACCATCACACAAACGATCAATACGCTGCGCGATAGAGCAATAGCAAACGGGTTGACGGATTTGGAATATGGAATAGACGAAGGGCGTATTCTTTCCGGACCGGATGGCAAGCCGCTGCGCAGCCGTACGGTGGCTCACAGTTACCAGGGATCGGCCGATGCGATGCTTTTCAAAACGATGATTGATCATGACATCGATTGGATGAGCAGCTGGACGTTGGATACGAATACTTATTGGGGTGGAGTTCCAGTCGTATCTGCACATCTTGCCAATCTGGCTTACCGGATGGCAGGGGACATTTATGTGAAACCGGCTATCGTACATGATCCTGCCGATACTTCTAACGAAGTTGACGGCATTGGCGGATACAATCCTGACACCAATACGGCACATGTAATGCTCTATAATCATAATGCCGATTTAAATGCAGTCACTAGCGAGACACCGACGGTCACCTTACATAACTTAGCCCCTGCAGCCGGCAATACAGTGACAGTCAAGCAATGGATTATTGATGACGAGCATGCAAACTTTTGGCCGACATGGAATGCGGATATTACAAGCCGCGGACTGCATCCGGACTCATTTGATTACTATTCCAAATATTCCGCTGACATACCGTACAATCTCCACCCGGATGATCTGGATTACTGGAACTCCAGAGAAGCTGCATATAAAACGCTGGCTGCCTTGACTCCGGTAACCACTACGGCAACGATTGTCGATAACAAATTAACCTTTACACCAACGCTTGCTCATCATAGCGTAGTTCTTTACGAAATTACTAATGTTGCTGCTGTTGATGGCGCTAATGCCGTTGATCCAGGCACTGCGGCGACAGACCTCATTGATCATATGAATAACTGGCTGAAAGTAAATTCCCAATCCGATTGGCTGCGTTTCGATACGACCAATGCACATTTATTGGAGGATGCCAGTCGGGTAATGCGTGTAAATCACATTCCGCTTGAGGAATACGGGCAATGGATTACTTACAGATATCCAGATATTGCCCATTTCCAGGTTACAAGCATTTTTTCTACAGATGTTGATCCGAGCTTTGCCGATTTGAAATTTTATACTTCCGCTGACGGTTTGTCTTGGACGGAACAGACAAATTGGAATTACAGCGATACTGTCATTAATTCCGGCTCTGCATTAAGACGGGTATATGAGGCAGATGCTCCAATAGGCGTAAATTATATAAAAATTGAATTCCCGGCACAAGGCACTGTATTTTACAGTCCCCAACTAAGCAAAGTTACAATAAGCGGTGTTAAGCCATTGAAAGTAAATGTAGCAGCTCTTGCAGCCGGCACAGCTGGAACTGCTTATCAGGCAGAGCTGACAGCGGGCGGAGGGATTGGCGCATACAGCTGGAATGTATTGAGCGGTACGCTGCCTGCTGGTACTACGCTTGACTCTGCGACAGGCATCATTAGCGGGACTCCGACGGCAGCAGGCAATTATACCTTTACAGCTCAGGTTGAGGATGAAGCAGGCAGGATAGCAAGCAAGGAGTATGTGATATCGATAGCTGCGTATTCGCCTCCGTACCAAGGATCCCCGGGAGGGACGGGGGAAACTCCTAATACTAAGGTGGCTGTAGACATAAGGGATACAGTTAGCGGTGTGCTTATAAGTAATAAATCGCTGCCTGTTCTTTTAACGACGCAGGACGGAAAAAACATGGCACAAGTAATGCTGACAGCCGACGTAATTGACCAGGCGTTCGAGCTCGTGAAAAAAAGGACAGCTGATCGGCAAATCGTTGCATTTGAGGCAACCCCAACAAATACGGACGTACCGAATACTGCCATTCATAAGGTTGGCTTGCCAGCTTCAGCACTTATGGCGGCAAGCAAGACCGCACCGCAAGCAATTTTGTCGATCAGAGCGGGAAATGCCAGCTATGATTTGCCGGTCAGTCTGCCTGTCCTGGTCAAACAGCTGCAGCAGCTCGAAAGTGATTTAGAAAATACAAATGTGTTTATCACCTTTGAAACAATAACGGATGCCGCTAATCGGCAATTCAGTGATAACTCTCATGCCGCAGGCAATGCGCTCCTAGGTGATGCTTATTCGTTCACTCTTACTGTAGAGACAAAAGGGGACAGCGGGACTAGTGATCGGATATTTACGTTATCCGACATGGGAAATACGTATGTAAGCAGAACGATAAGCATTGCCGGGTCAGCAGGCAGCAACGCGATTGATCCATCTAGAGCTACTGGTGTAAGAATAGATCCAGCTACTGGGGCCGTTTCCTTTATGCCATCTGTTTTCAGTTTGTCTGAAGATGATAACGTCGTAATGAAGATCATGAGCACAGACAATGGTACTTTCGGGGTGATCCAAAGCGATAGGTCTTTCAAGGATTTGCAGGGTCATTGGTCGCAGTCCGATGTCGAACAGCTTGCATCCAAGCTGATTGTTCACGGATTAACGGCGTCTGAATATGCCCCAGAGAAGCCGATGACACGCGCGGAATTCGTCGCTATGATTACGAGAGCACTCGGAATTGAGAATGAAGATATATTCGTACAGCAGTTCAGTGATGTGCAGGAAGCGGACTGGTTCGCGGGAGCTGTTCAGTCTGCAGTTCAAGCCGGTCTTATTACCGGATTTGAGGAAGGCAGATTTTTTCCGGATGAGAGAATCACAAGAGAGCAAATGGCGGTTATTGCGTTTAGAGCGTTAAGCTTTGCTGGCAAGCATGGAAGCGTGGCTGATCTGAACGGTCTGGCAGCTACCTTTAACGACAACTTGGCGATTAGCACGTGGGCTAAGCCATCCATAGCGCAGCTGGTTGAGGCAGGAGTAATGACGGGCCTTAGCGCCGAACAGTTTTCTCCAAAAGGTTTGGCTACTCGCGCGCAAGCAGCTGTTATTATTAAGCGTCTGCTGCTGCACGCCGAGTTCATCAATTAATATCGCGTTTATCAATCAATGCCTCGTGAGAAGGCCGGATCGGAGAGTAGAAAATAATGATGGAACAGCTTTACTTGATTCCAGTTGCAAAATCGGTTCAAATACATGACGGAACGGTGTCGCTTCGCGAAGCGCGTATAATTGCAGACGATTCGCAGCTGGCGTCCATTATTCCGGTTTTCGAGCAGGAATTAAGACAGCTTTTAGGATCGGATCCAATTATTCAAAGCGATGCATGCGCCATGGTTAAGCTTCATCTAGATAAAAGCCTGCGAGAAGAGCAAATACAAATAAAGATAAGACAAGAAATAGAGGTCATTGGCGGAAGCTGCTTCGCTGTATCGGCAGGAACCTCCATGCTGCTGCAGCTTATGTCCGATGCAGGTGAGCTTCCGCATTGTACGATTGAAGACGAGCCGGATCTGCCGTATAGGGGACTTATGCTTGATGTGGCAAGACATTGGCACTCCCCAGCCGCTATTCGAAAGGTCATCGAGCTTTGCCGGTTTTACCGGCTATCCTATTTACAGCTGCATTTGTCGGATGATCAGTCCTTTACGTTCCCGCTGAAGCGATTTCCGAATCTTGCGAAGCCCGGTAGGCATTATACGAGAGCGGAGCTGGATGAGCTTGTAGAATATGCGCAAGAACGTGGAGTCCAGCTCGTTCCAGAGATCGATCTGCCGGGACACTCGGAGACTCTGAATGCAGCTGAGCCCGATATCTTTACCTCTGGAGCGGGTCATGCGCATGAGAATGCAATCTGTCTCGGCAATGAAGCTGCCTATGAAGCAGTAGAGTATATCCTTACCGAGTTGTGCGATGTATTTAAATATTCCACTTACATTCATCTGGGCTGTGATGAAACAAAGCATGAAATTTTTCATAATTGTCCAGTTTGTCGTAATCGAATGCAGCAATTAGAAGGCGGGAATGCAGAAAGCTTACTTCGCACTTATATACTATTTGCTGCAGAAACGGTAAAACGACAAGGCCGAAAGCCGATCATATGGGAAGGCTTCTCGCCAGAACCCGGCATTCCAATTCCGCAGGACATTACGATAATAGCCTGGGAATCCTATTACAATACCGCTGATAGTTTGGCGGAGGCAGGATACAAGCTGATCAATTCAGCCTGGCAGCCGCTCTACGTAACACCGAATGCAGGTTGGCCGGCGGAACACATTTATAGCTGGAATGTAAGACGCTGGGAGCATTGGTGGGATCAATCAAAAGCATATTTTGAACCGATTCAACTGGATGAGCAGGCTGATATCATTGGTGCCCAGTTCTGCTCTTGGGAAAATGAAGAGAAGAATCAGATTGAACTGCTGCGTCATAGAGTTCCGGCAATGGTAGAGCGCATATGGAATATAGAACAGAGGATGCCATGGCCGGATTTCTCGGCCAGACTGGCATTGCTTGATCATAGATTGATGAAAATACTGGGTGATAAAGACAAAGTGATCGAATAATGCCCATGGTCTGGCGAGGTGAGAGAATAATGTTTCCTTCTTTCGAATGTTCCGATGCTCGTATAGAGCAAATATATCGTTTTCGGGCGGCTGTCTTTCAGAAGCATATTAAACAACATTCATACGGGCATGTTGTGACCGAATTTTTGTCTGAGGTCCCCTGGGCAGGAAAGGCGAATACAATCAGTTGTGCTGCGGGGCATCATTTCTATGAAGGAAGATGGCTCAGCCGTTCCGACGTTCTTGAAGACTATGCCAAGTTCTGGTTCAAGCACGGCGGGGAGCCGAGGATGTACAGCTTTTGGGCAGCAGACTCCATCTATGCGATGTACGCAGTTACAGGAGATTCCACGCTTCCGATCAATCTATTAGACGACCTTATCCGAAACTACGAAGCTTGGGAGAAGGAACGATTCGATAACGAGCTAGGCTTGTTCTGGCAAATCGATGGCGAGGACGGAATGGAATTTTCCATTGGCGGCTCCGGATGCAGAGTAACTATAAATAGTTATATGTATGGAGAGGCTATAGCAATTTCACGAATTGCCAAGCTCGCTGGGCGCGAGAAGGAATCGATACTGTATCTTGGCAAAGCACAGGCGCTTAAAGCAGAAGTACAGAAGAAGCTGTGGGATTCAAGCAACGGATTTTTTAAGACGCTGTCCAATAAAGAAGGTATTCGCCACAATGCATCGGTAATTGCGCAGTGGCCGCAGCTTCAGACGGTGCTAGGCCGAAATAAGCTTAACAAGCTGGTGCCGGTTAGAGAATTACAGGGGCTGCTGCCATGGTATTTTCTGCTTCCGGATGACGGCTATGAGGAAGCTTGGCACCATTTGTTCGATGCCGAGGGGTTCAAAGCCCGGTACGGACCGACAACGGCAGAAAGACGAGATCCTTATTTTATGTATGAGCATCCGCACGAGTGTTTGTGGAATGGGCCTTCATGGCCGTATGCCACCTCTCAAACGCTCGATGCGCTTGCGAATGTTTTGAATGAGTACGATCAAAGCATCATGACGTCTGCACATTATTATGAGCTCCTGCAAACGTACACGAATTCGCAATGGGTGCGTATGAAGGATACAACTGAAATACCTTGGATAGATGAAAACTTACATCCCGATACCGGAGAGTGGCTTGCTAGAGCCCGTCTTTACGATCGGAACGATGCGCACAAAGACCGCGGACGGGACTATAATCATTCCGCTTATTGCGATCATATTATTACCGGATTGGCAGGCATTCGTCCATCCATAGGCAGCACACTTACGATTAATCCTCTGATCTCTTCGGCTGAGCTGGATTATTTTCGTCTAAAGGATGTTCACTATCATGGCAGAAATGTTACGGTTTCTTACGATGCAAGTGGGGAGAAGTATGGCTGCGGTAAAGGACTGTCAGTATGGATTGACGGAACAAAAGCACTTCATGTAGATGAACTGCGCAAAGTGAGCTTACAACTATAAATGAAAGGGGGGGCTGGACTTAATAGGCTACAAGGATCTAAGCGGTTCTTGAACAGGTGAATTCGCAATGACTACGAATGTGCAGATATCCAAGCTGGCTATAATAATTCTCACCCAGCCTTTGAAAAGACTAGTAAATAAAGTTAGAATGACATTAAACAAAGAGTAGAATGACTCCTAATTTTGTTAAATCTTCAATTATTCCTGACTGTCGGCTGCTCTAAGAATTAAGAGGAGTGTCTTAATAACTAGCAAGAAGTTATCACCAGAACAACGTGAGAAACTAATTATAATATTGAAAGCCCGTTTTGAGAAAAACATGAACCGGCATGAAGGGATTATAGTACAAAAAAAGCTTGAAGCCAGTCCTGAAAAACTGTGGTCTCTCCATGAAATGGAAAGTACCGGCGGTGAGCCCGATGTTGTTGATTATGATAATGCGACGGGCGAATATATTTTTTATGATTGTTCAGCGGAAAGCCCTAAAGGGCGTAGAAGTATTTGTTATGACCATGCGGCGCTGGAGGCAAGAAAGCAGCATAAACCAGAAAATAGCGCTATAAATATGGCGGCTGATATGGGCATTGAGATTTTAACGGAAGAACAATACAGAGAGCTGCAGAAGCTTGGAAATTTTGATATGAAAACATCGAGCTGGATTAAAACACCTGCTGAGATTAGAAAGCTCGGCGGTGCTATTTTTGCTGATTATCGCTATGGCCAAGTATTCGTGTATCATAATGGTGCGGATTCCTATTATGGAGCTAGGGGATTCCGCGGTTCACTGAAAGTTTGAATTTTGCGCAGACAGCGAGGTGTACTGCGCCTTGTTGAACTCACAATCGCAGGAACGTAGCATGTTTATACGTACATTGTGATCATTTAAACTAGTCAATCGGACATTATTGACCGTTAGCGTCGATTATTCGAAAATTTCACTTTCTTACGGACATTAATGTCCGTAAGCGGGGGAAATCTCGGAGAAAACCCGGAAATTTTCTTCTAACGGTCACTATTGTCCGTGAGAACAGCGGATATATTTAAATTTTGGTTCTAAGGGTCATTATTGACCGCTTGATAGGTGCGATAACGCATCTGACTATTGTGAACAATTAAAGCATTCATTTTTACAAGCTTGTCTAAAATACGTCTTGCCTGTCGAGTGGATCGATTCAGGTGCAAGGCAAGCTCATCAGAGTGAAAAGGTCGAATTACTCCACGTGCAAACCGCAAAGTCTCTGTTTCAATCCAACTAAATGAATGACTTGTTGACATAGATACAAATTTACCAACAAAGGACAAAGTCATCTGTCTGATGACCTCCGGTTCTTCCTCGATTGACAAATAAGCAATAGGCAGAAACATCCAATCGTCCAATACTAAATACGCTTGTTTCTTGCATAAATCTCTGAACCGCCACGCTTCAATATCTCTGGCATGAGATCGATAACCGTGAATTTCGATGCAGCCTTTGGCTCCACCGGGCATATAGGCAAGATCCAGATAACGGTATCGATTGCCAAAATCCCGAATTTCCCATTCTGCATACAAATCATTAAAGTTGCCTACAGCAGGATACCATATCTTGCTCAAAAACTCCTTAGTGCCATGTCCAATTCCCTTTTGAAGCAATTCTTGTCTTCGCGGATTTTTTTCTGCAGCAATCTGCTCATAAAGCCATTGTTCCATCCTCTTCTCAAAACTACTCATTTTACGCCCGCCTTTCGATCAAAAAAATAAAATGCCGCCCGGAGTAAGGGAAATTGCAAGCAATTTCTCTCACTCCAAGCGGCATGTGCTTCACGCGCTTCACAGTATGCATTTCGTGGATTTGCGGTTGAACGGCTGCTCTACTTTACCCTACACTACACTACTCTACTTTACTTTACTTTACTTTACTTTACTTTACTTTACTTTACTTTACTTTACTTTACTTTACTTTACTTTACTTTACTTTACTCTACACTACTCTACCCCTACTCTCACTCTACCATTACTATAACACACTCGGATTTGATGCGGAACGTAGACCTATATTTACTTAATATTAATGCCCAGTTAATTCACCAAAAATAGTAGGAGTGTAAAGTGTGTTTTGACTACTAATAATAGATCCTGTTCAAAAAGTCCGGTTTTCAGAACCGAGAAGGTTGTATGAAGCTAGAAATTGGAAGCGCGGAGCGTACTTAAAGGTACGTGAGCACTGGGGATTTCGGCTGAATGCAAGATTCGATGTGAGACGCTTCCTGAACTACTTCGTTATCAAAATTGGACTTTTTGAACTACCTCTACTAATAAAGGAGCCAGTACTTATGAAAAAGAATCTGCTTAAGCTGGGAATTGCTGCAGTAATGATGTCGTCATTCATTAGTCCGACAGCTGTGCGCGCCTCCGAGCCATTTGAATTGACGATTATGCACTTGAATGATCACCACTCTCACCTGGAGAGCCAAACGTTTGATTTAAGCCTAAATTATGATGACAACCAAGAAGGAGAAAAGGTGCGCCTGCAATTAGGCGGAATGTCTTTCATATCCTCTTTAATTAGTGAATTCAAAAACGATCACTCCTTATATTTACAAAGTGGAGAAGTGAATGGCACCCTCTATTTCAGCCTCTACAAGGGCGAAACGGATATGAAAATATTAAATTCATTACAGCCTGATGCTTACATGATTGGCAATCATGAGTTTGACGAAGGCGATCAGCGTCTTGCAGAATTGTATGATATGGCTACCTTCCCGATTCTGGCGGGAAATATTAAACCTAGTAAGAAATCCCCTCTTTATGGAAAATTAACGAAGCCGTACTTGATTAAAGAAATTAAAGGTGAAAAGGTAGCTGTTATCGGTGTTGTCAAAATAGAAAAAACGAAGGAGTCCTCTCTTGTCAGTGAGGATGTAGATTTTGTTGATGAAATCGAGTTTGTAAGCTCGACGGTTGAAGAAGTAAAGGAGCAAGGAATCAATAAAATTATCGTACTGAGCCACCTAGGTTATGATTTCGATCAAGTTTTGGCAGCTCAAACGAACGACATTGACTTAATTATTGGCGGAGATACGCATAATCTGCTTGATTCTTCCGGTGAAATGAAGGCTCTGGGGCTGCCAGTAACCGGTGAATATCCAACAGCTGTTAAAAATGCTGACGGTAAAGAAACGTATATTGTTCAAGCATGGGAATACGCAAAGGTTCTGGGCAAAATGGACTTGAAATTTGATGATCAAGGTGAAATCATCAGTATAAAAGGAAATCCAATTGCTCCTGTTGGCGGCCCATATCAGGTTTCTGTAGATGACAAATGGGTGGATGCAGATGAGAAAGTATTGGCTCGTATAAAAGAAATGATTGCAAAAAGCAATGTTCTGACGGAGGGCAAAACGGATCCTGTTGTGGAGGAAATTATTAATCCTTACCGGGAAGCAGTAGAGAAAGAAATGAAGACAATTATCGGCTCCGTTCAAGAAACACTGTCGAACGAGCGGATCCCTAAGCCTTTTACCGATACGAAAGATGCCAACGGCAGCTTTGCAGGACAAGTAGTTGCTGACTCTTTCTTATACAGCCTGCCGCATGCTGATGTGGCCATTCAAAATGGCGGCGGTGTAAGATCGAACTTTTTGCAGGGTGATTTTACGATGGCAGATGCCTACACGATGCTGCCATTTTCAAATACAATTACAACAGTTAAAGTAACTGGCAAAGAAATAGTTGATGTGTTAGATGACGCCATCCGGTATTCACAAGGCATTACACAATCAACAGGTGCGTTCCCTTACTCATCACACTTGAGATATGACGTATACTTAAATGCAGATGAAGACGTTAAGAGTGTATACAATCTTGAAATAAAAGATAGAAAGACAGGCATATGGTCTCCGCTTGATATGGATAAGACCTATGTTGTAGCTACTAACTCGTTCACAGCTCTTGGCAAAGACGGTTATGTCACTTTTGAAAAAGCGATTGAAAAAGACCCTGGTGTGAAAGAAGAAACACATATTCAATATGCCGTACCGCTAGTAGAATTGTTTACAAAGCATCTTGAAGGCGGAGCGCTTGCTAAACCAAATGCAGACAGCTACTCTTTGAAATCGGTAAAGGATTGGCAGATGGAACAGTCAAAAGTAACCGAACCTGAAATCGAAGCTCCAATTGAAACACCTGACAAAGAGTCCTCTGAAGGGACGGTAAAGACTTATACCGTCGTGAAGGGAGATAATTTATTTCGAATTGCCAAGAAAACACTAAATGATGGCACGCTGTGGAAACAAATTTATGAACTAAACAAAGACAAGATTAAAAATCCTAGCTTAATTTATCCGGGACAAATATTAGTGCTGCCGTAAAGTTCATGGTGCGTAAGCTTTACAACCCTTTGTTTGGCTGTTCTGAGTAACGGACACTTGTGAAAAAGGACAAGCCGGCAAAAGAGTAACCGTCCAATTGAAAGCCTCCAACTCCATTGTGGATTTGGAGGCTTTTTTACGCTGGGTTTGGCCCGTTTAAGATTAACTTCGAAGCAGCCTACTGAAAGCGGCTCTTTAGGTGCCAGCCCTCTCGTCTACGGCATTTGCAGCATCAGCTCGTCGAGCAAAGCGGCTAAAGCTTCTGGTGCCATACGTTTCGTCAAATAGGCGTGCGGCCCTTGCGGGTCCGTTTCCCATTGATTGGCGCCGCTTGCGCAGTCGACGCGGATTCGTCCTCGCACGATGTCCCAGTAATCGGATGCTCCTTGAGCCGCATAAAGAACGGCGGTCAAATCCCAGCTTGGACGCGTTTGCTCTTCTCCCAAGTACGAAGCGTAGCTCCGCCGCACCGGGTGGTCCGCTGGCGCTTCGGATAACAGCCTGCTGCCAGTAAGGATAGCGGCGCCAATCTCGTAGCCGGTAAACGTGATAGAGGTTGGCCAATGCTCGCATACATAGGCCGCCGCTTCGGGATGCATCTCGAAGTTCCATTCTTTGCCTTCGGGAAAGGCGCCGCCCATAACGACCAGATGCTTTGCTTTATGGGCAACTAGCTCTGTTCCGCTGAGCGGCGATATATCATCCGCTTTAGAGAGGAGCAGATGCATGAGATTGATCAAAGGCCCGATCGCTGCAATCACGACGCTGCCATCAGGAGAATCGGCCAGCAGCTTGCGATACAGAGGTGTAGCATCCGGCGCAGCATCTCCGTCCGGGTAGCGGTTCTGATAGGACCCGGCTATTTCCCGGTTATACTTGGCATAGGGCTCTCCTTCGAGAAAACCTCGGATTTTCAACGTGCCGACAGGAATCGCCACTTCACCATAAAAAGAGTTGATCGCATCGAGGCATCCGGCTCCCCATGGACTTGAGGTGCAGTGCATCATGCCGAGGGTTTTCAGCTGCCCCTTCCGCTGCAGGGCATGCAGGACAGCCACGGCTCCGGCATCATCACAGTCGGGGCCGATATCTGTATCCAGAATAAAAGATACCGGTTCTGGCCCGGGTTTGTACAATGGCTCCATACTAGCTTCATGCTCCTCCCAATTGGCGATAGGAATCGGATTCGGATCCCAATAGATGCTTTTTCATGAAAACGTCCACCTCTTCTATTGACGGCATCGCTGATTGAGCGCCGACCTGGCGGATCGCCAGAGCTCCCACAGCATTGCCCAGGCTAACGGCTTCCTCCACGCTTCTGCCCATGGCCAGCGCATAGGCGAATCCCGCGTTGAAGCAATCGCCTGCTCCGGTCGTATCGACCGGATCAGTTGGATAAGCGCCAATATGCTGGAGATCGGCATCCCGGATCAAATACGCACCCTCCGCGCCGGCTTTGGCGACTATCGTCTGCACACCTTTGCGGAGCAATATATTCGCAGCTTCTTTCAGCTGGAGCACGTATTGATGATGGCGGTTCGCGTAATATTTTACTTCCGTCTCGTTAGGCGTCATATAGTCGATATATTTAAAAAGAGAGTCGGGCAGCTGAGAGGCCGGGGCGGGATCAAGCACAATCGTTTTGCCTGCCTGCTTCAGCCTTTTCATCGCATAAGCGATCGTTCCTATCGGAATTTCCAGCTGGAACAAAAAGATGTCCGACTCTATCAGGTGCGACCAATGCTCATCGATATCGGAAGGTGTGAGGTGCCCGTTAGCCCCTGGCGAGATGACGATTTGATTTTCACCTTGAGGATCAACCAATATCATAGCGGTTCCCGTCGAAGCGCCTTTTTCCACACGAATCCCTGCCGTATCCACGCCGTTCATGCGAAGATTGCGAATATAATCACTGCCATGGATATCGTCGCCGACCTTGCCGACCATTTTCACATTTGCGCCAAGTTTCCCTAAAGCGATTGCCTGATTGCCGCCTTTCCCACCGAAGAAGGTGGAATAGCCTGCGGCTGTCAGCGTCTCGCCAGGCTGCGGGAATCGTTCGACTGCCGCTACTAAATCTATATTCAAACTGCCGATTACACATATTGATTTCATCCGTTTCTCTCCCATTGTGCTCTGATCGTATAATAAGAGCTTATTCTTTTACCGAACCCATAACAATTCCATGAATAAAATAACGCTGCAAAAATGGATAAACGACTAGGATTGGCAGGGATGCCAGTATAATTTGCGCCGATATGGACGTCCGGTTTGTTAGCGAGGCCATCACGGTCTGCTGATTTGCATTAATAAGATTGCGGGAAGCGAGCACGACATGCAGATAAGTCTGCAGCGGATAGTTCGCAGTGTCGTTCATATAGATTAAGCCGTCGAACCAAGCATTCCAGTGGCCGACGACGCTGAATAGCGTAACCGTTGCGATGACTGGCAGCGATAGCGGAATGAAGATTTGAGTCATGATCTTAAATTGGGAAGCTCCGTCGACCAGTGATGCTTCCTCCAGCTCCTTAGGCAGCTGGCGCATGAAGTTAATCATCAGGATGACATTGAACACGGGCACCGCGCCGGGCAGCACAAGCGCCCAGATGGAATCGATCATGCCGAGCTGATAGATGATCATGTACATCGGTATTAAGCCGCCGCTGAAGAGCATCGTGAACACCAAAAACCAGATATAGACGTTTCTCCCGCGAAAATAGCTGCTTTCCTTCGATAGCGGATAAGCCATAATGATCGTCAGGATGAAGTTAATCAAACCTCCGGCCGCAACACGCTGAACGGACATTCCGAACGCATCCCAAAATTTCCCCATCTGCAAAATCGTCATATAGGAATCCAGGCTGAATTCTATGGGCAGCAAGCCTACGATGTATTTGGAGGCAGGCCCCTCACCGCTCAAGGAGACCATCGCGATATGCCAGATCGGAAGGAGGCATAGCAGCGAGATAACGGTCAGACCGATATAGTTGAAAACGTCGAATGGCTGCAGTCTGTTAAGTCTTCCGTGCATGATAGAACCCCCAAATCATTAGAAAATGCGGTAATTAGCGTAACGGCTGGCGAGCCGGTACGATAGGACGATTAATACGAACCCGATCATTGATTTGATCAAGCCGATCGCCGTGGATAAGCCGTACTGCGCTTGAATCAATCCCATTCTGTAAATATAGGTGTCAATAATATCTGTCGAGCTGATGACCATCGGATTGTACAAATTGAAGATTTGATCGAATCCGGCATTCAAAATGTTTCCGAGACTCAGGGTGGACATTAAAACGATTACAGGCAGAATGCCGGGAATCGTAATATAGACTGTTTTCTGCCAGCGGGTAGCCCCATCGATTGCCGCCGCTTCGTAAAGTGCAGGATTGATCGAGGTAAGCGCCGCCAAATAAACGATTGTAGAAAAGCCGAATTCCTTCCAAACGTCGGATATGATAATCATGATACGGAACCAGAATTCATCTCCGAAGAAAAAGATAGGATTAACGCCAATTGCCTCTAATGCCTGATTGAATGCTCCGCCGTTAATGGATAGAACATCTACCATAATGCCGCCCAGTATGACCCATGACAGGAAATGAGGGAGATAGACGAGGCTCTGCACCGTCCGCTTGAACCACATCAGCCGCGCTTCGTTCAGGAATAACGCGAACACGACCGGCATAACCAGTCCCGCAACAATTTTCATCAATGAAATCTCAATGGTGTTTCGGATCGTCTGGAACGTATCTGGCAGCTCGAACAGAAATCGGACATGCTCGAGGCCAACCCATTCGGAAAAAATAAAGCCTTTCGAAGGATTAAAATTTTGAAAGGCGATGACGATGCCGAACATGGGCAAGTAGGCGAAGAGCAGCAGCAGGACCAAGCCTGGGGCAAGCAGCAGGTGGAAGAAAGCGACATCTTTTTTTGTTATTTTCATAACTTCCCCTCCTGAAGCACATGATTGGATGAATAGAAGGGGGGATGACGAGAGTCATCCTCCCCGGTAACCGTTACTAGTTGGCAGCAGCCCATTCGTTGACCTCTTTCGTAATGTCGTCTCCGCCAAGCGATTTCCATTCCTCTACGAATTTATCGAACGCATTGACATCGGCTTTACCCATAATGATTTTTGTGAACGTTTCGACCTCAAGCTTATTCAGATTCGCAAGACGCTTCGTCATCGTTTCAGTTGGAGCGCCGAGGAATGATTCGTGAATGAATTTGTCGCCATACTGCGCCAGCACATCTTCCGATTCAAGCAAATATTTGTAGTACGCCCAGCCGTTCGGCTCGTTATTTTTATAGGCGTCCCATTTCCATATGCCGTCCGGATGGGTGACGAGAGTTCCATCGTTTTTGTCTGCGGCTTCTTTGAACTGTTGGCCGATGACCATGTTTTTGCCTGGATCGTCGAAGAAGTATGGTTTGGCGTATTGATGGATTTCCTTGCCTTGGTATTTCTCGCTGCCTTGGATGTCTTTGTAGAACAGGTCATTGTATTGGCCGCCCTCGATCCAGAGCTCCGCCCACAGGTTCATCGATTTAATGAGAGCTTCCGGATGCTCTATGCCTTTGCTTGCCACCATCCAGCTGAATACGTTGTTAGGACGCTTTACTACCAGGCTTCCGTCAGCTGCCGTTGGAATCGGATAGGCGTTCCAATCAGAATCCGGTGTATGCGTCATCGTTGTTTGGAGCGGATATAGCGGCTGCCAGAAAGCGCCAAAGTAGATGCCGCCTTTGCCAGCGCCGATATCGTCCGCTGTCTTGCCCCAATCCTTTGCTCCGAATTCCTGGTCAATGGCTTTGGATGCGTACAGCTCTTGGAGCTTTGCAAGAGCATCTTTCATTTGCGGCTGAATGCTGCCGTAGACGAGCTGGCCATTGTCTTCCTTGACCCACATCGCCCGGTAAGCCTTGAATGCCGCAGCAACACCGTCGAAGCCCATGCCAAGCGCGTTATCGAGCGCCATGCCGTATGTGTCTGCTTTATTGTTGCCGTCCGGATCCTGTTCTGCAAAAGCGGTCGCGACTTGATAGAGCTCATCGATCGTCTTCGGAGGCTGTAAGCCTACCTTTTCCAGCCAGTCTTTACGGATGTACATGATGGCAACGTTTTCGTAGTAGTCGTTCGGAATCGGCATACCGTATATTTTTCCGTCCTTTTTGGCCGGTGCGAATCCGTTGTCGCCCCCGTATTCCAGCGCCTGGCGCAGCAGAGGAGAGGCGTATTTCTCATAGGCTTCCGTCAAATCAGCCAATTGGTCTTGATTGATCATTCGACTCATCTGGGTCAAATCTACCTTAGTGATATCGGGAATGTTGTTTGTGTTGATGGCGAGATTTAATTTCTCAACCGTTTGCGAAGCGTCAGTGACCCATTTATTTGTAAATTTGATGCCCAAAATGTCCAAATAGGTTTTCGTCATAATGTTGTCGTCAATGCTTTCGCCTTCCGCGAAGAGCACATTCGTTCCTGTCGTGCCGATGACCGACACTTCGATCGGCGGATCATATTTGCCGAGAGGATCAGTGGCTTCCGCAGGTTCCTGATTTTTGCCCGTTTCGCTAGGCTGCTCCGGCGCTTTTGTCGCGCTGCCTCCTTCGTTAGTGCCAGAGGAGCAGGCGGATAGCACAATGAGGACCGATGCGACCATTATCGCGATAATGCTTCGTACTTGCTTGTAAGTCATATTCAATCGCCTCCAAATAGATAGTATGTTATTGCTTCTGTCCGAGCTTAATAACGTTAATATCATCAATCACAATGTCGCCGCTGCCTTTCAGGCCCCATACGAGGCGAAAGTCCTTTTCCTTGCCCGTATGAACGACTAAAGATCGAATTTCACTCTCTTGCCGGCTATTGCCTGCCCATCGGTGAGACGAGGCCGTCATGCCAGATTTCGCCGACTGAGAGGCGAGACGGAACGTGCCGCCTCCGTTCGGGCTCGCGAGCGTTTTCCACCTGAAGGTGATTAAATAAGCAGAGTTCGGACTAAGCTTGAGCCGATCCTTCCGGCTATACAGGAAGCTGCGTTCGTCCGATACGGAGGACACCGACCAGCTTCCGTGCAGTCCTTGCGTGCCGTTTAAGCTGCCCGCAGATTGACCGGTGCCGAACTCATAACGCGAGCTTCTAATATCGCCTGATTCGAATGAATCGTAGGCCGCTTCGGCGTGCTTCGTAATGACGATGTCATCGATTGCAATCGCTCCGCCGGAGCGCAATCCCCAGATGAGGTAGTAGTCGGTATAGCCGGTGTCTGTCGTAAATGTCACAGTCTTGTATCTGGATGCCCCGGAATCGTCCCGCCATGTCGTAAAGCCCTTGTCATGCGAGAAGCTTCCGCTGCCCGTTCGGGCGAGAAAGTAGTAAAAGCCGTTGGGTCCGGGGGATGCAGAAGCTTTGTACTTGAAGCTGACCGTGTACGTCGTGGCGGGCTCAAGCTGAATTTTGCTTGTATCGCTATACAGGAATTCTGTCCAATCCTGTGCGGCGGGGGCACTGCCGAAAGCCGAATATTGCCCGCTGATGATTTGTTCCGCTTGGCTCGTTAAAGCTCCGGCTCCATGAAAACCGCCAACGAACTTGGATGAAGGAAAAGAACCGCTTTCAAATGATTCGCGAATGGATGACTCTGCAGGAGGTGTCACTGTTTCGTTTGTCACGGTTATACTGCCTAACGGATAGCGGTTTTCGGAATCGCGGCCTGCGATGCCGAGCTGGATGGCGGGACTGCCTTGCGCGTCGACAAGCGCGACGCGAATCTGGTAGTTTCCGGGCGCCAGGCTAGCCGGCAGGCTGAAGCTGGAAAACACTTCGTAGACTTCGCCGGCAACGAAGCCGGTGAGATCAAACGAATCGTCAACTGCACTCCAGACGGTATTGCCGCCAGCATCCGTCAAATACAGCTTCAGCGGATAATTGTTGTAGCTGCGTCCGGTTCCCGTATTGCTCCATAGCTGCTTCAGTTCAAAGGAACCGCCCCCTTTGACGATGGAAGGATACTCCGCCTGGTTCAAGACGAGGCGATAGCCCATTCTTCGGTTCCCTTCATCAATGAGATCCGGCCGCTCGGCGTAGAACGAGGCTGCTCCGAAGTCCCCGTCATGCCCCATAATGGTGATGTAGTTCGGATGCAGCTGGAGAGCTTCTTCAAGAGCGGTGTCAGGCGAGTAGCCCGAGCCGTTGCCTTTATAGTAGCCGTACCCTCCAAAAAACTCCGCAATCAGTGGAAGATTCCGATTGCTGCGGAAGAATGATTCCAGCAGCTGTACATCGTACTCGCGCAGCGCGCCGGCAGCGCCGTCTCTGCGGAACGTCAAATTCGGCTTGGTCAGCGCGTGGTCGAAGGCGGACCAGCTGAGATAGTCTTCATAGGACTGAGGGTTGTTCACCGCAGGCTCCATTTCGCTCCGCCATTCGTAGGAATTGGAGAGTGCCAGTATTTTCTTGCCTTCCCATGCGTCGTACCACTTGTTAATAATGGTCCTGAGCGTGGCGATTCGCTCGGCGTAGCTGCCAAAGTCATGTCCGCTGTGCCATTCGCCCCAAGTGCCGTAGCCTCTTAAGTCGACGATATCGAGCCGTGCATCGTTTTTGTAGCGGTCCGCGAAGGCAATAAGGAACGTCTCCAGCTTTTTCATGAACACCGGATGCGTATAGTCGGGCAGCTTGAAGGAATAGCCTTGGTCGAACCGTTCTTGATAAGGCACTCCGTACTCATCGAACAGCCACTCTGGAACGCTCTTCGCGTAACCGTACCCGGATATCATCATGGCATCGGTAGAGATGCGAAAATGAATCCGCTTTCCTAAATTCGACCAGTAATTGATCGCTTGATCCAGCAGCGCCCAATCATATTGGCCTTCGACTGGCTCGAGCTCTCCCCAGTGGGTGAGAACGGCTACGTTGCCGACTTCGGGATACGTTCCTGTCCGGCCAGCGTCCAAATGACCGGGAATCGCATTGTCGATTAGCACCCAGCCCATGTCCGGGTTGTGCAGCACCTCGTCCGTTAGCTGCAAAGTTACGCTGACGTTCGCCCCGTTGTTTGTTTTTTTGCCGGCTGCCGCCGATTTGGGCGCTGCGTTAGTCAGCGTCGCGAGCGCGACGCAAAGCAGCAGTGCCGTGAGCCGTCTTCCAGCGGCCCCCCGAATGATCATCCCCATTTTGCAACCTCCTCTTTAATCTAAAAAAAGATGGCTCGTAAACACTTAAGTGCTTACAGCCATCATTATAGGAGGGATATGGTCTACTATTTTAAGGAGTTGAAGTCTACTCTTATATGCCCCTTACTTGCCGCTGACGAGCAAACGTAACTACTGCCAATTACCGCAGTGCATTCATTCGTTCGTCCATTGCCGCCAAGATGTCCTCGACGGTCCCATGTCCCGCGATCCAGTCCTGGAAGCCGCTGCATAGGGCATCTGCTACGCCGACTGGCCATGCTTGGTTGCTGAAGTAGACGGAGTCATTCGTTTTCATTAATGCTGTGTATTCGTCGAATACGGGAATGCCGAGATCTTCGCCTTTGTACATTGGAAAGACATTGTAGTTCTCCTTATACAGCTGGTAGAGCGGTGAAGCGGGATCGTATTGATAGGCCAAAATATCCAGCACCTCCGTCAAATGTTTTGTATTGTTGTTAATAACCGTGCCGCCGGCTGGTCCGACAGATAAGAGCAGCGGACGCCCCGGCTCATTGCCCGGCAGCGGCATAAATCCGCGAGTGAAGGCAGCTGTACTTGGATCCGTTAGCCGGCTGTAGTCCCAATTGCCGTTGAACATCATCGCTGCTTTGCCTTCGTTGAACAAGGCTGCCGCCTGAGCTGCACCGATATCCAGCGAGCTGCTTGCGATATAACCTTTGTCGTACAGCGACTTGTATTGGGTAAGCACCTCTCGCCATGCGGAATCGGCAAACGTGCGCGCACCGTTAATCAGTTCCTTGTCAAAATCTGGATTATCGGCATAGACGAGAGAAGCGGCTAGCTGGTACACACCGAATTGAATAAACCAGCGGTCTTTGTCCGGCATGACGATAGGAATAATGCCCGCTTGCTTCAGCGCTTCACACACCTGCAGGAATGAAGGCCAGTCTGTTGGGAAGGAGGCGATGCCATGCTTCTCGAACAGGTCTTTGTTGTACCAGGTTGCCATAATGCTTAGCCCTTTAGGAATGCCGTACACCTTGCCGTCCACGGTGAATCCCTCCAGAGCGTCAGGCGCAAAGCTTTTAACAATTTCTGTATTCGTCAGATCCTTCAAGTAACCGGCATGAACGAGTTCCTCCAGCTGGCGCATTGGCCACCATTCAAAAAAATCAGGTCCTACGCCGGACGATAGCTGTACGAGCAGCGTTTTCGTATACGGGTCTTCGGGCAGCATCTCCGGTTCAAGCCGAATCCCTTCAAATTGCTCTTCGACGGCGCTGGGAAATTGTTTCGTTACATAAGGATTGATGTCTTCCGCATCGGCTGCGACCCCCATGTGCATATAGTGCAAGATGATCGGCTGAGGTCCGGATTGATCAAGCGGTTCCTTATTCGAACAGCTGGATAGCAGCATGCCTAGTAACAGAATAGAGATACAAGATAGGAAGAAGGACGTTCTAGTGGCAGGCAACAAATTCACCTCATCGTTGGGAAATTATGCTACAATTATATCTAAAATCGCTTTCATGGAGAAGTCGTTGCATGAAATTTGCCTGGGGTCTTAAAAATCGGCTGCTCGTTGCACTGCTGCTTATTTCGCTCATTCCGATCGTCATCGTCGTTGTTGTCACATCAAGAAACTATGCGACGCTTGTCGAGCGGCAGGTCCAAGAGGTGTCCGCGAGTGTCCTGGAGCGGTCGATGATTCGGATATCCAACCAGCTTGAGGAGATCGGACGCGTATCGGAGTATATCGCGTATCAGCAGACTGCCGGAGCCGACACTACATTGTCCTTCTTGAAACAATACACTAAGGGAAGCTCCCCTGATGAATATGGAAAGCTCCGGAATGAGCGGGATTTCCGGGCGGCTACTGAAAGTTTGCTGCTTAGCCATGATTATATCGAGGGTTTATTTTTGTTTGCCGAGGATGGGACGGTATTTTCCAATACGAAAGGTTCAGAACTAAAGCTTGGCTACAGCCCGTTCGATTCGCCCTGGTATCAGAACACACTGGAGCTGCAAGGGCAAATGTACGTTGGTAATATGGATTATCAAGATTTTTTGCTGTCCGACAAGATGTTCATTACATTCTCTCGCGCGCTCTACGATCCGAAGTCCAAACAAAGAATCGGGGTCTTGCTTATCAATTGCAGCAAGAGGCTGTTCGACGATTTGAAGCTTAGTGTATTGGAAGACCAACATATTACAGTAATGAACAACATCGGCTCTATTCTTTACGGGGCAGGGATGGACAAAGGAAGACCGATTGTACTGGGAGGGGCGAAGGGCAGTCTGGTGGACAAGGGGAATAATCGTTTGCTTGTGTACGATACCTTCTCCCCATATGACTGGCATATGGTCATTTCGGTGTCGCTTGCTTCCATCACGGGGCAGGTGAAGTCTACGCTCACCTTCGCAGTCTGGTTCGGAGCTGGATGGTCGATCGTCGCCGTCGCTTTGTCGATGTGGATTGCCAACACATTCTCGAAGCCAGTCAGTCGAATCGCGCTGCTCATGAAAAATTACGAGAAGGGCCTGAAGTCTCCGAGTCTCACACGGTACATGCAGAGAACCGATGAAATTGGTATCTTGTATACCCAATATTTCAACATGCTGAAGCAGATCGATACACTCGTCCACGAGCGTTATCACGGTCAGATCATCGCCATGTCCGCAAAGATGAAGGCGCTTGAAGCGCAGATCAACTCGCATTTCCTGTTTAATACGCTGACTACAATTAATAGCATCGCCGAGTTAGAGGATGTCGACAGTATTGCTGAAATGTCTAAGGCGCTTGGCGATATGTTCCGGTACAGCATCAAGATGAGCCGCGACGAGGTCAGCCTGCGTGAGGAGCTTGAACATGTGGGCAATTATATAAAGATCCAATCCTATCGTTACGGAGACAAAATCCGTTGGCAAATCGATATTCCTCCTGAGCTTTTGGACATATCGATGCTGAAGCTGCTCCTGCAGCCGATTGTCGAGAACGCGGTCTACCATGGCATCGAGATGAAAAAAGGAAAAGGCACCGTTCGCATTGCGGCATACGAGGATGAAAGAGGAGTATGGATCGAGGTTGTAGATGACGGGGTTGGTATCGACGAAGTCAAATTGAAGCGGCTGCGCGAGATGCTGGACAGTCCGCCGGAATTCGAGCAGTTGAACGCAAACACAGGCGATACAAGGTCGATCGGTGTGTACAATGTGCATGCCCGTATTTCCCTTTATTATGGTACGCCGTATGGGCTGCAGGTCGAGAGTATGGAGAACGGCGGTGGGACGACGGTCCGATTGCGTCTGCCTGCGCATGCGCTGAACGGAACTAAAGAAGGACACAGTACGAGATAGGGGAGACGCCTATGTACAGATACATCGTGATCGACGACGAAGCCTTGATTCGGAAAGGGATTGTTAAGAAGATCGCAGCTCTGGATATGCCGCTAGCATGGGTCGGAGAAGCTGAGGATGGAGAAAAAGGACTGGAGCTGGCGCTTAAGGAAAGCCCTGATATCGTGCTCACTGACATGCGCATGCCTGCCATGGACGGCGTTTCCTTGCTGCATGCTTTATTCGAACGCTGCCCGGGTGCGGAGCTGATCGTCATTAGCGGCTACTCGGATTTTGAGTATACGCGGGAAGCGATCGCAACGAATGTATCCGATTATATCCTTAAGCCGTTCAATAGTAACGAGCTTAGAGCTTCGCTGGATAAAGCGATCGCGCGTATCCGGGAGAAGGAGTTGAAGAGGCAAGGCGATATGGAGCAGGCATTGGAGCTGGAGCTGGGAAAGTTGTCCGCTTGGTTATGCAGGAGCTCCGAGGATGAGCGACCGTCTGCACCGCCTGCCACGTTCCAATCTGCTCCGATCCGGGCTTTATTATCCTCGCATTCACTCGCGGTCGGTTTAGCAGCCTCCTTCGATGGAGCAGAGTGCCGGCTGACGGAAACTGTAGAGGGAGGCTTACCGCCGTCTGCTGTCTGTTTGGAGCTTGCCCATCCGGAGAGAGCGGACATGACGATTCTCGTGCACGGAGTCCATGCGGGGGCAGCACAATCGGCGGTCGTCAATCTGCAAAGCTTACTTGCCGAGAGTCAGTCTTCCGGCGAGTGTTTCGCCGGGGCTGTGAGCAGCGATTATCACAAGCCCATTGACCTGCCTCTCGCATACAGGGAGGCACTCAGCATGCTGGAGAATCGGCCTTTTGGGCAAAGAGCAGGCTTGTATCAATCGCCTGCTTCGGGCTTGGCGGCGAGCGGAAAGAGACCGGAATGGAAATGGGCGCGTAAAGATGACCTGCTCTACGAGATCGAGGAAGGTCATGTACCAGGGGCGGTTTTGCTGGCTGAGGAGCTGTTCGACTTTTGCCGTCAGAATGAATCAATCACATTGGCTCAAGTGAAGCATGATTGCCTCACATTGATTCACGCATCGGCCGATCGTCTGGGAGCAGCCCATCCGGCTGAGCCCGAATGGGAGCGCCGAGTGCTCACCTCTCTGCAGCAGGCTCTTGATCCTTTTGCGGTCGAACGGCATTTCGTTCGTCTGGTCAAGGCGGCAGCCGAACGTGTCCTCGCCGGGAGCTCGAAGGTTGCCGGGCAGATGCAGCAGATCAAAAATTATATTAGCCTCCGTTACTCGCAGCCGATCCGCCTGGAGGAGGTAGCCGAACGATTTTATCTGCACCCCGTCTACTTGAGTATGGTGTTCAAAGAGAGCACGGGCGAGACGTTCCAGGATTATTTGAAACGCCTCCGTATGGAACGGGCCAAGCAGCTGCTGTCCGACACGAAATACAGGGTCGATCGAATCGCCAGCATGATCGGTTACGAGAATACTAAATATTTTTATAAAGTATTTAAGAAGGAATCGGGGTATACACCAGCGGAATACCGCCGGCAGCGTCATTCGGAATCATAAGGCGGATATTCATTCAGGCTGCAATCGATAAACATCATATAGGCCGGAAAGCCAAACTACATGGAACTTTTATTTTGTGTGACCAAGAAAATTGCTTGCGTCAATTTTGGGGGGCTAACATGATTTTACCAGGTTTAGTTTCGGTTACGTTTCGCAATCATTCAGTAGAAGAGATTATTGAAATGGCCAATGAGGCAGGGCTGCAAGGTATTGAGTGGGGCGGTGATATTCATGTGCCTCAAGGGAATGTGAAGCGGGCTTTAGAAGTAGGCAATTTAACTAGGCAAGCGGGTCTCAAGGTGGCAGCATATGGATCTTATTATCGTGTAGGCTGTCAATCAGCAGGGATAGAGCTGTTCGAGAACATTTTGGAAACAGCCGTTAGTCTAGGGGCACCTACTATCCGAGTGTGGGCGGGGAATAAAGACTCTGAGAATGCGGATTCGGATTGGCGGGCACTTGTTGTCGAGGAAAGCCGGACCATTGCTGACATGGCCTTTAAGAAAGGAATTACGATTTGTTTCGAGTATCATAGCAATACATTAACAGACACTGCTGCAAGCGCTATGGAGCTGCTTCAGCGATGTGATCATGACAATATAAGGACATTGTGGCAGCCTTCTATTTCTATTGATCATGTGGAGAGGCAAAAAAGTTTAGAGATCGTATCGCCGTGGCTTTCTAATCTGCATGTCTATCACTGGCAGGATGGAGAGAAATATCCGCTGCAAAGCGGTGAGAAGGAGTGGCTGAATTATTTGAAGACTGCTTCCTTAATTAGTGGGGATCGTTATGCGTTATTGGAGTTTGTGATGGACAATAGTGTGAAACAATTTAAGGACGATGCCCGGACATTGCGGAAAATTCTTGCTTCGATAAACTCTGCTTAGCTACGCGGTATAATACTGATGCGTAAAGCAGTCTGGGGGGAGCAGCATAAAGGCGTTTAAAGGGATGTCATACAAACAGAAATTGCTTGTTTTTTCTCTTCTAATAGGCATTTTGCCAGTGCTTATTCTGGGCGGGATATCGACCAAGCTTTTTACAAATTTGGTGCAGGAAGAAGTTGATCTGCATCAGCAGAGCATTTTACGGCATTTTCAAACTCAGCTCGATTCCTACATCACTCGTCTTGATCATATGTCGGTATCGCTCGCTACGAATTCGCTTATTCTTAAAGGGGTTGAAGCGGGTGTTTCGGTTGATTCGATCGATACTTCAGTGGAATTTATTAATGAAATTCAGAATATGGTCACGAATACGGATATCCCGATCAACATAACGGTTATCTTGAAGCGGCATAATGCTGTTTATTCTCATCTTTCTGGTATTATGCGACAAATTGAATATCCGAATAGTGAAATTCTCAAGCTGCAGTGGACAGGCAGCAACACATTTTACAAAATCCCACCCTATACGTATCAAAATCAGAGTGATCTGCTAATTGTACGCGCAATTCCGGTCAATTCTCCGTCACCGAATGGTATTTTGGTGCTTCATCTGGATATGGCTCGTCTCATGGAGATAGTAGAGCAGACGTTGCCTGCGGCTAGTCGCGGATTGCTTGTTTTCGACGATCAGGACAGTCTTATTGCAAGCGGCGGAGACTGGGAGAGAGCTGACGGCGTTTATTTGAAGGAAGCGATCGCTCGTCTCTTCTCCGAGGCGAACGAGTTGCCTGGCCGTATTGAGGAGAAGGGAAAAATATATTTGCTGACGACGATCAAATCGACGTCGAACGGCTGGACATACGTGGCGGTAACCTCTTCGCAAGAACTGTCAGCCAAATCGAATCAAATTGAGAAAGTGTCGCTGATGCTTATATTGGGCATTTGTTTGATATGGGGGGCTGTTGCTGTAATGGGTTCCAGAAAGCTTGTCAATCCGTTGCAAAGCCTGGTTGCTAAATTTTCCGGTCATGACGTTAAGCATCACAAGCACGACGTCATTACTACACTTGACCGGACTATGCATGATATGAAATATGTGAATGAGCGGCTAATGCTGCAGATTAATGAGCAAACGCCAATTTTGAAGGAGCATGCCTTGCTTAGTTTGCTGCGCGGGGTGCTTTCTAGCGATAGCGATGCAAGCCGTAACTGGCGAACATACACAGAAGCGCTGCAAGGGGACTGGTTCTGTGTTGGTATCGTAGAAATCGATCAAATGTCGGAATTGAAGCAGCAGTATAAAGAAAATGATTTATGGCTGATTATGTATGCACTCCGGAAACTGGTTGAAGAAATTGGCGAGGCGTATCGTCCGGTACTTGGTGTTTCGACCAAACCCGGTCAGATCGCTTTCTTGATGGGGCTGGATGAGCCAGGAGAGGAAGCAGATGAACTTACCCGACGGTTTGCCGCAAACATCGGCGAGCAGGTAAAGCAGTTTTTCTCCTATTCGGTGTCTGTCGCGCTGGCAGAGCCGAGGTATGGCTGTGAAAATATTCATGTTTCTTATCGGGAAGCTCAATCGTTCATGATCTACCGGTTGACGATGGGACCGGACTCCTTGCTGTTGCCGGAACGGATTCGAATAGCAATGAACCAATCCCTTAGCGAACTGATCAAAATAGAACGGAAGATCATCTCAAGTATGGTACAAGGTGTTTATGATCAAGCGAGCGATGGCGTCGGGGAGTTGGTCCGGGAAGCGATGCAGTCGCTTCACAGCTTGGAATCGATGGCTGGCTTGCTCGTCCATTTGATAGGCGAGCTTGAAACGGCGTTCCAGGATTACGGCGTAGAGCTCACAGAGGTCATCGGTTCCGATGCAATATTGCAAATATACGGATTGGACCGTTCCGAGCAATTGCTAAAGTGGATGGATGAACGAATCATTGAGCCGATCAGACTGCATATGGAGCAGCATCAGGTTCCAAAACGCAGAAAAATAGTGCAGGCTGCGCTTGCGATGGTGCGAGAGCAGCTCGAGAGCGATATATCGCTGCAGCAAATCGCGGATGATTTGCAAATTTCTCGCCCTACACTCAGCAAATGGTTTAAGGAAGAAACAGGGGAAGATTTCCGAGAGCATCTTATTCGCATCAGGATGGAGAAAGCGAAGGAATGGCTGCAGCATTCAGATATGTCGATCAAGGAAATTTCTGAACGTCTGCGATACACATCGGTACCGAATTTCTCAAGAATATTTAAGCAGTCTACAGGTATGACACCGGGCGTTTGTCGAAACTTGCTTCGTGAAGAAAGTGTTTAGTCGGATGGAGAAGAACATGTCGAATATATGAGCAGTAGTAAATATGACGGCTAACAAATGGAAGAAATTTCCCATCTCAGGTTGTTAGCAAGAATGCCGCTGGAACATTCATGTTCCGGCGGCTTTATTAAAATATAGGGGCATTAGCTGCTGCTTTTAACCTCTTATCGTTTCGTGCGATCTATTATCTTTTTGTTCCGAGAAGTCTTACCAAGTGATAATTGCAGTGTATTGCCTAACATGACAAGATGATTTTGCCGGCGGAGTGATCCGTTCTGAACAATAAAAAAATTTGCAGGAGGGTTACAGGATTTATGAAAAAAATGAGGTTATGGAAAAGTACAGTTGCAGCATTGCTATTGGTGTCTTTGATACTGAGCGCTTGCGGAAAGGAAGCAGAGCAACCGACGGTAAGCCCAAGTAAAGAGGCGGGTGCAAGCTCAAGCCCGACAGAGGAAGTCAAAAAAGAGAAACTCGTGCTGAACTGGTTTGTCAGTGCGCCAGCCAATACAACTTTACCAGATGCGAGCAAAGATTTCGTCCTTCAGACAATACAGGACAAGTTTAATGTTGATTTGAAATTGACGTATATGGTTGCCGGAGGCGACTACAATACGAAGCTGAACACTTTGCTGGCATCGACACCGCCCGATATGTGGGTAGACAGAAATGCGGATGGCGGTATTAAATACGCGATTGACGGTTTGCTTGCAGATTTAACGCCGTTCCTTTCTCCAGAGACGATGCCGAATTATTTCAAGTATTGGATGACGGAAGAATTGTTGGAACGTTACCAAGTACAGGGAGCGTTTTATCGCGCGCCGATTCCTTATACGAAGCAAGGCTACCGAATTTTTTATATTCGTCAGGACTGGCTGGACAACCTGAATTTGAAGATTCCGACAACGTATGAGGAATATGTGGAAGTGTTGAAGGCGTTTACATTCGATGATCCGGATAAGAACGGCAAACCGGATACGTATGGATTCTCAACTTCGGGCGGAGGAGCGAACCTTGGCTGGGATTGGCCGGAGCTTGCGAAGAATGGCGTGAAATTCCCGTCTTATATTGAAGATAACAGATTTGTTGATGGAACGATGAGCGAAAATATGGAAGCGGTTTTGGATGATGTCACCAAGCTGATCGATATGAAGGTTGTCGATCCGGACTGGTATTTGAACAAATCTCCGCAGCATATCGAGAAAGCGATTCAAGGCAAGGTTGGCGTTGTAATGGGTCAAACGAAGGAGTTCGCTTTTGACAATGCACCTACCAGCATTCAATATCGGACGAAGCAAATTCATCCGCAAGCGGAATGGCGGCCATTCACAATGGTTGGAGATATACCGCTGACCAATATGGCGGCTCCGAGCGCTCCATTCCTGTTCCCAAAAACGGTGGCAGAGAAAAATCCGGAGCGAGTGGAGCGTACAATTGAAATTCTTGACTGGCTTGCGTCGGAGGAAGGTTATTTGCTTACGCACTTCGGGCAAGAAGGCAAGCACTATACAATGGAAGGCAGAACAATCACGCTGAACAGCGAAGCGTATCAGAATGATATTTTGAATCAAGGTAACTTCTTGCAAATATGGTCTTTCTTCACGCAGCCTACCTTGCAGCCTGAAGTATATGACTTAACTGTAATTGATCCGAATGAGACAGATCGTGACCGTGAAATCGTTAAATTTTTGCTGGAGCAGCCGCTCAATCCATATATAGGAGCTCCATTGTTGCCGCCGCAAGACTTTGACGTGGCCGCATTCCGCAAAAGACAGAACGAGTTGTTCTCCCAGGCGATTTTTGATGACAAGTCAGGCAAGAACTGGCCGAAATATCGCGAAGAATTGCTTACAAAGTACAAAGCGCAAGAGCTGCTGGACAAATATACTGAAGATTTACGGGCAGCAGGCGCACTGAAGTAAATAAATAAAAGTAAATAGAGTGTTGCCCCCTGAATTGTGAACGCAATGATTTACCGCAGTTCAGGGGGCCGCGCATAGGAAGAGGAGATCAGGGTGTTGGAGACTCTCATTCGTAAACGCTGGTTATATGCCATGATGCTGCCTGGTTTAATCTATTATTTGATATTTCATTACTTGCCGATGGGCGGTCTTCTGATCGCTTTTAAGGATTACAATTTGTTCAAAGGAATTTGGGGCAGCTCCTGGGTTGGGTTAGATAACTTCCGAATTTTGTTCGAGTCTGATGATTTTCCTATTATTATGAAAAATACGCTCATCATCAGCGTTTATCGGCTGTTGTTTAATATGCTGCCGGATGTCATGTTGGCGCTTATGCTCAACGAAATTCGCGTTCGCTGGTTCAAGCGGGTCGTGCAGACGATTACGTATGGACCGCATTTTTTGTCATGGATCATTGTTTACGGACTTGTGTTTTCTTTTCTCGCCCCTGGCTCGGGATTGGTTACAAACTTTTTCCGCGATTTGGGTTGGGCGACTCCTGAGTTTTTGACGAATTCGGATTTATTCAGGCCATTGCTGATTGTGACGGAGTTATGGAAAAGCACCGGTTTTGGAGCCATTATTTATTTAGCGGCGCTGGCATCGATCAGTCCGGAGTTGTATGAGGCGGCTATTGTCGATGGAGCTGGGCGCTGGCGGCGTATGTGGCATATTACATTGCCGGGCATTCGCGAGGTGTTCGTCCTGCTGCTGATTATAAGATTGGGACATATACTGGACGCCGGGTTCGACCAAGTGTATATATTTTTGAATGCAAGGGTGTACGATGTCGGAGATATTATTGATACATGGGTGTTTCGCCGCGGCTTGGAAAATCTGGAATTCAGTATTGCGGCTACTGCCGGCTTGTTTAAATCTGTCATCGGACTAGTGCTTGTCATCGGCGCCAACAAGTTAGCGAAAAAGGTCGGTGGCTCAGGTATCTGGTGACGCATAACGCTGCAAATATTGAAACGATGAAACGCAGGGAGAATGAATGATGAATCACTTGAATGTAAACAACACACTCTCGGATCGCATTGTGGACGCTTTTATGTATTCTGTTCTAGGGCTATTCGCGCTAGCTACTTTATTCCCGCTCTATTATGTGGTTATTGTGTCTATCACCCCATACTCGGAGGTGCTGCGCAACGGCGGATTTATTATTTGGCCGAGTGAAATTACCTGGTCCGCGTACAAGGAGATTTTTAGCAGTGTGCGTGTGCCTAATGCTATTAAAATTACAGTGTTTATCACGGTTGTTGCTACATTGCTTAATTTGGCAGTGACTATTCTGCTCGCATATCCTTTATCCAAAAAGCATCTTGAAGGCAGAAATATTGTGCTGTTGGCAGTCGTATTCACAATGCTGTTCAGCGGCGGAATTATTCCGACTTACCTGGTTGTACGGGGAGTTGGATTGTATAACACCGTATGGGCGATGATAGTTCCGGGCATGGTCAGCACATTCAACTTGCTTATTATGAAAACATATTTTGAGAATTTGCCAGACGAAGTGGAGGAGGCTGCAAAGGTAGACGGTTGTGGAGATGTACGCACGCTTGTCAGCATTGTGCTTCCGCTGTCTCTGCCGATGGTCGCGACGATAGGGTTATTTTACGGAGTTGGACATTGGAATGAATACTTCAAAGGGATTATGTACTTGAGCGACAAGCATTTGGAGCCGATGCAAGTTGTGCTTCGCAATATGATTCAAACAACGGATCTTTCGGGCGAGCTTCAATTGGGCACTGTGCAGATGATGGAGCAACTGCCGCCGGAGACAATCAAGATGGCGACCGTAACTGTAGCGATTTTACCGGTTATTATTGTCTATCCGTTTCTGCAAAAGTATTTTATTAGAGGGATGCTCCTCGGGGCAATTAAAGGATAAGTTGAAAGAATGCTCGCATGAAGATGAATATGAAGTGAGGTTGGTTAGATGGGTGCGATTCTTACTTTGATACCGATGCCGAAGAAGATGCGCTACAACGGAATGCTAGAGCTGGACAAAAGTTATACGATTACGGTTGAAACAGATACGTCAGCATCGACGGTCACGCAGGTGGCTTCGCGTCAATTGATCGCCTGGTTTGCAAAACATTGGCAAGGAACTGTACTTGTCTGTCAGAGTGATGGTAATAGGGATGAGAGGGTGGAAAGCGAACCTGTCTACCGGATTAGACTGGAAGACACGAAAGAGGAGTCCGAAACATACAGTCTCGTCGCAGTGAGCAAGGAATTGCGTATTTTCGGGTCGCCGGTCGGGTTACTTCATGGCGTACAAACACTTATTCAGTTACTTCAGCCCAGGGCAAGCAGCAATTTGCTGAGTGTGCCGCTTGTGGAGATCGAAGATACACCGGATATGGCGATCAGAGGTTTCTTTGCGGAAAGCTACTGGGGATCTGACAGGATGGAGCTGAGTGATTGGAAGAGCATGATCGATGATATGGTGTCGTTCAAGCTGAACACGCTCGGCATCGGTATATACGGCTGCTGGCCCCACGGGCACTGCTATCCTACGGATACCAATAGCCTTTCGGAATTTTTGTTCGCCCCCGTTCTCGATGATCCGGAGCAGTTGCAGGAAAGACAGATTCATTATTTTGATCCTGTCGCCAAGCAGTTGACAACGAAGACATACCAGGCACCTATTTACGAGGGGGATGGACTGGAGCAGCTTATTGCCTACGCGACGGAGCGGGGAATTCGCGTCGTTCCGCAATTTAACGGACCTGGTCATTCGTCGCTGCTGCCGAGGTTGTACCCGAATATTTCGTCGGTCAATGAGCAGGGGGAACCTACGTACAAAGGTTATTCTTTAACGCATCCGGATACCTTTCCTACATTGAAGCGGCTACTGGGACGGATCGTCGAACGTTATATGCTGCCGTACGGTCAGACATGGTTCCATATCGGCATGGATGAAATAGAGGAGTGGAGCGCTGCGGATTTGGCTGTTTATTCAAAGCGCCAGTTGTTTGAACTGTATATGCTGGAAATCAGCCAATATTTGCTGTCGAGCGGTATGGAAAAGATTATTATTTGGCATGACATGGCGAAAAATTTGACAGAGCTTGATGCATCATTTGAAGTCTTTTTGGAACAGCATGGATTGTCCGGGAAAGTTGCCATTCATTGGTGGGACTATACGATGCCCATATGTCCTGTTCGAGCCGTTCGCGGAGCTGAAGGCTGGACGGCGCCAAGTACTGGATGGTTGCCTTGGATGATCTACCAGGATCATGTGGAGAACATAGAGAACCGCATTAATGAAGGGATGGAGCATTCGTTCCAAGGGGTGATGTCCTATCATGTCTATTCTCCAAATTATCGGAGGAATGTTGCCAGTTTGGCAGAGAAAGGCTGGAATGCGCAAAGACGGGATGCTGCCGAATTTGATCGGTTGTATGCGAACTGGATTGTAGCGGACGAGCCGCAGCGGTGGGCGAAGGGCATGGGCGATATGCGGAAGCTGTTTGAGTACTCTTCTACATTTGCTTTGTTGATGGAGATCGGTGTGCTTTTCGGTCAACCGAAAAAAGCGCATCTGTATCCTGAACCGATCATCCGCAGTATACTTTCGACGGATGGGACTCACAAAGCGTATCGGATCACCCGGACGCTGGCTCACAATATTTTGCCATTGTTTGAGCAAGGGAAAGCGGTAGCGGGACGGGAATATGAGCTGCAAGTCATTCGTTTTGAGTGCAGAAGAGTGATTGCGTTGATTGACGCGCTGCTTGGACTTGCAGATGCTGTGCAGGCACTGGAAGACACGCAGAACTCTCCTGTGGAGAAACGAAATGAGCTTGTTGCAGACATAGGCGCACAATTGCAGTTGGAATTAGATAAGCTGGATGCCTTTCTGATCGAGGTGCAGGATATCTTGCCTGACTACTTGGTGGCTGTTAGCTGGAGAGAATATATGTATTTGCGTGAAGCAATGCGAAAGCAAGTTGAGCAATTAACAAACTTGAATGATAGATTTATTCATTCGGAGGAGAAGTAAGTATGAAAAAAGTTTTGGATGAAGGCTTGAAAATGGATGTATTTAAAACGGCGCCAGATTTTGATAAAGGAGTATTTCAAGAAGCGCTAGAGGCTGCTCTAAAAAAATTGGAAGGCAATGTGGAACAATTCACTGATTTTTTCCCGCATGCCTGGAGTAACAATAATGTTTATTATCCCAAAGAGGAGAATAGAAACTGGACGGAAGGCTTCTGGACGGGGATGATGTGGCTTGCCTGGGAAATCACTGCAGATGAAAGATACAGAAAAGCCGCGGAAGTGCAAGTGGATAGGTTTATTCATAGAATAGACAATAAAATAGCGGTCGATCACCATGATATGGGATTTTTATATAGTCTCTCTTGTGTTGCGGCATTCAAACTGACAGGAAGCGAAAAGGCAAAAACGGCAGCCTTGAAAGCAGCAGACCAGCTTTCGAACCGCTATCTGGAGTCAGCCGGGATCATACGCTCCTGGTCAGGGGGAGAATTTGATGAACTGGATAAACGGGGGAATGTGATCATTGATTCCATGATGAATATGCCCCTCTTGTATTGGGCTTCAGAGGTTACCGGAAATCCGGAATACAGGGAAAGAGCGGAATCCCATGCAGAAAGAACACTGGATAACATCGTCAGGGAGGATGCTTCAACCTACCATATGTTTTTATTTGATTCAGAGACGGGTGAACCGAGGTTTGGAAGAACAGCCCAGGGATATTCAGATACATCCTGCTGGACACGGGGACAGGCATGGGCCATTTACGGTTCCATACTGAATTATAGGTATACAAAGAATGAAGATTTACTCATGAGCTGCAAGGCCTTGGCGAATTATTTCCTGAACCGGAGTCCTTCAGACCTGGTCGTTTACTGGGATTTTGATTTTACTGATGGCAGTGGCGAATTGAGGGATACATCGGCTTCAGTGATTACGGTGTGCGGTCTTCTGGAGCTGGCCAAGTGGCTTCCGGAAGGAGAGGAAAAGAAGTATTACGCCAATGCAGCCTTTAAAATATTGAAGAGTTTGGTTGACAATTACTCTACAATCCATAATGAAGATTCCAATGCCCTGCTTTTGCATGTGGTAGGGAGTATACCGCACAATATGGGAGTTGATGAAGCATGCCTGTTTGGGTGCTACTATTACCTTGAGGCTCTGGTGAGAGTGACAAGGGAGTGGGAGTTGTACTGGTAAAATTGTGTGAATGGTTTTGCCAGATTCCTGCAGGGGACCAACCTGGCCTACATTAAGGCGTAATTGTGGACAACTATTGATAAGCAATGAGAAAGGGGAGCGGAGAGCAAGAATGGGAATGGAGAAGCGTCAGCGTCCGCATTTGTAAGCCAATTTTATCCATTATAGCGGTTGTTTAATCGAAAAAAATGGACTACAACAGCGGTCGGAATCCCAATCTTGATCGTAGTGGCATCCCTTTCTATTGCTTGTTGCTCTATCCACAATTAATTGACAGCTTCTTATTGCAACTTTATTAAAGCGCTTACAACTTTTCTTTTGATCCCGAAAAAAAACAGGAGAGGAAAGTGGCAATATGAAAAAGTATTTAAAAATCAGTATAATGTCATGCTTGATCTGCATCCTGCTTCTACCATCTATCGGACTTACTCCAAATGTAAATGCTGGAAATGAAGCTCAGACAATGGAGTTAGTTCCGCAGCAGATTCATTATGAAGCTGACAAATGGGCAGTTGTGCCCAAAGTGAATCAGGCTCCCGTAATTGATGGTGTGCTCAATGATCGTATGTGGGCAAATGCGGTTGAAATTCAAAATTTTCAAACGGCTTATTACAATCAATCGTTGCACGAAAGCGTGAAGTATCAAGTGGCATACGATCAGGGCTACGTTTACATCGGGGGCCGGATTGCAAGGGAGGAAGCAGACAGCCTGGCCCAGATTGCAGTTATTCTGCGACCGCAGGGCAGTGAGGATTTCTATGCCATTGAAATTCCGATGAATGCGGCTGAAGCCCCAAGTTTATTACCGATCTGGAATCCATCGCCTGACGTGGCTAAGCTATGGGAAGATGCAGGCAAAGTGGCAATAGACTCTGCTGAGCATGCTTCGTCCACAGATGGGGAAGAGGTGTATGTAGAGCTGGCTGTCCCCATTGCGGATATTGTGCCAGCAGGAGTCGGGCCGGGGGACGAGTGGCAGATGAATATCGTGCATTTGCATAATCTTTATACGCGCCCGCTTAGCTCATGGGTGCCCATACGCCATTCCGATCATTGGCATGAGAATCAGCCGAATGATGTGCTAGTCCGCATTGGTCTTGTTAACGAAGACCGATTCGGGAGTATCGTATTCTCACGATTGCCTAACAACTTGGCTGATCTTATCGGGGATCGTCTTCCTTCTGGACCATTGGATCAGCTGCAGCTTCTGTATACCGGTTTTACAAAAAAGCGGCTTTCTTTGGATTTGAGTTCCCTTTTTCAGAGGGAGAAAAGACTGAGCGGATTGCAGAAGACGAAGCATATGGATGTGGAGCTTCAGTGGAAAGAACCTGGGCAGTCCTGGAGCAGTCTGGAACATGATGGACTGAGCTGGAATGGCCAAGCATTGGCACTGGAATTTGAACATCCCGCCCCAGTGAAGCGTGGCTTATACCAGTTGCGGATCATTTTATTCCCGAATCATCCGACTGCGCGAACGATCGCCGTACTAAGCTTTGACCGGGAAGCAATCATCGATGCCGGAGAAGCCGTGTACGGCATGGGAGGTGGCAGCGAAGATGCTCAGCCGCAAGAACAACTGGCGTGGAGCCCACCGTCCGAAAAAGTAGAACAAATCAAGGCACTCATCCCGCCGCAGCCCGGCTTCCTTTTTGTCGGCTTGCCTGAAATGCCGGAGCTTTATCCGAGCGGCTTATATCAGCTTTCGGAAGACGGACATAGCTTGAAAGCTTCTCGAACCGGCACTGTCTATCCGAATGCTCAATATGCGGAAGATAAGTCGCTAACCTTGGAGAACGGAAAAGGAGAAACCGTTACAATCCCCTATTACGAGGACAATGAAGGAAGCAAGTTTTTCATCACTGCCCATATGTGGTATTTACAGAAAGGTCGGGCAATTGCTCAAGCGGGGGCGCTTGGAAAGTCTGATCCGCTTGGGGCAGCCCGCTTGCTATATGCCTTTACGCAAGCTTATGAGGGCTATAATCCGACCGTTGACCGGGTTGGCGGGAGCAATCATGCTAACTTGACCCTTGACAAGCGATCCGGACCGCCGTTTCCTTATTGGGGCGGAGTATGGGATCGTTGGTGGTATAACGACTTGCCAAGAATCACGCCATTGCTTCGTCTCTATAAGGAACTGAAAGGAACCAATGCATTCCAATTGCTCAGTGATGAGTACGGCGAGGATGTCGAACAGCGTATCGTTCAGAACATGATTGTGCCTTCAGCAGAATTCGTGCTGTCGCGTCCTGAATACTGGGGCAATATGTCGTTCCAGACGTGGAAAGGGCTGATTGAAGTTGGGTTGGCGCTGGATGAACCGGATTATATTCATCTTGTCCTGGAATCGATACAGGAGCTTGTGAACCGTATGTTCCTCTCCGACGGCTATTGGCAGGAGGTTACGCCAAGCTATCATAATCAGACGATGAACGGACTGTTGGAGGTAGCGCAAATGCTGCAGGGATGGAGCGATCCTGCAGGCTATGTATCGCCTCGAAGCGGTAAGCGATTCGATAACTTGGATGTGCTTCAGCAGTTCCCGAGTATTGGCCGCATCATCGAGAATGCCGACAAGCTGGCATACCCGGATGGGAAAGTGCTGCCTATCACCGACACATGGGCGAACCAGTTACGTCCGAACCCGCTGCTGGATGCTGGCTCCTTCCTGCTGCCCGCAGCCAAGGTTGGGAGATTAACCGGTGGATCCGGAGAAGAGCAGACGCAATTGTATATGGGCTTCCAACCGAAGTACGGACATGCTCACAACGATCCGCTCAATCTTAGCTTGTATGCGCAAGGGCAGGAGCTGATGCCGGATCTGGGCTATACGCACAATACGTTCTATCGCTGGTTTTCCTTGTCTACGATGGCGCACAACACGGTCGTTGTGGACAGCGCGAATATGGTTAACGGAGAACAGGCGAAGCACGGAGGCAATATTTCGGCCTTTGTGTCGGATGACCAGCCGTTTCAAGCGATGCGCGCCGAATATGATTCCGCGTACGAAGTAACGGAGAAGTACAGTCGTGAGCCATGGTTCGTCCCGTTCGCGGATGGAAACGGTGAGCAAGGGTATGTATTGGACTTGTTCCGCATTGAGGGAGGCAGCCGGCACGAATACACGCTGCAAGGGGATGCGAACCGCGATGCCCGTTTCGAGACAGATGCGCAGCTCACGGATTACGGCCCATACTTGCTGCCTCCGGGCACCCAGGTTGTACTGCCGACGAATAATAGCGATAGCGGCAGTGCGGAGGGACATTATCCCGGCTATATCTATGTCCGGGACGTGCAGCAAGCGGAGCTCGATGGCGAGCAGTATGAAGTGACGCTTGTAACGGAGGATAAGGGCGTACAAGGGGCAAAAATGAAGGTGACCGGCTTGCTTGAACCTGGTCAGAACGAGCTGTTTCTTGGACGTTCGCCGTCACTCCGATCCATTCGTCTGCAAGGAACACAGGTAGACAATAACGACGAAGCAGTGAAATACACGATGCCGAAGCTCGTATTGCGCAGAGAAGGCACCAATCTGAACAGCACCTTTGTAACGCTTATGGAGCCATATAGCGGTGAGCAAGCTCGTGTAGAGGCGGTTGACCGCCTGCAGCTGAACGAGGCGCCTGCAGGAGCTGTCGCTGTTAAAGTGGTTTATGGCAATACGACAGACATTATTTTGAGCAACCCGGATTATCCGAATGAACCTGTGACAGCGGCGGGTGTGACGATGGTGGGAGAGATGGGCTTCATCCGCCTTGTAGACGGAGAGGTGCGGAGCATGTCGCTTGTTGGCGGTACACTGCTCGGAATGGGAGAGCAGCAAATTGAGGGCGACGGTTATGTGACAGGAGAGATTGTAGAAACAAGAAGCGCAGCGCATGGAGGTGCTATGGACGCGCTAGTCGTAAATGGTCATATACCAGAAGATATCGCGGGACAATACGCTATCGTACGTCATCCTGATCAAAGCACCTCAGGATATAAAGTCGGAGCTGTTCAGTATGAATCTGGAAATTCGATTCTCCTTCTGGGCGAGCATGATCCGGGATTTTCGATCGGAGAAAACGGTACTTCCGAGCAAACTTATTATCCGGGGCGTCGTTGGACGGGAAATCATACGGTAAGAATATCCAGCATTGAAAGCGCTGAAGTGCTTGGCGATCCGCCCGTCAGAGACAGTATTATCGCTGGCACAGTAACGGATGAAGAGGGCAGTCCATTGTCAGGAGCTGTCGTCAATTTGAGCGGATATGCCAATATTGTAACGACTACGAATGCAGATGGGACATTTACGCTCCAGGTTCCGGCTGGACAGCATCGTGTTACAGTTTCAGCGAATGGCTATGTGAGAGTAGTATCAGCATCGGTGTACGCAGCGCATGGAGAGAGCGCTAACGTATTCATCTCGTTAACAACTATGTTGCCGCCGGCCGTAACATCCGACTCCGCTGCACTAATCGCTACCGGAACTGCGGTGACGGCTACAAGTTCGGTGCCAGGCAAGTTGTACATGGTGCCAGTAAAAACATATGCTTCTGAAGGCGAGCTAGAACAAGCTGTTTTGTCAGCAGAAAATGGCACAGTGTACGGATTGAAGGCAGAGGCGACAGCGGGGATAGAGGTATCGTTCGACACTTCGCATATGGAGCCCGGAAAATACCAGTTATACGCAGTAAACATGACAGGCATTGTTTCTCCAGGATCAGCTCCAATTTCGGTATTAAGCTCGGAGCCTGCAGCTATTGACGATACGAGTCCATTCGTCACTTATAGCAAACGCTGGTCGGAACTTACCAACACCTTATTGCATGGGGGAAGTGAGCGTTATGCACTGGATGATGGCGGATCCGTTGAGATTATGTTTTATGGAACGCGGGCTACTGTGTACGGAAGTACCGCATTTAACGGAGGGATCGCGGACGTTTACGTCGATGGCGAATGGAAGGGACAACATGATAACTATTCAGCCGCTGTAATACGCCAAGCGCTGATTTGGGATACAGGCACACTTCCGCTTGGTTTTCATACGATCAAAATGGTCAGAACCAATAATAAAAACGAGTTATCCTCAGATAAACTTATTCGCTTTGATGTGTTGAAGACGGAGGTAGAACCAGTAGAAGATTGATAAACGATGTCCGGTTGTAACTCGCAAGCTGGAGAGGCTGTCCCACAAGGTCTAATAGACCGTGGGACAGCTTTTATTAAACCATCAGTCAAATAGATTGAAGCAGTGGGACGGCAATCCTCGCGGAATTAACGAGTAGCACTTGCGCTCCATGAATTTCAGCCGACGGATGAAGTATGATCGTGATTTCGTACACTAACTGGACAGACGTTCCGTTAATGCGGTTAAAAAGCTCCATTTGCTCGATAAAAGTGACAGACGTTCCGCTATTGCTAAGAAAATAGCAAAGAAAAGCTTACATTTGAGCAAATAGCGGAACGTCTGACCGCGAAACTTCAAAAACAGCTTTCTTGGGGCGAATAACGGAACGAGTGTCCGCCAAACCTAGGGGGTTCAACGATTTATTAGAAATAGAATTCCTGGTCGTGCTCAAGACTTATAAGATAGCCTCTTGCATGGAAATGGCAGGCGATATTCTGATATGATTGAATTAAATATTAGTATTCTGGCTGTTGAAAAAGTTTACAAGGAAGATCGACAAGTGTTACATTGCTCAAGGCAGCTAAGTACATTTTCTGAATTGGCAGCTTAGTACATTTTATGCATCTAGATTTTCCTTTTTAATCGAATAAACGATTCTAAATGGATTTCATGCATCTAGTTTGATTGAATTCCCCTATACTTTGCAAATTGCGCCAAACTAAATGCAGTTTTTCCCCTTAGAATCACAAAAACGGCAAGTTTCTCAAAACTAAGTGCAGGAAATGCAGTTAGCTTTGTTAGCTTAAGCGAGCGAGTGCGTGCTCGCTTCACAAAGAGATTGTCCTATCCACAACTATTCAACACACTTATATCTTTCGTTAGAGCTTCAAAATGAGTTTTCAGCAGCCGGCAGTATAAAGTAATATATAAGAAGTGATCTATTTTATGCAGCTATATGTAGTAAGCACGACTAGAACTAATAATTTTAACGACGAGCAAATCATGACTAAAATCAAAACGGTATGGGAAGAAGCTTCTCAGCAATTTGGACAACATCAAAACTGTACAAAATACGGTGTATATTACGATTACGAGAGTGATTATAAAGGGGATTACTCCTTGGGGATTGCCATCGAGGAACGTTGCGGGGAATCTGTGATTACAATACCGGAAAGCGAGAAGTATGAGGTTTTTAAAGTAGATACATCAAGCGAACACGGCATCATTAATGCCTGGAAAAAGATTTGGGGGCAAGCAGAAACTGGCGAACTAAAAAGGGCTTACACTTATGATTTCGAAAAATATTATGCGAATGGAGAAGTCGAAATACATATTGCAATAAAGTAACTACCCGATCAGATACATGCAATTGGAACTTTAAAAACACCTTCAAGCCTTTCTTATGCCTATAGCATAGGAGCAGCTCGAGGGTGTTTTTTCATAAGTGTCGATTATGAGGAGAGCAGGAAACTGGAGAAGTGGCAGGGTCCGCCTTTGGTGAATAAAAGCGGCCCTACTTCCAACTTTAATTGCAATGCTTATCCATTTCTTTACCTGGTCGTTTTTCTCCTGCACAAATAGGGAAAGCTAGGGAGGACAGGGGGAACGGGGGGGATATTATGCGTAATGTAGGGATGAGAAGAACGGCATATTCTGGTCTCATGAACGCATTCAATCGGCTCTGAACGGCCCTATTTGGTTTTGTTTTTTAAGTATTTGTTTATTATTTTAGGATTTTTCTATGCAAATTGGAAGCGTATACTTGGGGTTAAGAAAAACATGAGGAGGTCAAATATTATGAAATTGAAATCGCTTACTCTTACCCTAGTTCTAGCAACTGGACTTATTTTATCAGGCTGTTCCCAGGATAACGGTGGTAAAAAGGATGAAAATACGCTAACGATATACACTGCGCGCAGCGAGAGCTTGAACAATGCGGTTATTCCGAATTTTGAGAAGGACACAGGCATTAAAGTAGACATCGTCGTGGCAGGCACAGGCGAACTGATCAAGCGTGTGGAATCTGAGACGAACAATCCGATGGGAGATATTTTATGGGCGGCCGATGAAACGATGCTTTCCAGTAAAAAAGAGCTGTTCGAAAAATATGTTTCCCCTGAAGATGAGCATATGATTCCGGCATTCCGCAATAAGACGGGTTATTTCTCGCCAGCTTTTGCTGACCCGACTGTATTTATTGTAAACAAAAATATTGTTGGCGATGTGCAAGTAAAAGGCTTTGAGGATCTTTTGAACCCGGCGCTAAAAGGTAAAATTTCGTTCGGCGATCCATCGGCATCCAGCTCTGCATTCCAATCGCTTGCAGCTATGCTATATGCAATGGGTGACGGCGACCCTATGTCCGACAAGGCTTGGGATTTCGTAGAGAAGTTTATTGCTAATTTGGACGGCAAAATTGCTGGCAGCTCCGGTCAAGTGCATAAAGGCGTAGCTGACGGCGAGTACCCTGTCGGTCTAACTTGGGAGGACCCAGTTGTTCAATACATTAATAACGGTGCTCCCGTAGATGTTATTTTCCCGGTTGAAGGCGCGATCTTCCCAGGTGAATCTGTTCAAATTATTAAAGGTGCAAAAAATATGGAAAATGCACAAAAGTTCATTGACTACGTGCTTTCTGATAAGGTTCAAACTTTAGTAGGCTCTGAGCTTACAGTCAGACCGCTTCGCGACGGCGTTAAATTGGCAGACTACATGGTTCCAACTGACAGCATTGTACTTGCTAAAAACTATGACGAAGCTTGGATTTCGGAAAACAAAGATAAAATTACGGCTAAATTTACGGATTTGCTAGAAAGATCAATGGATTAGTCGTTTTTCGAAAATAGAGCAGCTTATACGTCACTGTAAAGCTGCTCTATCTTTATTAAGAATGGCATGAAAGGATGACGAACATGAGTGTATCTATTATAGTCGACAACGTTGTGAAGAAGTTTGAAGATACAACGGTCATTAATAAGCTTTCTTTGCAAATAAAGCCAGGTGAGCTCTTTACATTGCTTGGACCTTCAGGCTGTGGAAAAACGACGCTTTTGCGTATGATTATCGGGTTTAATTCGATTGATGGCGGTAGCATCAGAATTGCGGACAAAGAGATCAACCACATTCCGGTTAGTAAGCGTAATATGGGCATGGTGTTCCAAAACTACGCGATCTTCCCGCATATGTCTGTCAAAGACAATATCGCTTTTGGGCTAAAAAATCGTAAGCTAGGCAAGGAAGAGATGGAGAAGCGGATTAATGAAATTTTAAATGTCGTTCATATTGAAAAATATAAAGACCGTATGCCAGATAAGCTGTCTGGCGGACAGCAGCAGCGTGTAGCATTAGCAAGAGCGATTGTTATCCACCCGGAAGTGCTGCTCATGGATGAACCGTTATCGAATCTTGATGCGAAGCTTCGTATTGAAATGCGTAATGCAATTAGAAGCATTCAGCAGCAAGTAGGCATTACTACGGTATATGTCACGCATGATCAGGAGGAGGCGCTTGCTATTTCTGACCGTATTGCCGTTATGAATGGCGGGGTCATTCAGCAAATCGGTTCTCCGAAGGAAATTTATGAACGGCCTGTCAACATTTTTGTATCTAAATTTATTGGAACGTCAAACGTAGTAAAAGGAAAGCTGATTGTAGAAAACGGTGAAAAGTATATTCAGCTGGGCGATAGCTACCAAGAAAAAATGCCGAATATTTCTAACCGGGCTAAAGCAGGCGATACGCTTCTAGTTTCTGTCAGACCTCAGGAATTTATTATTAATGAAGAAAAGGTTGGATTGAAGGGCAAGGTTATTAGAAGCATGTTCCTTGGCATTAATACGCATTACTTCATTGAGCTGGAGCAAGGTGAAGAGGTGGAGGTTATCCAGGATGCGGATGCAGTGGATCTAATTCCGGAAGGGTCTACCGTATATTTGAAGGTGAAGCCAAACAAGATCAACGTTTTCAGCGAGGATGAAAAAACACTAATTAAAGTAGGTGGGGCAAATGAAAGCAGCAAATAAAAAGCCGTTTAATATTTGGAACACCTCCACTTTGCTAATTTTATGTATATTTTTACTTTTTATCGCGTTTCCGTTATTTTTGGTTTTAAAGAAAAGTGTGATTGATCCGGGTACTGGACAGTTTACATTTGAATATTTGGGCAAATTTTTCGAACGGAAATTTTATTGGATTACGATTTTAAACAGCTTCAAAGTAACAGTGGCTGCTACGGTGCTATCGATGGTTATCGGCTTGCCGCTGGCCTACATGATGCGGAGAGTGAAAATTAAAGGCAGTAAGTTTATTGAAATCTTTGTTATTATTTCGTATATTTCACCTCCATTTATCGGTGCCTATGCATGGATTCAGCTATTAGGACGCAGAGGCGTAGTGACTGAATTTTTCAATAATTTATTTGGAACACAATTCGATGGAATTTATGGATTTACTGGTATAGTATTAGTACTCACACTGCAATCCTTTCCACTCATTTATATTTATATCTCGGGTGCGCTGAAAAATTTGGATAACTCCTTAAATGAAGCGGCAGAGAGTCTTGGCTATTCGAATATCCAGCGTATCTTCAAAATTATTATTCCGCTTATTATTCCAACTATGCTTGCAAGCGCATTGCTCGTCTTTATGAGAGTTATTGCTGACTTTGGAACGCCGATGCTGATCGGTGAAGGCTACCGCACGATACCGGTATTGATTTATACGCAGTTTATGAGTGAGGTAGGCGGTAATGACGGTTTTGCCGCAGCGTTATGTATGATCTTTATTGTTGTTACTTTGGTTCTGTTTTTGGTTCAACGCTTGGTTGCAAGCCGTTTCTCTTATTCGATGTCTGCATTAAAGCCAATGTCTGTTGAAAAAGCGAAAGGCTTTAAAAATATTTTGTCTCATGCATTTGTATACTTTGTTGTGTTATTGGCGATTCTTCCGCAGCTAGTTGTAACGTTTACTTCGTTCTTGGAAACGAAGGGCGGCCAGGTTTATACCGGCAATTTCTCATTTGATAATTACAAAAATATTTTGTTAATGAAAAATACTTCTGTCATTTGGAATACTTATAAAATGGGACTTATCGCCATCGTCATTATTGTCGTGCTAGGGGTATTGATTTCTTATTTAACGGTTAGAAAGAAAAATGCCATTACGAATGTATTAGATACGGTTTCGATGTTCCCGTTCATTATTCCAGGATCAGTACTAGGGATTGCATTTATTTTCGCATTCAGTGATAAGCCGTTTGTGCTCAGCGGCACAGTGTTAATTATGGTTATGTCGTTCGTCATTAGAAGGATGCCGTACACGATTCGTTCGAGTACAGCGATTATCGGCCAAATTAGCCCAAGTCTTGAAGAAGCTGCGATTAGCCTTGGCGCGTCGGAGGCGAAGACATTCCGCAAAGTGGTTGTGCCAATGATGATGCCAGGGGTTATGGCAGGAGCAATTATGAGCTGGATTACCGTTATAAGTGAATTGAGCTCCTCGATTATTTTGTATACGAGCGGTACGCAAACACTCACCGTATCTATTTATACGGAGGTAATTCGTGGTAACTACGGCAATGCATCCGCATACTCTGCCATATTGACTGTGACTTCAATTATTTCATTATTACTGTTCTTTAAGCTGACAGGCAAACGCGAGGTTAGTGTATAGTTAGCTGAATGTGCGGAACACGAACGAAATGTATGTTTGCTTCCCTTAGCTGTATTTGATAATTTAAGATTATAAAAAATATTGCTCGGGAGGCAAACATATGACGCACAAGTATAGCGATCCTTTTGACATCAAAGGTCCCATGTTGAGTTACCCGCTATCATTGCCGGAAGGATTAGGCAGTTTGAAAAGGGTGCAGCTTACAAATCTTTGTAAGCTGCTTAAGATCGAAGGTTACAGCAGCCTGAATAAATCGAATCTAGCTGCCATGATTAGCAGAAAAATGCCGAATCATCTCGATGAGACATTTCAATTATGGGACTTGCATCGGGTGAAGATCATTCAGGAAGCAGTAAAAAACAATGGCCGAATTACGAAGCTTCTTGATGAACTAAAGTATTATGAGTATTTTACGAATAGAGGGATTTTATTCCCAACATTTATAAATGGTAAAGAGGCATATCTTATGCCTGAGGAGCTTATCGCTTGGTTTAAAGAAGTGGACATTATGAATGTATACGATATCACTCGGCGCAATACAGAATGGATTAAGCTGACAATGGGCTTGATTTATCGTTATGGTGCTTTGACATACACTCAATTGAGTGAATTGGTATTTAAGCACGCTGAGATGAGGCTAGGTGCAATGGATTTTTACAACGTTATTTCAGATGCTGCACAATATTATTTGGAAATTGAAATTGATGATGATCATGACATCGTTTCTTATTTTTACAACCGTTCTCCAGAGGGCATCATTGCAGAGCATAATTTCAGAAGCCAGCTTGAATTTTACCCGTTTACCCGTCAGCAGCTTATGCGAGCCGGTGAACCGGGCTATAACGAAAAGTCGAAGCATTATGAACAATTAGTCCGTTATTTGATGACAACCTATCGGATAGGCCGCGAAGATGCAGATGTCATGGTTGAGGAATGCGAATGGGAAATTAATAATCTTGCAACCTTAGGGGAATTAGTGAATGGTTTTTCAGAGTGGATTGAATTTTCTTCGTTAGATGAGATGTCAACGTTGTCTGACAGAGTTGCAGAAATGATGAATAACACAAGACAGTGGGCGTTGAAAGGTTATTATCCTAGCGAGCTTTCCGCGAAGCGTCAAAGCAGCAAGCCTGCGGTTTTAAACCAAGCTTCTAGCCAAAGCGGGCGGGGGACGGTGATTTCCCTTGAGACAAAAAAGAAAATTGGCCGGAATGATCCATGCCCATGTGGAAGCGGTGCAAAATTCAAGAAATGCTGCGGCCGATAGAGTCAATTTCATAATGCTGCAAAACCGAAATTGACTCAATAAGCAAATGCGTTGTAAGAGCAGCCCGGAGTGGCTGTTCTTTTTAAAATAGCGTGCCCAGAGGCACGCATCATCTAGTTGATGAAAGTTCAACCGGAGGAGGGACAAAGCCACCTTCGTAGCTAGGATACCTGCGTAAGGCGAAATCTGTACGTAGAAGCGTATCGACGTCGACATCCAAGGCGATCATTCACTCTCGCAGATCATATTGCATGGTTAAACCTTATATTTCACCGAGAAACGGCACCTCCGTAGCCAAGGACGCGCAGCGTTTCTTCTTGCTCGTAGAGCAGTGATTAGCTTCTAACGGTTGCCACAAACGCTATTTGTGTAAAAATAGCAGATTAAAATTTCTAACGGTTGCAATCGCGCTTATTTACACAATAAACCACAGATTCCACTGAAAAATGGGGGAATAACGCTCATGACAACCGTTAAATGACAAAGTGAGCTAAAATAGTCGAAATAGCCTCAATGGCAACCGTTAGCGAAGTTTTAACTAGCTTTTAAGCCATCTGTGTAAATTGCGTTTTTCTTAGAATTACCGCAAGCGACGTAATTGTTTAAGGGTGAAGGGGGGATGAACATGCAAAAGAGCTTCAGAGACTACATGAAAAAAATCTTTCTCAAATATTCGGTCATTACGATCGCTCTTATTTTCACGCTGTACATTTTATCCCTTTACGTTACGTTTATGGTTGTCGTCGTCAAGAAAAATCATCAGGTTAATGACCGCATTCGCGCTATTGTAGCCTATGAATTTTCAAGATATCGCAATACGTTGGATAAGCTCGCCCAAGATGAAGCATTTCAGCAGGTAACGGAGGATCGTTCGCGATTATTGGAAGTAAATAATATATTGTATTCATTTGTTAACGCCAGACAATTTAAAGGGAGCTTTGTTCTTTTTGATAAAAATGGGGATATCGTTACGACCAGTCTTTACAAAGGGAATGTCGAGGCGTTAACGAGTGACTATTTGATGCAAAGCTTGCTGCGGGATACGGATTTGCGGGATGGAATAGAGCGAACCGTTGATGAATCCTTGTTTAAGGACGGACAAAGCAGCTCTTATTTTTTTGCGAAAGCGATTATGGCAGATGAAGCTGTCCAAGGCTATTTATTCTTTTTCCTGGAAGATCTCGGCCGCTATTTTCAGCATTCAGCAGATTTGGTTGCGATAACGGACCGGTTTGACCAAGCCATTTATGTATCTGATCAGAAGCTGCTATCCCATGCAGGGAAGGTAAACAAGCACTATCTGGAAGAGAATACAGCTACGATAGATAATAACGCCTACTACGTAACGAACCGTACGATTTATGAGCAGGATATTCAAATTATCAATATGCTGTCGATTAATACCTTCAAACAATCGGTATGGATTGGGCTGATTTCTTTTATAAGCATCGGCGTAGTTATGATTATTGTTATTTATTTGGTTCTGCCTAAAATTATGAGACAAAGCCTGAAGTCCGTCGATTCCTTAATTCATTTCATTCAAACGCCCTCCAAGCAGGTGAAGACACAGGCCTTTGAGGAGTTTCAAATGATTCAGGATGAGTTTCTTATTAAAATGGATCAAATCCAATCGTTAATGCAGAGTAATGCGGAAATTGCCGAGATGAAGCGGAGGATGGAAATTAAGCAGCTGGAGGCGCAGTTCAATCCTCATTTTGCATTTAATGTGCTGGAAATGCTGCGTTATGAAATTTTATTCGATCCGCAAAATGCTTCGGATATTGTTGTTTCATTTGCCAATTTACTAAGGTACAACATCCATTATGGCAGCACGATGGTGCCTGTTGAAACCGATATCAAATATGTAGAGGATTACTTGAAGCTGCAAAAAATGCGGTTTAACCGCCGTTTGGATTACACGATTGATGTGGATGAGTCGATACGAGATGTAAAAATTCCAAAGCTTATTATTCAACCGCTTATCGAAAATAGCATTAAACATTGCATAGAAGAGACGGCTCATTTGGAAATTGCGATCCGCATTTTGCGCAAAGATGATTATATGTATATGGCTGTAAAAGATAACGGGAAAGGGATTGAACCGGACAGGCTGGTCTTGCTTCAGCAATCGCTCGAGCGGGGAACGAATGATACAGAGCATTACGGTATTTTTCACTCGCATCGCGTCGTTCAGCTCATTTACGGCGAGCAATTCGGAATGACGATTGACAGTGTTCATGGAGAAGGAACGAATGTTGAAATCAAGATACCTTTAAATAAAGGGGACTGAAAGCATGTATAGAGTGCTTATCGTGGAAGATGAGGACATTATTCGCAAAGGACTTACCTATAAGGTGGATTGGCTGAACAATAACTGTGTCGTTGTTGGCAATGCGATCGATGGGAATGATGGGCTGGATAAAATAAAAGAGCTGAAGCCTGACATCGTGATCACCGATATTAGGATGCCTTTTAAGGATGGAATTATCATGCTGGAGGAAGCACTGGCTGTACATGATTTTGAAACGATTATTATTTCAGGCTACAGTGAATTTGACTATGCCCAAAGAGCGATCTCGCTAGGCGTCAGCGAATATATATTAAAGCCGATTGATTTTAAATTGCTTGATATCGCGATCCAAAAAATCAGAAAAAAAATCGATGCCCGGCAAAGTGAAGAAAAGAAGCATGAGTACCTTAATATGTATCAGGAAGTGCTTGACGTTGAAGCCTTATCGGTTCATTCCACCTATGTATCAGCTATGCTGGACTATATTAAAGAAAACTACCCGCATAGAGTTTCGATAACGGATCTGAGCGAAAAATTGCAAGTATCCACCGTGTATTTAAATGCCAAGTTCAAGGAAGAAACGAACTATACGTTTAATGATTTTTTAAACCGGTACAGAATTATTAAAGCGATTGACTTTATGAAAAACAGCGGCAAGCTTATATATGAAATCGCGGAGCTGGTGGGCTTTAAGGATTACAAGTATTTTAGTCAAGTGTTCAAAAAATATGTCGGCTATTCGCCTACTCATTTTACGAAGTAAAGATGGAGTTGCTTGGCGAGCATGCGGAGTAAGGCGGGGGCTGCGCGTTAATGCGGAGCCACAAATTATAACGATGCCTGGTATCGTTAGAATGCGAAATAGCCTCCTTTCTAAAATATAACGAAGATTTTCTATCTTATTTCCTCCAAATGGGCCTCTAAACAGCTGTTTGTTCACACATAGAGCAGCTAATCTTCGTTACAAAATCAAACCAGCCATTTTCGGTCAAATAGAGCAGCTAATCTTCGTTACAAAATCAAACCGGCTATTTTCGGTCAAATAGCGCTGCCAGCCTTCGTTACATTTTAAGTTTACGACTGTTCGATTGACTCCAGAGTCAATCGGACAGTCGTTTTCTATTAAGTTAATGCAAACTGTATTAACGGTTCATCCTCATTGTGCTATTATAATAAAACAATTCTAACATACAGAAATTGAGGGAGATACCGCTATGGCATCCAAAAAGCTGCAAACAGTAACGATTATTCTTATGATTACAGCGATATGTATCATGAGTATTTCAATTGTTATGTACAATATTACTGTCGATTCTATTAAGCAGGAAGTTGAAAGCGCTTACCGTGTTTCGTTGCAAAATACGAGAGAACGCATTGAATCCTACTTCCGTTCTATCGATCAGTTAACCCTTCAATTTGAAAAAATACCTGAGGTTGTTCAATTTACACAAGGCAATTTTGATCCAGTCATCCTAGGCACAGTGTTGAATCAAGCCTATCGCCTGCATGCTTCGCTTGATTATGTCGATAATGTGCTTATTTATCACGACGAATATCGTGAATCTATATCGACCAATCAAGACATGTCCAAGCGGTATACGGAGTTCAGCCCGCTGCTTGAAAAGTTCGAACAAATGAATACGGATAAAGCCTATATTAAGACTGAGCTGGAAGGCATCCCGATAAGTGTATTTATTCGTAAGCTTCCGGTATTCAGTCAAGCGCAAAAGCTCACCATTGTGTTTCAAATCAATCAAGCTTTGTTTGACCGTATATTGGGAAGCGGTGCCATTGTTGAGAACAGCGGCTATTTCATTATGGATGAGGAAGGCGAGCTTGTTACGAATCGCGGCTATTTCGGCAATGAAGAAGTGATGAAGTGGGCTGGTCAAATACATGCTGCAGGTATTGCAAATGGGAATGATTCGAGCAATGTACTTAACTTGCAGGACACCTTCATTACTTATCTGGGCCCATCTTATAATGGCTGGAGCTATGCGTATGCCGTATCAAACAGCTCCTTTCTGCACAAGGCTGATGATCTTAGAAATATCGTTTTGTTAATTGCAGTATTGTTGTTTTTGCTTGCGGCCGTGCTGTCATTCGCAACGACACAGTGGCTGTGGAGAGGCTGGTACAGAATCAAATCCTTGCTTGATAACAATGCGGCAGCTGCACCGGAGACGATTCATAGCAGCAATGAGTTTAAAGATTATTTGGCCAAGGTGCAAACGATTGTAAACCGCAGCGAGCTATTGAAAAAGCAAACCGATGAAATGCTGCCGCAATTAAAGGAAGCGCTCAGCTTATCGCTGCTGGAAACGGGAGCAGTATCGTCAGAGGTGATGGAGAAAGCAAAGCAATACGGGATTTTAGTACAAGAGGGGACGTATTGCTGCCTGTGCATCATTAATGATTACCCTCAGGAAGAGCAAGGCATGTATACGGCATGGGATAAAACGACATTGGAATACGGCGTTTTGCTCGTTATCAAGGAAGTGATAGAAGCACATGCGTATGGCTTTGCGGTTAACTCGCAAAAGGGACATGTTGCGGCTATGCTTAGCAGCAGCCAAAAGGAGCCTGCGGAGCTGACGGAAACGATCGTGAAGGTAACGCAGACGATCAGACAATTTATTCAGCAATATTTTCCGGTTACAGTCTCGATTGGAGTCAGTAAGATCCGCACAGATTTAAGCTTAATCAAATTAAGCTATAATGAAGCGCTCGAAGCGCTTAATCAAAAGCATATTTCGACAGGCGATCAGGTTTTTTATTCGCAAGATGCAGCTGAGCCTTATGCGGACGAGCAGTTTCCGTTGCGGGAAATTGAAAACAATCTGATACATGCTATCATGACGCGCAATGAGGCCCATGCCTATAGTCTTGTAGAGAACTTATATATGCTGAAGGATAAGAAAAATATTCCGTACAAATGGTTTCAGAGCAAAATGATTGAATTGACGCAGTTGCTGTCCCATCAATTAAAGCAGCATTGGAAGGAGCGAAATATCCATGAGCCGTCGCTTGATGACCTGCTGCAGCTGGCTACACTGGATGAATGGGTTAATTTCATGAAGAGCTATTTTATCGACGGGCCGATTGACGAGCTGGAAAAACAGCATCAAGCGAACATTATGACGACAACGAACAGGCTGAAAGACTATATCGCCGACCATGCCGAAACGGATCTCCAGCTTAATCACGTCTGCAAAGCGCTCCATATTCCCGCCTCCTTCGCGAAGCAGGCTTTAAAGGAAACGATGGATGCCACCTTTTCGGAGCTTGTGCTCAGCATGCGGATTGAAAAATCAAAGCAATGGCTTGCTAATGAGGATTACAGCATAGAGGAAATTGCAAAGCGCTTGTATTACAGCAATGCACAAAATTTCTCGCGTACGTTTAAAAAAGCAGTTGGCATTCCGCCTGGTCAATATCGGGTTAATACAAGAGCAGATAGAACCGGAAATGAATAATCATTTGTTTAAAATGATGCATTTGACGGATTTGATACAGTGTATCTTTTGTTCAGAATGGCTAAAATACAAGGATTGATTATTGAGAATGAATATATTGCCCCCTATATTGATGTTGTAGGCATCGAGGGGGCAATTTGTTTTGCACCTACCTTGATCCTCAAAAAAAGATGACATGAAAGGGGTTAAACCATGTTGATTCGTTCGATTAACAAAAAGGTAATGCTTGCTTTATCGATTGTGCTCATTTTTACAGTTATTGCAACAGCTTGTTCATCCAAGCCTGCAGGTAATAATGACAACACGCCAACGAGTCCGGCAAGCACCGGCAGCAATGCGCCTGCAACAGACGGGGCTGCCAAAACAGATCCAAAAGACAGAGTAACCATTAGAGTGACGCGCAGCGGAAATCCTCCAGCTGACTTAACGGTGAATAATCCGGCTGTTAAGTATTTGCAAGATAAGCTTGACGTGAATATGGAGTATCAAATGTATCCAAGCAATATTTATGCGGAGAAGATCAGAGTTCAGCTTGCCGGAGGAGATATACCGGACGCATTCGTATGGAATGCAGGGTTGGACGGCTTGATTGTTTCCTTGATACAAGCGGATAAGATTGTTCCGCTGGATGAATACATCGATAAGTACCCTGGTCTAAAGTCGTTAAAGGACTACTACAGAGTTCGCTACGACGGGAAAATCTGGGCTGTTACGGGAGCCAGGCATCCGGCTACTACCAATGATATTCCTGTCATTCGCCAAGATTGGCTTGATAATTTGAATTTGAAGGCACCGACAACAACTGACGAGCTGATGGAGGTCGCAACTGCATTTACGAAGGATGATCCGGATAAGAATGGTGTAAATGATACCTTTGGCATTATTCTTGGAAACAATTTCCTTGAGCCTGCTTTGTCGGGCTCCAACGGTATTGCGCAGGCGTTTGGTCTCGATAATGCCTATATGAAGCAGCCGGACGGCAGCTATGTTCCACAGCTGGCTGACCCGCGTTTCAAGGAATATCTAGCTTGGATGCAGGAAGCTTACAAACGAGGAGCAATCGATCCTGACTTTACGACGTCTTCGGAGCCTGGAGCCAAGCTGGTTTCAACAGGTCAAGCCGGAATTGCATTCAATTATGTCAATGTTATTTATGAAATGGAGGATCCTACTGGCTATAAGCAAAAAGATCCGAAGGCACAGCTTGTCCCGTTTGAGCCTGTTAAAGGGCCGCATGGCGACCAAGGAGCGAAATCACGCGTATCATTAGCCGGTATATATATTTCCAAAGAAGCAGCGAAGGACCAGGCCAAGATGGATAAAATTATGGAATGGCTGGAATGGGGCATTACAGATGAAGGTACACTATTCGGCACTTATGGTGTAGAAGGCGTCCATTACACGAAGGATGCCGCAGGTAATGTCTCGCCTGATGCAACGGCTGTGAAGCGGGATGAGCCTTCCCTGCTAACTTATACGAAGCAAGTCGAAGAGACGAAGAACGTTAATGCAAACAAAGGGTACTCAGAAGAAGCACAGGCAGCTGTAAGCCGGGCAGCCTTGCTGGTTGAACCGCATCTGAAGTATTCCGATACTTCTGAAGCCTATTCGCCGACAGAAACGAAGTACCGCAGTGAAATTCAAAGCTTTATTGTAGAGAATGTATCCAAAGCAATTGTAGGGCATACGAAAATTGAAGACTGGGATAAAGTCATTGAAGAATGGTACAAGAGATTTGAAGGCGATAAGATCGTTCAAGAGAAGCGCGAATTTATGGAAAGCTTCGAATAGCAGCGGCGTGTCGAACAGACCACTATCTGTTCGACACTTTTAAGAAAGAGGTGAGGGAACTGTTGACCGGCACATCCATCGAATCTATAACCGTTAGGCCCTCGAAATGGAGAAAAATACAGAAAAGGCTTATTAGAGACCGGTATTTGTATTTATTGGCTTTGCCTGGCGTGCTTTATTATATTGTTTTCAAATATGCCCCAATGTGGGGCGTGTTAATAGCTTTTCAAAATTACAATCCGTTTCTTGGCATTATGAACAGTGAATGGATCGGCTTTGCTCAATTCGAACGGTTATTTTCGCTTAGTGACTTTTGGATTATTTTCCGAAATACAGTTGTTATCAGCGTGTTGAATTTGCTGTTTTACTTTCCGGCTCCGATCATACTCGCCCTGCTGCTGAATGAAGTGCGCCACTATTGGTACAAGCGCAGCCTGCAAACGGTTATGTATTTGCCGCATTTCGTATCCTGGGTCGTAATCGGCTCCTTGACGATTAATTTTTTTGACTCTACGGGGGCAGGAACAGCGCTATTAGAAAGGCTTGGCTATGAGGGCAAGATTTTATTCGATGTTAATTACTTCTGGGGCATGATCACGCTGCAGTCGATTTGGAAAGAGGTCGGTTGGGGAACCATTTTGTTTTTAGCCGCCTTAGCCGGCATTAATCCTGAGCTGTACGAGGCTGCTCGCGTAGATGGTGCGAATCGCTGGAAGCAAATGACGAATATTACGATGCCGCAGATTATGTTTACCGTTGTCATCTTATTAATTCTTCGGCTCGGTGACATTTTGGAGCTATCCTTTGACCAATTATATATTATGGGCAATCCGATCATTCTTAAAGTTGCTGAAGTGTTTGACACCTATGTATACAAGTCCGGCGTGCTGCAGGGCAATTACAGCTATGCGACGGCGATCGGTATTTTCAAATCCGTTGTAAATTTAATACTCGTATTATCAGCTAATTACGTCGCTCGTAAAACTAGCGACCACGCCCTATTTTAAGGAGGATCAACAGATATGATAGGAAGAAGCTTCTCCTCCAAACTCGCTGATGTTTTCAATTACACGTCACTGGCTATTATTTCGTTAGTCATGATCTATCCGTTTTGGAATGTATTTGTCGGATCGCTCTCCCAGCCGCACCTCGTGCAGCAAGGCATGCTGATGTTCGTGCCGCAAGGCTTTTCGCTGGCCGCTTATGTGACGATTTTCAATACGGACAATTTTGTGAAAGTGTTCGGAAACACAGTGTTTATTACGGTTGCCGGTACAGCGCTCAGCATGATTTTGACGGTTACGTTATCCTATACGCTGTCCAAGAAGAGAGTTGTCGGTTCCACAACCACGTTGTTTCTAGTGTTTTTTACAATGCTGTTTCAAGGCGGCATTATTCCAACGTATCTTGTCGTGAAATCTGTCGGCTTGATCGACAGTTTATGGGCGCTTATGCTGCCAAATGCGATTTCAGCGTTCAACGTACTGTTAATGGTCACTTTCTTTCGCTCTGTATCGACTGAAATTGAAGAGTCTGGGCAAATTGACGGCTGTAATGATATCGGCATTTTGTTCCGGCTTATTATCCCGACTGCCTTGCCGATTCTAGCTACATTGACGCTGTTTTACGCGGTATCGCAGTGGAATATGTTCATGCAGGCTGTCCTATATGTGAATGATACAAGCAAATATACGCTGCAGGTGCTGCTGCGGCAAATGCTGTTTCAGATGACGAACCGTGACCTTGACGAAACGCTTAGAGAGAATATTCCGAATATTGCGGTAACGGTTAAATTTAGCATGATTATTGTAGCGACTGTTCCTATATTACTCGTCTACCCTTTTTTGCAAAAGTACTTTACGAAAGGCGCTTTGCTTGGATCGGTAAAAGGGTAGGGCAGTGCAAGGCAGAGGAAGCAAAGGAGTGGCATGGAACTTGAATAAACAAATAAAGGATTCCTATAAAGGTGTTTTTTCATTGCTGCTGACCCCGTTTCATGAGGATGGCTCTATCGATTGGCATGCTTATGACGAGCATGTAGACGCGCAGCTTGCAGCTTCGCCCAAAGGGCTGTTTGCTGTATGTGGAACGAGTGAGATGAGCAGCTTGTCCGAGCAGGAGAGATTGGAGCTGGCGAGACGGGCTGCTGCTCGTGCCGGCGAAACACCGGTGAAGGCGACAGCTAATGTGAGCGGGCAAATAGAGGAGCATCTGGAGCAGGTAAGAAGAATGGAGGATACCGGAGTAAATGCCGTTGTATTAGTGCCTCCTCCGGTTCAGGATTATTCCAGGCAGCAAAAGTTCGAGTATTATGCGCAGTTAGCGGAAGCTTGCAGTGTGCCTGTTTTTATTTATGAATGGCCGGGCAGAGAGGATCATATGATCGATGCCGCTTTGTACGGCGATTTGGTGACACAGGGCGGCATAGCCGGTATCAAGGATACGACATGTACGGTTGAAGGAATTTGCAGCAAGCTGAGCATGGCTCCCGAATCGGTCGTGTATCAGGCCAATATGGCCTTCATGCTGGAGGCGCTCGAAGCAGGCGCAGGAATCGAATGTATTCATAGCGCCTCCTCTTCGCAGCTTGTTATTGATTTGTACAATGCATTTCAAGCGCAGGAACAGGCTGAAGCACAGCGATTATATGCTTATCTTACTTTTCTAAATGGCATGCTGAGAGGCATACATCCGGCAGGCTCCAAATATTTGTCGCAATTACAAGGACAGAGCATGTCAACGAAATGCCGTAACGCAAACCATTTATTAACGGCTGAGCGTATCAAAGGCCTCGATACTTTTTATCAGTTTACTAATCCGAGGTGAGACGATGTACTATGACTTGCAGGGACAAGCGGACCGAAAAAGGCAAATATACGAAAAAATAGCGGAATACACGATGGATTACTTTGATCAGGACGGTCATTGGCGTGTGAACCATAGCCATGAGGAATCGCTTGGACTGAGAGAGCGAATATGGTTTGTGCTCAGTTATATGGAATCAGGCGATAGAGGGGCTATACAGCTGGCGAATCGCATCATTACGGCAACAGCGTTTTCTATGTGTCATTTCACGCCTATGGCAGCCCTTCAGGTGTTAGTGAAATATGATGACCAGCTCGAACCGGATGCCAGAGCCGCTCTTACCGCTTATTTGAATGACGAGTTATTACGTGAATTTACGAGTGTGGAGATGGAGTTTCGGGGGGCCAATGATAATTATGCAACGATGGGAGCGTATACGCTGCTAGCAGCCGGACTGTATCTCAAGCAGGACGACTATATGCAGGCAGGAGCGCAGCGTTTGCAGCAGCTGTGCAAGCTGCTGCAAAGACGCGGATTTACATCGGAGTGCAACAGTCCGACCTATACGCCAATTCAAGCGTATTGTATGGCCGAAATTGCAGAGCTGCCGCTCTCCGCTGAGCTGCAGGAAATGGCATTGCAATGCGAGGAAAGACTGTGGGTAGATTTGCTGTTCCACTATCATCCGACTACCTTTCAAACGGCTGGTCCTTATTCGCGGGCCTATGCAGTTGACTCAACGGCGCATACTCATTCTTCACGTATACTGCTCTATATTTTGCTGGGCGATGAGGTGGCGATTAATCCAATGAACACCTTCTTTACTGGCAAATTTGGCAAGCCGGGCGAATTGCTTCATCATAGCGTCGGCTTTATGCAGATCAATACGGGCTGCTTAATCCATACAACGTATCATTGCCCTGCCTATTTGGTGGAGCAGATGAAAAACAGGTCCTATCCGTATCGGGTTCAAGGGACATACGAATATAGCGCTGCGACCTTCAAGCCTCAGCCGAATCCCAATGAATCGGATGATCTATTTGAGATGCCGGCAGGCAGCGGTTCGATCTCGACCTATATGGAGCCGGACTTTGCAATGGGAGTCATGTCCCGTGAGTTCCGTACCGGTGTTTTTGATGATGCCTTTCATTTGCTTTACCGCCGCAGCAGGCGAGTGACGGAGCAAAAAGATATCGCGACCGTATGCAGCAGACTGATTCTAAATGATAAAAAGTGGGGAGAGTCAAACGACTATTCCAAAATAAACTGGCCGCAGTGGAAGGACGCTCTTTTGGATGAGGGCCGTAAAATCGGTATTCATCATGATCAGACCGCGATGATGCTGTATAAGCCCAAAATCGGGCTGCATGAAGCCGTTTCTAGTATAAAGCTGAGTTTATTATTTAGTGCAAGGTATGGGCCTGTTGAACAAATATGGCTTGGTGAGCACAGGCTCGATCAGCTCGAGGGGGCAAGTGTAGAGGCATGTCCTGTATTTGTAAAGGATGGTCCGGTGTATATGGCGTTTTTCCCGCTTGTTTTTTCAGATTTGGGCAGAGAACAGGCTGTAAAGGTTGAAAAAACCAGCGATTATCTTATCGTCTCTTTTTATAATTACGAAGGGCCAGAGCGGCATTTTGCACAGCGCGGCTTTCAGCTGACCAGCAACGGCTTTGTTGCAGAAGTAAGAAGCGAAGCGGAAGCTGGCAGCTTCGAGGAATTCCGCCGTATGTTTGATCAAGTTGTCATTACGGACGAGTGGGCGCATGGGCGGAAAATTTCCCATATGCGGCGGACTGTGTATGAACATAGTCAAACGAAGCTGGAATGCGTATGGAATCCTATTAGTGAAGGAATCAAATATATCGAAATTAACGGTAAATTGCTAGAACAACCTAAGCTTTCTGTCAGTGGGTTAGATACTGCTAAATTGCCTTTTATGAAAGTATAAGCCCTCATTGACCTATTTGTTCACCAATCATAACTAGTAGGAGTGAGAAAAATGTCATACCGGATTTTTGCTAATCATGCCCATGTGTTTCAGGAAACTGTCAGACCGCATGCAACCGTGGTTAGATTGCTGCAGCTTATGGACAATTGCGGTATCGAGCAAGCGGTTTGCTACGCTCCGTTCAGCGGGCAGATGGATACGGAAGAGACGTCATGCAACGGCTGGCTGGCCAAAGAAATAGAACAACAGGATCGTTTATTCGGATTTGGCACGCTTGATTTTAACAAAAGCAATTTAAAAGAACAGGTTCGGCAAATCTATGAGCTCGGCTTTAAAGGAATCAAGCTGCATCCGGCGTATCAAAAATTCAACATTTTATCGCCTGAAGCATTTGAAGCTTATCAAGCGGCTGAGGAGCACAAGTTGTTTTTGTCCTTTCACACCGGCATTCATTGGCACCGCATAAAAGATTACGATGTTGTATTGTTTGACGAAATCGCGCATCACTTTCCCAAGTTGGGATACAGTCTGGAGCATGTCGGCGGATACAGCTTTTTCCCGGAAGCCCTGGCTGTCATCGTTAATAATTCGCGTGTCGGTAATGTTTATGGCGGACTGACAAGTGTATTTACCAAGCATATTAGCCGCTTCTGGCACCTGACCGATGAACGTTTGATTGAGCTTGTTGCGCAGGGCGGTGCCAAGCAGCTTATTTTTGGACTCGATTTTCCATACAACCTCGAGAAGGAAACCAATATCGGGCTGGAGCGCTTGAAAAATTTGAACTTATCCGACGAGGAGTTAGAGCTAATTCTGGGTGGAAACTTACGCAGAGTGTTGGGGATTGAATAGATATTGAAATATGGTGGAAACAGAAAACAAATGTAGTCGAGAGGCTGGGAAGAGATGAAACATATTGTCATTTATCAAGAGGAAGGCAGATATGCAGCTTGGCCGGCAAACTATGGCATTTGGGGATTTGGCAATGAGATTGTAGTAGGTTTTACATCTGGCTATTACTTAAATGATGGGGGATTCCATTCTAGAGATCGCACAAAGCCTTTTACTGCTATGCAAGCTAGGAGCTTGGATGGCGGTGAGCACTGGGAATGTGTAGAGATGCCTGTAAAAACACCGGGAAATCTGGGGCTGTCAGTGGGGGAGCATACGAAACCTGACTCTCATAATTTGGAGATTAATAGACCGATACCTTTGGACGTTACGACCGATTTTCAAAGTGATAATTTTGCCATGATGTTCGGCAGAAAGGATTTGGAAGGCGATGCGGCATCTTGGTTATACGTATCACAAGACCGTTGTCATTCCTGGCAGGGACCGTTCGAATTAAGCAAAATGAATCAAATCGGAATTGCTGCACGCACCGATTACTTAGTTGAGTCGAGCAGCACAGCACTTATTTTTCTAACGGCACAAACGATATCGGGCCAGGAAATAGGCAGCCGTGTTTTCGTTGCGAGAACAGAAAACGGCGGCAAAACACATCAATTCCTAAGCTGGATTGATAAGCCAGATGAAAATGTATTTTCGATTATGCCGGCCAGTGTCCGAATATCAGACAATAAAATACTAGTAGCCAACCGTATTAGAAAGTATGAAGACAAGGATCAAACCTCAAATTATATCGATTTATATTGTTCGGAGGACAATGGAATAAGCTGGGGATACGTCACCAGGCCTGTCAGCAATACAGGGATAGGCGGCAATCCGCCTACGCTAACACTATTACAGGATGGCCGCCTTGTCATGACCTATGGCTTCCGTGATCAGAAATGGGGCATGCGCGCCAAGATCAGCTGTGATCAAGGGGAGACCTGGGGAGAAGAAATTATTTTGCGGGATGATGCGGGCAATCATGATGTAGGATATCCAAGAGCTGTCCTGCGCCCAGACGGCACGTTGGTCATTGTTTATTACTATAACGATGAGCAGTTTCGTTCCTGCTATATTGCAGCTACATTGTGGAAGCCTTAATGTAACGGAAAAGTGAGGATGAGTATAGTGACTAACACGTTTAATTGGCAAGGCGTGTGGCCTACAATGATTACACCCTTCCATGAAGACAAGACGATTGATTATAATAGCCTAGAAAAATTAATAGAGTGGTATATAGCTCATGGCGTCGCAGGACTGTTTGCCGTATGCCAGTCAAGTGAGATGTTCGCTTTAAGCTTGGAGGAGCGTGTGCAGCTAGCCGCCTTTGTAGTAAAGCATACAGCCGGCAGGGTTCCTGTTATTGCTTCTGGTCATATAAGCGACACACTTGAAGGACAACTGGAGGAAATTGGCGAGATTAGTAAAACAGGCATTGATGCATTTGTGCTTGTCAGCAATCGGTTAGCATCCTCAAATGAGAGTGATGAGGTGTGGATAGCGAACTTGCAAAAGATTCTGCATGCCTTTCCTGCTATCCGTTTTGGCCTGTACGAGTGCCCGTATCCTTACAAACGATTACTGTCGCAACATATGCTGAAGTTCTGTGCGGAATCAGGCCAAATCTTATTTTTAAAGGATACTTGCTGTGACGATAAGCTGTTGCAGCAAAGATTGCGGCTTGTCCAAAATACAACACTGCGGCTGTTTAATGCGAATTCTACTACCTTATTAAGTTCTTTAGAGCAAGGCGCAGCCGGCTATAGCGGCGTAATGGCTAATATTCATCCGGATTTGTACGTATGGCTTGTTGAAAACGATCATTCGAACGGTAAAAAGGCACAGCAGCTGCAATATTATTTGACGCTATCCTCATTGGTTGAGCATCTGGCTTATCCTATTAGCGCAAAGTATTATTTGCAAAAAATGGGGGTCATTCGCTCTATCACGACAAGAACAAAGGATGAGCATGAGCTTAATGCCCATATGAAGCTTGTTATTGACCAACTGGCATTATCCGATAATAGTGTGCGTCAAGAGAGTTTCCTATGACCGAAGGTGGGTCTGTTGTGGTTCGATATTTAAAGGATGAGGAGCTTGGAGCAGCTGTTAGGCTTGCCGATCAAATATTTCGTGCTGGTCAGAGGAAGTCAATGGGGTTATCCCTGCCCAAAGTATTCTCACGCAGCTTAAAGCAAGGCTTAGGCTGCTTTGTTGGAGATCGCCTAGTGTCATTTGCTGGGATGGTACCTTCCGTTGTTAGAGTAAAGTCTTCGAAGCTGTCCGTTTACTCTTATGGAGCGGTATGTACAGCTAGCGCCTATCGCGGTCAGGGGTATGCGACTAAAGTACTCGAGTATGCTAAGCAGTCAGCGCAGAAATCCAAGACATCCCTTTTATTTGTATCTGGAGAACTGCCAATCTATATTGAGGCAGGGCTGCGTACCTTTGGAGAGTGGAACCACTGCACGTTCTTTAGCGGACCCACTCTGAATCGAGCTGTGGCTCCATGTCAAGAAATAGGCTTTCGAGAGATGCAGGGAACAGATTGGCTTCATGTATATCGAATAGCGGGTAGCAGAGCTGTTGCCTTCGAGCAAAGTATATGGGATTTGGCGGACTTAATAGAAGCAGGCTCGCTTGCAGCTATTCGAGATTGGGAACAAGTGACAATCCTCGTTCTTGAAGGAACTCAGGTTATTGGTTTTATTGTTCTTGCGTACAATAATAAAGCAAAAGAGTCAAACCGAATAGGACAAGTGATTGAATGGGGAGGAGCTATCCCGGCAGTTGCCTATACAATCAATCAATTATTATCGTTCTATCAACTATCTGAAATAAACTGGTATATAAGCAATGAGGATAAGGCACTTGTAGATCAGAGCAGACTTGAGAATACTAGCTGTCAAAAGGTTCGGAATCAGGGAACCATCTGGATTAGCGATGCTGCACAGTTATTTGCAGAGCTGGTTCCCTATTGGTTGGAGCATGGAAAGCACGTAGAAGAAATTCCTTGTATTCATACGCTAGATGAAGAAACGGAAGAGGTAGTTATTTCGATTGGTACTAATGTTTCAGACCCAATTGCTATGATTGATTTGTCTGTATATATGTTTGGTCAAGAAGGGTTTTCCAATTATGCTAATGAAGACTTTCGTGATAAAGCGCAACCCTTTTTTCCTGTTCCTTTGCCTTACACGAAAGGATTGAACTTTGTGTAATAGGGTATCGGTCATTGCTTAATAAAAGGAGGTCATCACACAGCCGTAGTTATGGCTTGTGTGATGGCCTTTTTGAAATTATTAGCGTGTATAATTATTTGCATTTGTAGTTAACGGACATTAAGAGGGTGTCGATTAATTGTGGGCAACGATTGGCAAGCAAAAAGAAGGGGAACGAAGAGCAAGATTGGGAATGGAGAAGCGGCAGCGTCCGCCTTTGTAGGCCAATTTTATCCTTTACAAGGATTATTTCATCAAAAAAATGGGACTACAACAGCGGTCGGAATTTTAATATATTTATTGATTCTAGGCAGGAAGTACATTAAGCTTACCTATATTGTAGGGGGGATGAATAAAGTGTGGTCGAAGCTTAAGCTTGGCAATATGCCCATTTTTCCAAAATTGATAGTAACATTTCTAATTATTATGACACCATTATTCACATTAAGTCTGATACTGAATGAGCTGGGCAAACAGGAAGTGAAAAGTCAAATATCTAATTCCATCTCGACAACCATCCATTATTATTTTGCCAGCTTGGAGAAGGAATTAGAAAGAATTATTCTAACGCAGAAGACTTTCGTTAACGACGAGAATCTGATGAAGCTCAGCAATATAAATTCGAGTTTATCTGACTATCAGAGAACAAAAGCTATCATTGATTTAACAGAAAAGCTTATTAATTTAAAGGAATCCAGCAGCTACATACAGGATATCACGATCTATATCGAATCGATAGGGGGAGTGGTGTCTACTTCCAGTTTAGCCGATGCCGCTGGCATTAAGGAAGAGATGGAAGCTGTAACACTTGCAACCTATTCGAGCGGCGTACCGATAACAGCATGGAAAGATCGGCTGTTCCTCAATTTAACTTACCCCACATATTTATTTGATAAAGAAAAAGCCAGAAAGTCTCCTGTTTTTATTCAGAATATTGAATTATCTAAGGAAGCAATAATAAATGCGCTGGAATCTTTCCCGCAAGAAGGCGGCGCGTTACTGTACAATGACAATTTGAGTATCTCTAATAAGCAATACCCGGAAGCTTTGGCACAAATTAAGGAGCATGTTGAAAATAGCGATTTGCCCTCTCTTTCTACCGAACAATTAAAAGTAGGCAAAGAAAACTATATCGTTATTGTCGATAAATCAACTTTTTTGGATACGAATCTCGTCTTTTATTTTCCTGAAAATCTTCTTATTGGCCAGCTTAAGACATATGGCATCTGGTTTTGGCTGCTTGTGGGCTGTTCCCTTATTATTGTCATTCTGTTTTCCTATGGTATATATCTATTAATTCAAAGGCCGCTCCGAATGCTCGTGCGGCGTTTCAGAAATGTGGAGGAGGGCAATTTTAATCCGATTCTGTTGTCAACGCGTACAGATGAATTTGGATTTCTTTTTAATCGTTTTGATCAGACAGTCCAGCGATTGAAGACTTTGATTGATGAGCTTTATGTACAGAAAATCAGGCTGCAGCAATCAGAGCTGAAGCAGCTGCAGATGCAGATTACCCCGCATTTTCTTTATAATAGCTTCTATATTTTGCATCGATTAATTAAACATGATGACAATCGCACAGCAGAATTGGTATCCAAAAACTTGGGTGATTATTTTCAATTTATTACGAGAAATGGGCAGGAGGAAGTTTTGCTATTGGATGAAGTAAACCATGTTCGCTCCTATGTGGAAATTCAAAATATACGCTTTTCAAACCGAATTGATGTGGAGTTTGAGGATCTGCCCCAGGAATTTCACGATATCAAAATACCGAGGCTGATCTTACAGCCCTTGGTTGAAAATGTTTATGAGCATGGGCTTAGTGAAACAATCGCAGGCGGGAAATTAACGATTTATTTTAAGAGCATGGATGACAGATTGTATTTTGTAGTAGAGGATAATGGAGCAGGGATGCAGGAACAGGAGCTTATAGAGTTGACTCGTCAACTGGCCTTTCAGAAAGAGGGGGAGACGACGGGACTCGTAAATATCCAGCGTCGTTTGAAGTTGAAATATGGTGAACGAGGCGGGCTTGAAGTGATGCAGGGACCTAACAAGGGATTAATTGTTCACATATACTTTCCGATCAGCAAAGGAGACTAACGAATATGTATAGGATACTTATTGTAGATGACGAGCCGTTTATTGTGAATAATATTAATCTGCTACTTAACGAGGCAGGGCATTGGGACCTGGAGGCATACCGGGCATATAACGTTTACGAAGCGCTGGACTGCCTTGCCCATAATCGGATCGATGTTGTCATCTCAGATATCCGTATGCCAGGGATGAGCGGTATTGAACTGCATGAGCGGATTATAGAGAGCTGGCCGATGTGTAAAGTTATATTTTTGACTGGCTTCAATGAGTTTGATTATGCCCGTAATGCGATTCGCATGGGTGGCATTGTTGACTATGTGCTCAAAACGGAAGATGACCACGTTCTGCTTGCTGCGTTAAACAAAGCCATTGATGAGCTGGACAAGGCCGAAGAACGGATTAATCATGACATTAAAGCTAGAACGAAACTGCAATCGGCCATTGCGGCCATTCAGAAAAGCACTTTATTCAAGTTAATGGCAGAACCTGCACTCTCTGTAAAAGAACGCGAGCACAAACTGCTTGAATCCGATATTTCTTTACTTTCGAATAAGCAGGTATTCGTTGTAATTGGAAGTATAGAGGGCTGGAATGGAGAAGTAAGTGAAGCTGACAGAATGCTGTTACTCTATGCATGTCAAAATATTGCCGAGGAGTATTTGGCGACCACTTGCATTCAGCTATCAGTCACATTTGATTTGAACAAGATTGTTTGGCTTATTCAACCGATAGCGTTAAGGTCTGGCGAGCAGACTGAAGTGGAACAGGAGCATCGTGCCTGGCAGCATTTGAAAACGAGGGTCTACTCCATTATGGAATCTGTTCAGCAATCCTGCATACAACTTTATAAGTATCCAGTTTCGTTTGTAATTGGGAAAGAGCCATGCAGTTGGGAAGATATAGGGGGACAGTTTGATCATTTGAAAAAATTGCTCGCGCAATACGCAGGCCAAGGTCAAGAAATGCTAATTCAGGATTCGGACAAGCTATCATCTCTTTATGAGTCTGTCAGGGGCGAGCAAACGGAACGGCTCATTCATTTCATTCAACAATATGTCAAAACAAATTTGGATGGTGATTTGAGCTTAACGGCGTTGGCTACCTTGGTCCATCATAGTCCAACCTATCTGTCGCGTTTATACAAACGGACGACTGGAGCAATGTTGTCGGATTATATTACGAATGAACGGATGAAGAATGCAAAAGATTTATTGGAAGACACAACTATGAAGATTCAGGAGATCGCTATAACGTCAGGCTATGAGGCTCCGTCCCAGTTTAATCGTTCGTTTAAACGTATTTTTCAAATGACCCCGCAGGAGTATCGGGAGAACTTTTTGATAGAAAGACAATTAAAGAGGACAGCAAACGCAAAGAAAGGCAAGGATTGTTGATAGATCGCATGAAAGCGTTATTTTACAATTAGAGGTGAAAGGAAAAAGGAACAGGGGGCTAAAATATGCTGGGTAACTCGACAAAATCTGTACTTCTATCTATGGTGGTATGCGCATTCGTCTTGCTGGCAGCTTGCAGCGGCAAAGTTGAGGAGAACGGTACAAACGGAGGAACAAAGCCGTCGGACAACGGAGTAAAAGCAACTGAAACAGTGGAAGTGGCCAACCATGATCCATTTGGAAAAATTGATCCGCCGATTGAAGTAACAGCAATTCGGACTGTAAATTCAAATTTGAAATTTGAAAACGGTGAAACGATTGAAAACAATGCATGGACAAAGCTGTACGAAAATGAGTTCGGTATTAAAATCAAATACTTGTGGGTTTCCGATCCGTCTCAATATGAGCAAAAGTTCAATATAGCGATGGCATCAGGCAAATTGGCTGATATTATGCCTGTCGATGGCATTCAGTTCAATCAATTGGTCGAGGCAGACCAACTGGCTGATTTGACAGAAGCGCTGGAACAATATGGAGCGCCTAAAATGAAGGAACTCCTAATGAAAGACGGAGGATTGGGCATAGAATCAGCAACCTTCGATGGAAAGCTGCTGGGGCTGCCGGTTAACTCAGGTTCATTCGACACAGCCCCGCTTTTATGGGTACGAACGGATTGGCTCGAAAAGTTGGGGCTTCCTGAGCCGAAAACGATGGAGGATGTATTCAGCATTGCGGAAGCATTCGTTACACAAGATCCGGATGGCAACCAAAAAAATGATACGTATGGACTGGGTGCAGCAAAAGATTTTTACGGTCTGGAGCCGGGGCTTGAAGGGTTCTTTAATGGTTATCATGCTTATCCAAAAAGCTGGGTGGAGGATGATTCCGGGCAGCTTGTTTACGGAAGTATTCAACCAGAGATGAAGCAGGCGCTTGCCAAGCTGCAAGAAATGTATGCCAATGGCCATATTGACCGGGAGTTTGGCGTGAAGGATAAAGAAAAGTTTATTCAAACCGTAAATGCAGGGAAATTAGGGATGTTCTATGGGGCCGACTGGTCGCCGCTCCTGTTTCTAGATGGCAAGAGCCTGGATGAAAAGATGGAGTGGAAGCCATTCCATCTGCCATCTATCGACAATACTCCGGCGCAGCCGCAAACTGAATACAATGTGAATCAATATTACGTGGTCAGAAAAGGGATGAAAAATCCTGAAGCGGCTATCAAGCTCCTAAATGCTGCAAGTCATGATTGGGATCGGAGCAAGTATCCGCTTACCGATATGAACCGCAATGGGGATGTAGATAAGTGGCAATATGCTTTATTACAAGCAGCCAACCCGATTCAAAATGTGGAGACCTATGAATATGTATCCAAAGCAGTGGAAAAGCAGGATGAATCTTTGCTTAATTTAACGAGCAATCCAGGGCAGGCTAGCTTCTATAAGGGGATTAACGATTTCAACAATGGGGATATGAGCGGTTGGGGTTTTACAAGATTCTTTGATGCAATAACGATCTTGTATGACTATCATACGAAGGATCAATTCAAGATGACGAAATTTATATCCGGTCCAACGCCTACCATGGTGGAGAAAGAAGCTACTTTGTTAAAAATGGAGTTGGAAACGTTTACGAAGATTGTGATGGGTGAATCCTCCATAGATGCTTTCGATGAGTTTGTAATCAATTGGAAAAACCTTGGCGGCGATAAAATTACAGAAGAAGTAGCAAAATGGAAAGCCAGTAAGTAAGCATAATCACTGATAAGAGCTTATTTCAAAATATAAGCAAGTATAGGCTTCACCTCTATACGTATCTTATATTTCTCGGAATGAATCGCACTGCGCCGTCAAAGGATGGCGACAGCCGTTTCACCTTAGGGAGGCAAGGTCTAATACGGACCTGCTTCCTTGAATAAAAAGCGGTTAGGGGATGGTTGGTTTGTCAATTATGACTGTAACGGGCAGGGTAAGTAAGGACAGCCTCGGTGTGGTTCTGCCTCATGAGCATGCCTTTATCGATCTTAGAAAATTAGTGCCTGCTCCAATAGGAATTTCACAACAGAAGCTTGCCAATGACCAAGTAAATATACGCAATCTCGGGAAGCTGATGCGCAATCCGTATGCGGTTTTGGATAATGCGGTCATTGATGATGAGGATGTTATTCGGGATGAGCTGTTGAAATTTAAGAAAGCTGGGGGAAAGACGTTTGTCGACCTCACACTTAGGGAAATCGGAAGAGATCCTGTTTTATTAGCGGGCTTGGCTAGGGAATTAGATTTAAATATTATAGCAGGCTGCGGCTACTATGTACGCGGTTCCCATCCGCCTGATATGGATGCTAAGACGGTGGATAGCATTGTAGAAGAATTATTGCACGAAATTCGAGTTGGTATAGATGGAACAACGATTAAAGCCGGTGTAATAGGAGAAATTGGCACTAGCGAGATCATATATCCGAATGAAAGAAAGGCACTGCTTGCCGCTGCGATTGTGCAGAAGGAGACCGGACTAGGCTTGCACGTGCATACAGATTTGTATAGTACAAATGGCTATGAAATTGTTGATCTGCTTACCCAGCATGGGGCTGCGGCTGAGAAAGTCTGTATTAACCACATCGATGTGGATATCCGAATGGCGTATATTAAAGACTTGTTAAACCTTGGCGTATATGTTGAATTCGATAATTTCGGCAAGGAATTTTATGCGGATAAGCGGGATCGAAGTGTGCTTAGGGGGATGTTCGCCAGAGATATTGAGCGGGTTATGGCCATTAAACAACTCATTGATTTGGGATTTTTATCTCAAATATTAATATCCACTGATGTTTGCCTGAAAACCTGTTTGCATCGTTACGGAGGCTGGGGGTATGACCATATGATTACGAATATTATTCCGATGATGGAGGATGCCGGCATAACTCCAGAGCAAATTGAGACGCTTATGTGCAGCAACCCGGCTGCCTTTATGGATGATGGCAAGATGGGATATGAGGGAGCATGAATATTCAGAAGCTGAAGCGTCAATCCTCTCTCCATCTCATGTTGATTCCGGGTATTATTGTACTGCTTATTTATAGCTACTATCCTATGGCGGGGATTGTTATTGCCTTTCAAAAATTTATACCGATCAAAGGGATATTCGGCTCGGATTGGATTGGATTGGGTAATTTCCGTTATATCTTGCAGATGCCTGATATTTGGCAGGTATTGTATAACACTGTTTATATTGCATCTATGAAAATTTTGCTTGGTTTGATCGTGCCGATTATTATTGCCATCCTATTAAATGAACTGAAAAATATGTTTATCAAACGTGGGGTCCAGACCTTAATCTACTTGCCTCATTTTTTGTCATGGGTAATTTTGGGCGGCATAATGGTTGATATTTTGTCCCCTTCTGAAGGAATTGTGAATCAGGTTTTGCAGGCAGCGGGAATGGACACCATTTTTTTTCTTGGAAGCAATAAGTGGTTTCCTTTCGCCCTAATCGTATCCGATGTATGGAAGGAATTCGGCTTCAGTACCATTGTCTTTCTAGCAGCAATTACGGGTATCAATCCTTCTTTGTATGAAGCAGCCGTTGTGGATGGGGCAAGTCATATCCGGCAAGTATGGCATGTGACGCTTCCCGGCATGGTGCCAATTATTGTACTAATGGCGACACTAAGCCTGGGCAATGTTCTAAATGCCGGGTTCGATCAAGTGTTTAATTTGTATAGCCCGAGTGTCTATCAGAGCGGCGATATTCTTGACACATTGATTTACCGGATGGGGCTGCTTGATGCGCAGTTTGGGGTGGCTACGGCAATTGGCTTATTTAAGTCGCTCGTATCGTTTATTCTAATTGCTCTATCTTATTTCTTAGCGTACCGGCTAGTAAACTATCGTATTTTTTGATGAAAGGAAGGGTTAATATGCTGCGCCAAGCTTCTTTCGGCAGGAAAGTGTTTGTTGTAGGAAACTATCTCTTCCTTATCTCTCTTTCACTGCTATGTCTGCTGCCTTTAATTCAAATGCTGGCCATTTCTTTCAGCTCCAGCTCGGCAGCCTCGGCGGGCCTGGTTAATTTGATCCCTGTTGATTTCACGTTGTCTTCTTATAAATATATCATGCAAAAAAAAGAGTTTATTTTATCTTTTTTAATTACGCTGCAGCGGTTCGGGCTCGGCTTTGTCATTAGTATGGGACTCTCTATTTTATCTGCCTATCCATTGTCCAAGGAGAAGAAAGATTTGTACGGCCGCAGTTTTTACGCTTGGTTTTTTGTGTTTACGATTTTATTCAGCGGCGGGCTTATTCCGACTTACATCGTTGTAAGCAAGACAGGGTTGATCGATACGATATGGGCGCTTGTTATTCCAGGTGCGGTTTCTGTATTCAATGTTATTTTACTGCTTAACTTTTTTCGGGGGTTGCCGCGGGAAGTTGAAGAGTCCGCTTTTATGGATGGGGCAGGGCATTGGACAGTGCTATGCCGCATGTATATCCAGATGTCGTTGCCGGTAATAGCGACAATCGCCTTATTTACAATGGTATTTCATTGGAATTCTTGGTTTGACGGCCTGATCTATATGAATTTTCCTCAAAATTATCCGCTGTCAACGTATTTGCAATTGATGGTTATTAACAGCAATCCTATGAAGACGGACCCTAACAATTTAAGCGGGATTTTGGAAATTTCCGAGAGAACGACACGTTCGGCGCAAATCTTTCTAGGAGCTCTTCCAATCCTTATTGTGTATCCGTTTCTACAGCGTTTTTTTGTAAAGGGAATTGTACTTGGAAGTGTGAAAGGATGAGTGTGCAATGAGTATCCATTATGAGCGATGGATCTGGATTGAATTAATTGGCTTTGACAATCAGCAGCCGGATTATGCTGTTGGGGCCTATCTTGATAATGCGGGATTTATACCTGAAAGCATTTCTTTATTGTTTTACACGCCTGATTTTGTCCATGGGCATATGGGAATGGAGGATGAACGGGAATTGCCTATGGAAATCTGTTCATACGGTGCCCGCCCCTACAGCAAAGATCGCAGCAGGCAGCGATGGACGAATTATGAGCTGCGTAATTTGGTTCGTGAGTTTCAGAAGCATGGTATTGAAGTATACTGCGCCTTTTTCGATATTTTTCAATTTGATGGGGAGGATGGCAGTGAAGAGCTGCGTAAAAGTGCGTGGTGTGGCGCTCATCCTGAGTTGTACGAAATGCGCAAGACGGGCGAGCCTTTCCCGGGAATTAATCCGCTAAGGCGTATGAAGGACGGCAGCCTGTATGAAGACAAATTTGTAACGGAGCTCGTTCAGGTGCTGCAGGACTACGGATTCGACGGCTACCATGGCGCTGATGGCTATACGAGCCCAAGGCTGACTCTGGCGGAAAGCGATTATTCCGATGATATGGTGGAGCAATTTATGCACTGGAGCAGTGTGGAGCTGCCGGAAACGCTGCATGCTTCATGTGATGGCATGCGGGATGAAATGGTACGGCGCGCAGACTGGATCTGGAATAACAAGCGGATGGAATGGGTGCAATTCCACAGCGGCAGATGGGCGCAGCTTTGGCAAAAAATTATGGCTGCGATACGCAAAATCGGGAAAAAAGCCTATGTGAATACCGCCTGGACAAGAGATCCGTTTGAAGCGCTATATCGTTACGGCGTAGATTACAAGCTGCTGGCTGATACAGGGATTGACGGGTTTATCGTAGAGACTGTCGGCGCGTCTCTCTCAGCAGGAGCCGGGGAAACCGAATATGAACCGGGTTCTGAATTTATGACTATGCTAATGATGATTAAAGCTTATGTGCCGGATACGAAGCTGATTTGTTTAAATGCGCTTCATGATACTCATGAGCAATGGGATGCGATCAGTCATGCACCTACCGTACTGGAGCGGGATATTCATTCCTTAACGAATATGTATCTGGCTGGAGGTAATCAAGTAAGGCGCTGTGCAGCTGGTTTTATGGCTTGTCTTGGAGATTGTATAAGCCGGGAGAACTGGAAGTGGATTACTGCGCGCTGGGATTTAGGGTTTGATGCGCAGCCGCAACATATAGCGGGAGCCGCAGTGGTATGGTCGGATGCGATGCTGCAGTCATCTATGCGCGAATATATCGATTATCGCAATTGGCCTGTTCATAAGTATACGAATGAGCTGTTGGTGCGTGGAGCTCCGATACATGCCGCCATTCGAATAAAAGATATCCCTAACTATAACAGCTCAATACTTGTAACCAATCTGCATTTGATGCCGGATGATGAATTGCAAACTATACTCGCTTATCGGGGAGGGGCTGCAATTCTGATCGGACGGATGACGGAGCGGATTGCTATGTCCTTAAAGCACTTTGGTATTCAAAGCGGCCTTCGTGAACAAAAGTATTTTTGCGTAATTCGTGATCCTGGAAGCGAGGCCGGCAAAATTTACTTTATGGAAGAAGAGTCCCAAGGTTCAAATGGACTGACGCAAGAAGTGGGTGGAATTAACGATGGGATCACTTGGTCGGAAAGCTTGCATTTCCATCCCATGGCAGAGTCGTTTATTAGCCGCATAGTGGAGGATCTGATTGAAGTTACCGCAGCACCAAAAATATTAAAAAATAAATCCTACATTCGCGTTGCTACATTAGAGATAGCTCCGCGGCGTTACCGCCTGTTATTGACTAATTTACACATCAATTATAAATCCGCACATGTTCAGATGGGCAGCTCCATACAGCAGATTGATGTCTTGACTGAGTTTCCTGGTGTCCCTGTTAAGGCACGTGATTCCCAGTTTAGTTTGTATGTACCCGGGCGAGGGGCGGTAATTGTGGAAGTAAGCTTGTAATTATGTCAGTCAAAAGCAGGGGGTGATTGCAGCAGAATGATTATTGCCAGGCTAGGGAGAAATGCAAGGAGGACTCGATAAAAATAGTGAAGGAGCGGTTATTATGTATACGAGTAACAGGTCCAAACGAAATCGTTTTTTGTCGTTGGCTATCATTGCTTGCATGCTGCTTATGCTATATCCGCCAATAAAGGCTGAGGCAGCAAGTGAGGGTGTGAATGCTCAGCAAAATTTATCGGATATTTCAAAGCATTGGGCGTTTGATGTTATGCAATCATGGATTGAAAGCGGTTTATTGAACGGGTTTGGCGATCACACATATCGTCCGGACAGTTCTGTGACACGCGCCGAATTCGCAGCTTTTATCAACCGAGTGTTTAATTTTCCAGCTATTTCAGATGGCAGCACTCCGTTCTCGGATGTGGCAAACAGTGCCTGGTATATGCATGATGTTAGCAAATTGCATGCCTTTCAAATTATTAACGGTACTGGAAATGGGAAGTTCTCGCCTGATACAAACATTTCTCGTCAGGATGCTGCTGTTATCATTGCGCGTGCTTTTAAAGTAAGCTCTGGCCCTGAAGCAGTAGAAGCCTTTGCTGATGCAAATAATATTGCTGCGTACGCCGCCGCTGAAGTGGCAGCCTTGCAGGCAAAGGGATACGTGAAAGGAAGCGGAAATAATTTGTTCAGCCCGCGAAAAAACATAACTCGGGCTGAGGTTGTGCAAATGATTCAAAATGTGATGGGAACACTAGTGAACCAACCTGGCAGCTATAGTAAAGATGCAGTAGGCAACCTAGTTGTCAACAGCGCGAATGTTCAATTAAGAAATATGACAATACATGGGAATTTGTATATTACACAAGGTGTAAATGACGGCGAAGTGCTGCTAGAGTCCGTCACTGTATTAGGCTCCATATATATTCTTGGCGGAGGAGAGAACGGAATAACGCTGCTTGACTCGACGGTGGCAGGGGCAGTAAGTGTAGATAAATGGAACGGAAAAATTAAAATTACGGTTGGTGGAGGAACTGAAATTCAAGCTTTGCAAATGAATGCGAGCGGCTTGGTTGATTTGGAGAGCGCTGCCAAAGTGGCCGTTATGACATTCAATGCGCCTGCTCCGGTGACAGGAGAAGGAACGATTGATCTGGCCATATTTAATGTGTCAGGTGCTCGATTGAATAAGTGGCCGCAAAAAGTAAGCTTTGCTGCGAATGTAACAGCTACTATTGACAATGTGCTGGTGGCTAAAGATACTCGCAGTCAGCCGACTGTCACTGTACCTGGCAACTATTCTGAGCCGGGCCCAAGTCCGAGTCCAAGTCCAAGCCCAAGTCCAAGTCCAAGCCCAAGCCCAAGTCCAAGCCCTAGCCCTGGCATTCCTTTGACGATTGTCAATTCGGGTGTCGCCAATTCTGATATCTTGATTGGCTCGGAGGCGGATGAAATGCTGCTCTATGCAGCCCAGGAATTGCAAGAGTCAGTCAAGCTCGTAAGCGGGGCAGAGCTGCCAATCTTTAAAAGGGATTCATCGGCGGCTGTTAGCATCTTGTTTGCAAACAGTGAAATGTCACTCGCTAAAAGCGGGCACTATCCACTTGAAGTGCATATCGTAAATAACGAGGCAAGTCCTGCCGTAATCTCTCTTGTACAAACTAGCAATAGTGCCATTCCTGTCAACTTGCCGGCGGACGTGTCAGTGGGGGCATATGAACGAAAAATTATCCGAGGCTCTTTTCAAATGGCGGAAGCGTTGGCTGATGGCAGCTATGTCATAGAAGTAAAGGCAACTTCAAGCGGCGGTGTTACGCTCAATACGCTTTCGCTGCCTGTCCAGTATGCATCGAACCTGCTTGTTAATCAGGGGTTTGAACACAATAATGGCGGTAATCTGCAAGGCTGGTACTCACCATCTGCTGTAAGGGATGCAGCAGTATGGAGATCAGGCGCCCATTCGATGCGCATAGATCTTGACGGCAATTCCTATATGTTTGCCAGGAGCGAACAGGAACTGCAATTGACGCCAGGAAAACAATATAAGTTAAGCGCATGGGTGAAATCGGCGGGTGCAGGAAATATGAATATGGAGATTCACGAGCGGCAAGCTAGCGGCGGCAGCAATCCTGTTACGGCCCGTACGGTAAGTACATTAACTGACGAATGGACATTGGTGGAACTGGACTATGCACCACCTGTGACTGCCAACTACAATTTCAATAATGTCTACTTCTTCATGTCGGAAACAGAATCCATGTGGGTAGATGATATTAAGCTGATTGAAGTGAACGCACAGGAAGAGCCAATGCTAGAGATTACGATGGTCAGTTCAAGCCATGCTAGCGATAAAGTGGAGCTTGTGCTTGCTACACCCGGCACCGAGCCGCAGCTTGCAAGCTTGTATGCAGCTGATCTCAGTTTTCTTGCCCAGTCAGATGGCTTTGCTATCCGTAAAGAGGGCAGCCGTATATACATTATTGGTGACGAATCACGAGGCGTGTTAAATGGCGTTTATGATTTCCTGGAACAAAACGCAGATATGCTGTGGACACGCTCGGTAGATATAGGAACCCTTTATGAAAACCAGTCAACGATTATTGCCGAGAAGGTTGATTATGCTGAAAAATCGCCGTTTCAGCTAAGAGGGTGGCATACGACAGGTTCGGGCAAATATGGGGAGTTCCACTCCGATTTGGACACAGAAAAGATGCTTGCGAGCAACAAATTAAATACTAAACTGGCTGAAATGGGCAATGTGCAGTATTGGAACAGGCATGACCGTGCCGGAATTACACCGTTCCTGCTTGGTCACAATTTAGACTCCTGGCTGCCTAATGAGAAGTATTTTGCAGCGCACCCTGAGTACTATAACGAAATTAATGGGGAATATGTGCCTGTCACGCTGGATCGTTCACAAATTAATTTTTATCATCCGGATGTGCCGGGAATTGTAGCCAATGAGATGAGGGCGCTGCTCTCCGTCCAGCCGCTGGAATATGTTGGGGTCGGCATTATGGATAACCAAGTATTCAGCCAAGGAGAGCTTAGCAATCAGCCGTTCACAACTCCGGCAGGGCTTACCGTTCAACCGGAAGATCCTGCGTATAAATCAACTGTGTTCTTTACATTTCTGAATAAAGTGGCGGCGGATCTAAAGCAGACTCATCCAAATGTAAAAATTCCGACATTCGCTTATTTCTTCACTGATACACCGCCTAAGGTCGAACTGGAAGACAATATTATTATTGTAATGGCGCCGGCTGCGGAAGACGCGAGGGCTCCATTCAATACAGCGGATCAAAACAATTCCAACTATAGCTACAAGCTGAAGCTAGAGGCTTGGGCAGCGAAGACGCAAAATATTGTGATGTACAATTATTATGGCTGTTGCTCCAACAATGTATATGAAAGGCCAATTGCCGGCAAAGTCCAAGCGGATCTGCAATACTATCGCGATCTTGGCATTACGGGTGTATTGCCTGAAGGACAGGTAGACAACAGCGATATTTGGGGTATCAACGCCTTGCAATATTGGCTCATCCACAATTTGTATTGGGATCCTGATGCTGATCTGGAAGCGTTGAAGGACAAATTCTTGACCAAAGCTTACGGGGCGGCGGCTGAAGCGATGGGCAATTATTATGACTTGATCGAGCAGGGCTATAATTATGACCAGCAACCAGTTAGCGTCTATTCTAGGGAAAGTCAATATATTGGCCGATATGTTATTCAGGCCGGAATAGCGGATGCTGCGCAAGCTGCTCTGGATACTGCGTGGGAACTGGCGGATGCCAAGGGCAAGCAGCGCATTGCCCCTATTAAAACAACGTTTGAAAAGATGGTATTCACAGTTGGGCAACTGCCGAATTTATCAGCAACAGCATATAAAACGAGCTATAGTAAATCGGATATTATGAATGCGACGGATTTCAGTTCTGGTCCTTGGACAGAGGCAGTGCCAATGAACGATTTCCGGGAAATGGGTACTAAGCTGCAAGTACCGGAAGAAACGAAGGTATACCTGCTGTGGGATGATGAAAATCTGTATGTCGGCTATGAAAATTTCGATAACGATCTGGACAGTATGGTTGTCAGCGAGAGCGCTTCAGGTGAATGGTGGAGCAGCGGTGCGGATGACTCGGTTGAAACCTATGTTACTGGAAACAGGGAAGGCACTTATTATGGTTTCTTCTCTAATCCGGCTGAGGTGAAATTCGAGTACAAGTCATTCCAAGACCCTTCCTATAATGGGGAGTGGTATGCTGGCGCCCATATAGGCACAGACCGATGGAATGCCATTCAAGTTATTCCATTTGCCAGCATTGGCGTCGATCCAGCGAATATCGATACACTCTATGGCTTCTTCTTCCGAAACTTCCATGGCAAGGAACGCTTTATTACATGGGGGGGAGGTATGGTCTGGAATCCGGGCGATTTCTATCCAATCCATCTGGAACAGTCAAAAAGCCAGACTAATCTCGTTGAGAATGCTAGTTTTGAGTATGGTAATGAAGGAAGCTTTGCAGCGGGCTGGTTTTCGACTTCAGCGAAGTGGGATCATACGGAAAAATATAGCGGCACCCATTCGTTGAGACTGGACTTGAATGACGCACCGTACGTGTTCACACGTGCGGACCAGGATCTCGAGCTGCAGCCCGGCAAGCGTTACAAGCTGAGCGCGCGGGTCAAAGGAGCCTCGTCTGGCAGTATAAGCATGTCCATCTATGGAGTCGGCACAGGAGGGACGACTACGATGGCGGCCAATGTGGATGCTAGTGCCAATCATCAATGGCAGTCGATCGAATTGGAATATGAACCTGAATTAACGATGTCATATGACCATCACTGGGTTTACATCTTTATGTCAGGTACGGATAAGTTATGGATTGACGATGTGGTAATAACAGAGATAGATTCACCTGAAGGTGGCAATTTGCTATATAATTCGGGATTTGAAATCGCTACGCCGTCCAGTTTTCCGGACCTCTGGTTTTCAGAGTCTGGCGTATGGGATCATGAGACGGCTCATAGTGGCGGACGTTCCTTAAAGATTGAGCTGCAAGGAGCCGACTATGCAATGGCCAGATCACTGCAGGATTTTGAGCTTGAGCGCGGTAAACGGTATAAGCTGAGTGCTTGGGTGAAGGGGCTCACTGCAGGTTCAGCAAGCATGTCCATCTATGAGATGCTGCCAGGCGGCGGCAATAATCCAGTAACAGCCAATGCAGATATTGCTCTGAATGGCGAGTGGCAGCTGCTTGAGCTGGAATATGAGCCGGATCTTAATGCGTCCTACGAGTATAACCACATCTATTTCTTCCTGTCTGGCACGGATGCAATGTGGGTTGATGATGTATCGCTTATTGAGTTGCCTTAGGTGACCTGTTCATGCTTAATAGTTGAATATATAAAAATCAGTTATTAAATTGATCACTGTCTGGAGGAGGCTGAATTTGGAAAAGTTAAAGGTAGAGCATTTCGAAGCAAGAATTGCTAGACTTAAAGAAGTGATGCATCAGGAAGAGCTGGATGCTTGTCTTATTTATGGTGACGAATATAGAAGGGAAAGCTTGCGTTATGTGAGTAATTTCTGGCCGCTTTTTGAAAGAGGAGCACTTATTGTGCCTATCGCTGGAGAGCCTATTCTATTGGCAGCACCGGAAGGTGAAGTCATGTGCAAAGAAATGAGCGTATGGACAGATATTCGCTTTGTACCGGACTTTTCTTGTGTAACCGTGCCTGATGAAATTGAATATCCTCAAGCAAACTATACTAGCTTCCAAAAGGTTTTTGAGGAGCTGAGAAGCAAGGGAGCGCTCGGGAAAATAGGGATTGTAGGAATGGATGCTATGCCGCATACCGTTTATACAGCGATTCGGGACAGCGTTCCTGGCAGTGAAGTAGTTGATGCGAATGCCATTCTATTCGAACAGCGTCTATTGAAAACGAGTGAGGAAATTGCTTGTTTAAAGGAAGCGGCACGCATTGCGGATTGTGCGTATAGAGCATTGCTGCAAAGGGCAAAGCCCGGTGTAACGGAATTACAACTAGCAGCAGCGGCACATGAGGCGGCATTTCAAGAAGGTGCAGAGTATATTCCTTTCTGCCTTGTGTCGAGCGGTGAGCGTGTTGCCACGATAATTGGAAGAGCAACTCAAAAGGTTGTAGAAGATGGCGATATGGTCATGGCTGCGCTTGCGGTTCAATACGAGGGATATATAGCGACGATCAATTTTCCATTTGTAGTTGGAACAGCATCAGAGCAGCAAAAGAAATTTATTGATTTGTTAATAGAAGCAAATGAGAGAGGAAAGGCAGCAATTAAACCAGGAGTTCCAATGGCGAATATGGTAAAGGAAGTAAAGCATTATTTTAGAGAACAGGGAGTATCGCAGTATGATCTTTACCCGCCTCTTCATGGTTGTGGCGTAGCTGAGGCTGAATCACCCTATCCAAATGAGAATTCTACAGGTGTTTTCTTGACAGGTATGACCGTGAACACCGATATTAGCTTATTTGGCCATCCCGATGGCTCGAATCGAATTGAAGAATGTTTTGTTGTTACAAGCGATGGTCATGAGCCCATGTCGCAGCTTGTTGGGGAACTGAGTCGTCAGTGGCTATCGAGTCGGAATTAACTATAGACACCCGATAACAATTTGTTTTAAGTGTAGTGATCTAAGGACAGATTTGTAAGATGAGGGATTGTATAATGAAATATACTAAAGGGTTGAATTTTGTGTAGAAGGGTTTTAAGTAATAATTGTGTAATAAAAAAGGGTCATCACACAGCCGTACTATGGTTTGTGTGATGGCCTTTTTGACAGAAAAGGCGATAATTTTTAGAAGATCATATTCCATCGGAGTCAGATTGACATACTACCTTTAATTCTGATTTATCTTGTATATAGAATGACTATGGCCCTGCACATATAACTGTCTAAATTCGGTAGGTGTCATACCTGTATGCTTCTTGAATAAATCACTAAAATAGCGGCGATTGATATAGCCGAGTGAGTCAGAAATATCTTGAACCTGCTTATCTTCCATGAGCATGAGTTTAGCTTGTTCCATTCGCTCTTGTGTTACAAAATGATTGAAGGTAAGTCCAGTCTCTTGTTTGAATAGATTAGTATAATAGCTTGGACTAAAGTTAGCCTGCTTGGCACAGTGTGCTATCGTTAAATCTAAATGCAGGTTAGATCGAATATAGTGCAAGGATTGATCAATCACTTTTGCAGCTTCCTTTTGAAACATGGAGGCTATTAAGCGGCAAGCAGCCATGCCAATATCTTTGACTTGCATTTGCAGTGCAGAGTAACTCTTAGAGTTGGAGCGGAGCTCATGCAATTGCAATTCGAAGTCATACATTTTCTCAGAGCTTACTCTCTCGTGTACAGTACGAACAATAGCATGACCTAGTTCATAGCATAAGCTAGCAAGATATTCTGGATGAAGCAAGGGAGTCTGGGAGCTGTAGTTGGAAAAAATGTCATTCAAAATAGATAAGGTACGTTCACTATTACCAGATCGAATGGCTAAACCAAGCTCTTGCTCTTTGCCGTAAGACAAGGTAAATAGAGCAGGAGAACTAGCAATAATATCTCGGTATTGAAAAACGCCGTTACCGCCGCTGTAAAAGTGATAGGATAATGCTGTTATCGCTTGTTCATAGGATATTGAAATATCCTCTATATGCTCAACAACGTTTCCAAGACCGATAGACAATGTATATTTGGTGTACAGAGCTACATTTTCACGACACTTTTCTGCTACAGAAATAGGAGAAAAGCTGTCATCTTGATTGAAAACAAAAATAAAACGATAAGTGTTTTCTCTAAATACAATGCCATTTAACTGCTGTGGCAATGTTTCTTCCAATAGACTTTGCAGGGCAAAGAGAGTCAGTTCCATATCTCGAATGGACATAGATTTACTATCTTCCATAAAATGATCAATTTCTAGTATCATTACAATAATTTGTGATGGTTTTAGGTCAACTTGCAGAAAATTCAATCTTTCGAGTGTGCTGCTTGGGTTCGATCTGTAGTGAAGCAACAGCTGAAAAAAATCTTGACGCAGCACAGGCAAGCTTTCTTTTATTTGATGTTCCATCTGCTGCTGCTTCAACATTTTTTCTCGTTCAACCAAGATGCTTTGTTTGGCTTTTAATACAATCTCTTCGATACTTTTCAAAGAGAAAGGCTTCAAGATGAGATCGAAGGCTCCCAACTTGACAGCTTGCTGAGCATATTCAAAATCATTATAGCCAGTAATCATAATAACTTTGCTTAGCGGGAAGAACTCTTTTATTTTTTTTGTCATAGCAATGCCGTCTAAATTAGGCATACGAATATCGGTCAGAATGATATCAGGTTGTGAGGACTGGATTAAGCTCCAGCCATCATCACCATTAAGCGCTGTTCCAGACACAGTAATGCCATGCTTTTTCCAATCAATTTGTGTGGAAATGCCGTCAGTTACTGCTTTAATATCATCAATAATACATAACAGGATAGGGGTTGGTTGTTTATTATAATCTGACATTGTGCTCACCTTATCTCATTTATTATATTAGCTTCTAATCGACACTAGTATTTATTTTGAGTGGTAAATACAAAGTTATAACGGTCCCAATACCATATTCGCTACTTACTTGGAAGGAGGCAGCATCACCGTATTCGAGCATCAGACGCTGCGTGATGTTGGAGAGAGCGTATCCCTTCAGCATTTCTGTTGAGTTTGCAAGAAGATTGTCATCTTTTATTCCTTGTCCATTGTCCGTTACTGTAATTTGTAAGAGTGAATTCGTTTGATGCAAATTTATTGAAATGATACCGCCCTCATTGCGGTCCTGAAAGCCATGCAAAATGCAGTTTTCGACCAAAGGCTGCAGCAATAGTTTTAATATTGGTTGAGATTTATCGACTTGATCCCCAATATGAATGGAATAGTGAAAAAGCTCCTCGTAGCATTTTTGTTGAATAATCAAATACTGCTCTACATGGAGAAGCTCGTTTTCCAGAGTAGTTATTTCTTTGCCTCTATTAAGTCCTAATTGAAATAAGCTAGACAGAGAAAGCACCATTTCTTGAACATCCTCAAGCTGGTTCATCTGACTTTTCCAGTAGATAGTGTTTAAAGTATTGTATAGAAAATGCGGATCAATCTGAGCTTGGAGTGCCTTCATTTCAGATATTCGCTTTTGCTCCTCTGCAGAGACGACCTGCTCCATCAACCTTTGAATTTCACTAAGCATACGATTAAAGCGATGGCCTGCTTGTGAAAATTCATCTCTGCTTGAATCCTCAAAACGTACACTTAAGTCATTAAATTCTACTTTTAGCATAAGTGCCTGCAAGTTTTTCAATGGCGTCAAAAGCAATCGGGTAATCCATTGCGAAACTGTAAATGTTACAAGAAGGCAACCTAAAACAATCCATAATATAGCAAATTGAATACTTTTTGTTTCTTGTAGGAGAGCTGACTTAGGTACAATGCTGAACAGAATCCAATTGCTTTCTGTATTTAATTTAGTAAAACTAACGAAAAGCTCTTGATTATTTGATTTGAAGTTGAAGCTGCCTTGGTCTTGTTGTAATGCATTTGAGAACGAAAGACTGCTTAACAGTTGATCCGGTAAATGCTCATTATGAAAGACTTCAGCTCCTTGAATGGATGCTAACAGAAATTGTCCAGAGCTTAAGCTCAGCTTTTCATTTAGAAATTGCTTGAAGGCTTTGGAATAGAGATTGACAACTAATGTCGTGTTTTCTACATTAGTTGTCACACCCTCTGTCATATAAGTAATGACTTGATGTTTACTGAGAAATAAAGGATCTTGATGCTCCTCAATCCAAACATCTTTGTTTATAGCCGCATCTCGCTGATATCGTTTATTTAATGGAGAATCAAAAAAAGGATAATTGAGCTGGCGATGCTGTGGCAATAGACTATACTCTCCGTCTGGTGTATGCAATAGTATAGAATCTATCCAAGGCTCTGCAAGCATAAGCTGAATAAATGTAGATTGAAGCGTTGACAGACGTGTCTCATAGTTATTTAATTCCTGAGGTGATTCGAATTGAAACATACTTCGATATTCAGTACTTACTTTCATGGCATATATGGCTAGCTTGAATTTTTCAATACGCTCATCCAATGCGCGAGAGGCTATATCGAGCATATCCTGATTAATTTTATACGCATTTTCTTTAGCAGATTTTGTAGCGATTTGATTGGTTAACCATCCTGTAGCTAAAATTGCTAAGGTAACTGTAAGACTAATAAAGACATACATTCGTTGTTGAAAGGTTAATCTACGTCTCATTAGTGGACAACTCCTGAGCGAAAAGTTGCTCTATACTTAACATAGTCGATTTATTCTTGTCAAGAACCAATTATAGTTGATATTGAAGTTCTAGTGCTGTAAATATTTTGTTAAGATGATCGGGCTGGTGGAAGTCAGGGAGCAGCTCATATAGAATGGCTCTATTTTTTTCAAGTAGATTATCATTTAATGTGACCGTCTTTATATGAATGGTTTGCTGATCAATTTCAATGATGCGAAAGCTAAGGTCACATAATACCGCAGCTGTTTGCACGTAGTGCCAATTAGATTGTTTAACTATTGCGTGGGAGTGAGTATGTCCATTAAAGTAAACAGCTTCTCCCTCTCTTTTTTTTAGCAAGGGTCGAATATCCTGGTAAGCTTCAAATTGTCTATCAGAGGCAGGGGAATCAAAGGTAGTGCCTGCAACTGGATGATGAGCGAACACTAGAAGCGGTTTATTGCTGCTCGACTCAATATTTTTATCAAGCCATTGCCATTGGGCATCATCTAAACCAGAGCTAAATAATTCGTATTCTTTAGTGGTATCTAATAAAATTAGACTGGCCTCGGGTGTTGAGATTAAATCATAATGCGGAGCCAGTGTATAAGTATAGATAGCATGTTTGGATATGCCAAGTACATCATGATTGCCCAAAACCTGTCGAAAAGGCTTGTTATATTGTTGAATCAGGTCATAGACTTCTGTAAATTCCTCTGAGTTACCATTATGAGTTAGATCGCCTATCGATAAGTACAGGTCAGCAGCGACTTCAAAGAAGTGATCAAAATAAGCTTTGAAAAAATTAGTTTTTGCATTTTGCAGCATTTCTCTCTTTTTACTATTGCTTGCAATAATCGGGTAATGCAGGTCTCCCATTAAGGCGATGCGCAGCATGATGCAGGCCTCCTTTAATTTGAAATTTCACTAGTTATTTGACTCCCGAAGTTATAAAGCTATTAATAAATTGTTTTTGAAATACTAAAAATAATAAAAACAAAGGCAGCATAACCATGCAGGTTGCAGCAGCTAACGTAGCCCACTGGGGTCCTGCATCACTTGATTTAGCAATTAGAGAGAGCCCAACAGTAAGCGGTCTTTTATTTACAGAGTTTATAACGATTAGCGGCCATAGGAAGTTATTCCAATGAGCGCTAATGGAAACTATTGCAAATGAAAGATAGGCAGTTTTGGAAGACGGTATATAAATATATCTTAAAATTTGAAATGTATTGCAGCCATCAATTTTAGCGGCCTCTTCTAATGCAGTGGGAATACTCTTAAAGCTTTGTCTCATTAGTAGAAGTCCTAACGCTGATGCGAAATAAGGAGCCATTACGCCTGGAAGTGTGTCTATCAGCTGAAACTGCTTTATCGTCAAGTAGTTTTGTAATATCAAAACATCGGTTGGAACAATCAGTTGTGTCATGATGAGTCCTAGAAACAAAGTTTTACCCGCAAATGTAACTCGAGCAAGTGCATAGGCTCCAGTCGTAATTGTTAAAAATTGAATAGAGAGAATTCCAATTACGATTATTATTGTATTAAGTCCATATTTTAAAAAAGGGGCAGTAGCAAATACTTGTTTGAAATTTTCAAAGGTTAAATGAAAGGAGAAATCAAAGCTAGTAGCCATAGAGCCGGGGCGAAAAGCAGTCATGATTGCCCAAAATAAAGGAATAGCCCATAAGAGGCAAATGATGAATAGAAAACTATAGCTTAAAGCACTTGGTTTCTTTGCCATGGTACACCTCGTTTACTCCATTAATTTTCATAATGAGTCTTTCTATCTAATACAAAAAATTGCAATAAAGCAATAAGCAGCATACTTGCGAGCATAATAACGGTTAGTGCAGCTGCCCCGCCGCTGTTCCAAAACGTGAATGCCGTTGTATAGATGTAATACATTAACAGGTTACTGGAATTGTCCGGACCGCCGCCTGTCATAATGAATACAGTGTCTACAATTTTTACAGAGTTAACTAAACTGATTGTTAATACGAATAAAGTAGTTGGCATAAGAAGAGGCAGCGTAATTTTTCGAAAGGCATGAAAAGATGAGGCGCCATCAATTCTAGCTGCTTCATAATAATCTTTGGATATATTTTGCAGTCCTGATAGAAAGAACAGCATAATGAAACCTGCCTCATGCCAAACGTAAACGATAGCAATAGAAATTAAAGATAAGCTTGTATCAGTCAGCCAATTCACACTTGGTATCCCGAAAAAGCCGAGTATATTATCAAAAAAACCAATATTAGGAGTTAATAAGAACACCCAAATGAAGGCAAAGCCTATCATTGGCGAAACATTGGGATAGAATAGAGCAGCTCGAGCAATACCAATCCCTTTGAACTTCTTATTAACCAACAGGGCCAGCATAAGACCAAGACATATACTTATAGGCACAACCATCAAGGTGAAGCGGAGGTTATTCCAAATAACTTTTTTAAAGGTTGTATCCGCAAAAACATCCTGAAAATTACTAAATCCATTGAAGATAGGTTCCGGAAAAGAAAGGCTAGTTTGAAAAAAACTTAAGTGTATTGTTTTGAATATAGGAAATAAAGAAAAGATGCCTAGAAATAATACAGCAGGCGCAATTAGAATCCAGCCAGTCAAGTTTCGGCGTATTTGCTTTACAAGCTGATTTTGTTGCATGTAATCACTCCCTTAATGTAAGACGGGCCATCTTATAGATGACCCTTCTCCTTCCTTCAACTATTAATTATTTGTTGAAAGGTGCTAGTACTTTGTCAGATTCAGCCTGTGCATCCGCTAGTGCTTGTTCAGCGGTTTTACTTCCTGTTAAAGCGGATTCAATTGCTGAAACTAGAATTTGCATATTTTTACCGTTTTCATAAAGACGAAGCTCGCTGCCTGCATAATCCAGTTGATTTTTACCGGTTAGCGCTTGAGGCACATCTTGAACATATTGTTTCATCAGGTCTGTTTCGTAGGCGCTTTTTCGAGTGGCAATATATCCTGTATCGACATTCCATTGCGCTGTTCTTTCAGGCTCTGTAATCCAGCGTATAAATTTCCATGCTGCCTCTTGCTTTTCCTCGGAGGAGGATTTGAAAATATAAATATTGGCACCCCCGCTTGCTGATCCTTGACGTAATCCTTGTGGAAGGAAAGCCGTGCCAAAGTCAAACTTTGCGTTGTTTTTGATGTTGGCTAAATTTCCTGTCGTTGTAATAATAATGGATGTTTTGCCTTCAATAAAATTTGCGGGAGCAGTTTCCCATTTCACAACACCTTCAGGCATTACGCCGTGCTTTTTATTAAGATCAACAATATATTGCAATGCATCAACGTTGCCCTCTGTATTGAAAAGGGCTTTTTTTCCATCTTTAGTCATCAGTCCATCGCCGTTAGTGCTGTTTTGCTGAGAAAAAGCAGTAAAAATAAAACCGTCTGTTGGAATCATCATTCCCCATTGTTCTACATTGCCTTTAGCATCTTTTTTAGTAAGTTTTTTCCCGTATTCGACTAGCTCCTCCCAATTTTCAGGAGCTTTGTTAGGATCGAGACCTGCTTCAATGAAATGTTCTTTATTATAGTAAGCAATTAGGGTGCTTCGTTGGAAAGGGATACTCCAAATCTTATTATCGTAAACGGAGTTCTCCATCAAAGCTGGTAAGAAATCATCAATGTATTCATCTCCGCCATCTTTGGCAATCAGATCATTTAATGGTGTGATGGCATTCATAGATAGCAAAGTGTAAAGCTCTGAGTTACCTAGAATAGCGAAATCTGGAGAAGTTCCACTTTGGATAGCTGTAATTGTTTTCGTCATGGTTTCACTAGAATTTCCAGCAAATACAGCATTAAGTTTGATGTTTGGATTTTCATCCATAAATTGTTTGGTCTGGGTTTCAATTAATTTGGCAAGTGGTCCGCCAACACCGATCGGATAGAAAAAAGTTAGCTCGATTGTTTTGCTGGATTCATTGCTTCCATTATTTGCGGGTGAAGAACCGCACCCGCTAAGAGTAAGAACGATGAAAACGCTTAAAATTAACAGTAATGTTCTTTTCAATTTACTTCCTCCTCTTATCGTTTGACACTCATAAAAAAACTTCTATTCATAGTTATAACAGAAAGCAGCAGTTATGGGAGTGTACTAATCGGATGGCGATAGTGCAAAAATCTAACACACTTAGCACCTCAACGTTCACTCGCTATAAATAAGTTACATTGCGGAATCTGGTTTTGCACTCATTGTTAGAACTACAGAAAACGACTGCCGGTTTGACTCTTAAGTCTAACTGGCAGTCGTTTTCTATTGTTGTATGGATCGTGCGTTAAGATTATTCCCCTTCAAACGGCACCAGCAAGCTATGTTGACACGCAGTCTGCAAATCACGCCAAATTTGATTGATAGGCTCGTCCTCCATAATGGCTGATATGCCCATGTAAGGAAACAGGTTTTGTACGCAAGCTAACGCTGTTCTAGAGGTCCGCTGGCATACCTTGCTAATTTCTGTGATCTCTTCAGGAGTAAATGGCTGCTGATCCATATGGCTATTCCAGGACTGATCAATTGTCTCATAAAAAGTGCGGCTTGCGCTGCTCAATTGATTGTCTGCTTGCCTGATAAGTCCCATTATAAATTCGTATCTTCCTGCTCTTGTTGATTGCCATGCCTGCTGTCTTCGCTCAGCAAGCGATTTGGCTTCATCCAGAAAATGTCTGGAGATGCCAATGCAGATTGCGCAAAATGTGGCCTGGGCGAAAGGCAGAAACGGGTAGCTGAACAATGGCTCATCCAAGAAGGCAAGCTGCTCGGTTAAGCTAAACGTTCTTTCATCTGCCACAAACTGATTATTTACGATCATGGAGTGGCTGTCGGTTGCCTTTAGACCGAATGCTCGCCAATCGTGAACGATTTCTACCTGCTCAGGCGAGAATGCAAATGCACGAATTTCTGGGTTGTCAGAGTTGTTACTTTCGATTATACAATTGGCAGTGAAGGTGGTGGCATGCTCGGAGCCGCTGCAGAAGCTCCATTTTCCGTTTACAATATAGCCTCCTTCAGTGCGCACTGCTGTTCCAGTTGGCGCGCCGCTGCCTGCGATGACAGCTTGCGGTGGTGAAAAGACGCTTTTAGCTGTATCAGGCTGCATGAACGCAGCAAAGTATCCACCGCCGGCACCGATTGTTGTCAGCCATCCAAAGCTTCCGTCGACCCATGAAGCATACTCGAAAATTTTAAGTGCATCCGGCAAAGCCGCCATTTCTCCGCCCAATGCCTTAGGCACAAATAGTTTAAACCAATTGCGCTCTAAAATTAAGTTCAAGGCATCCCGCGCCAGACCGCCTTCATTTTCCGATTGTAAAGATACGCTTCGAATTTGATCGATCATATTTGGTTTCAGGTTCATTTGTATCTCTCCCAGCTGAAGTTATATAGATTAGAATAACACTGTAGACAATGGAAGTCATTCGAGCTATAATGATAGGCGCAAAGGCCATTGCATGCAAGACATAAATTAATTTTTAACAATAGCATATTGCCTGGGGTGCTGGAATCGGCTGGCTGAGATTGTGTCCCTTAAGACACTGACCCGTTAACCTGATCTGGATAATGCCAGCGTAGGGAGATGTGACGCACAATTCGCAGTATATTTCATGTGGAGTGTAAACAACGCCCTTGGATCGTTAAGATCAGGGGCGTTTTTTGGGTTATTTAGGAAATTATGCATCTATTAAAATTGTGAATAAGTATATCAAAATGCAAATCACTTCTCGGAGGATCTACTATCTGCTGCCATACCGTAACATGAAGTATGCGTTGTGGTGCAACAGGGATGATGATGGGCAGATCTGTTGTTTGGCGTACGCCGCGGCTGTTGAGCTCGAATGGATCCTAATGATGCGGACACTGGTGTCCGTTAGCGCTCATTTTTCGCCAACTACCCCTTTCTAGCGGACAGAAATGTCCGTTAGCGAGAAAAAAGCTAGAGAATTCGACGGAATTTTCTTCTAATGGTCATAAATGTCCGTATATTAAACAAAAATAACTGTTTTTTGGTTCTAACGGTCATTAATGACCGCACCACAAAGAAGATAGGCGGCTAAATAGATATCGGAAGCATCGCTTGTTTTTTTACACACGATGATGGCAGGTTAGGTCACCGATAGGTGATTTTGTACTGAAGTAGGCCGCGAAGCCGTTTATCCTTGGCTCAATAATGGTTTAGACATACTAGGAGGAGAAATACTGTGCAAAAAATGACTAGAAAAAGTATTTTTATTTTGATCGCTGTACTGCTTGTACTTACTGCTTGTTCCAAAAAACAGGACGGAAACACTGGACAAAAAGCTGGCGATAGCAATAACAAGCCTTTAACCGATGTTACATTAGTGCTGAACTGGTCGCCGAATACGAACCATACGGGTCTGTACGCTGCCCGGGATTTGGGCTATTATGCTGAAGAAGGTTTGAATGTTGATATTATTTTGCCTGGCGCCAGCGGACCGAATGCGATAGTTGGATCTGGTCAAGTGCCTTTTGGTGTAAGCTTTCAGGAAGGCGTAACAGATGCGCGTGTTGAGGGCGTGCCGGTTGTTTCGATAGCAGCAGTTATCCAGCATAATACTTCGGTGTTCGCTTCACCGGTTTCCAAAAATATTAAATCACCGAAAGACTTCGAAGGAAAGAAATACGGCGGCTTCGGAGCTGCAGCAGAGCCTGCCATTTTGGAGTCCTTAATGAAGGAAGACGGCGGTGCTGATGCCGATAAAGTGGAAATTCTTAATGTGGGTGAAGCAGACTTCTTTACATCTGTGCAGCGCGATATCGATTTTTCATGGATCTATTATGGATGGACCGGGATCGAGGCGGAATTGCGCGGAGTGGAGCTGGATACGATTTATTTGACTGACTACTCCAAGAAGCTGGACTACTATACACCGGTTATTATAACAAATGAGAAAACGATGAAAGAACAGCCTGAGCTGGTAAAAGCGTTTATGGCAGCTACCGCTAAAGGCTATCAATATGCAATTGACCATCCGGAGGAGTCCGCTCAGATATTGTTGAAAGCTGTGCCGGAGCTGGATAAGGATCTGGTTATTGCCAGTCAGAAATGGCTGAGCCCGCGCTACCAAGACGATGCTGCTCAGTGGGGCTTGCAAAAGCAAGAGGTTTGGGAAAACTACGCGAGCTGGCTGAAGGAATACAATTTGCTGGATAAGGAATTCGATGCAGCGGCAGCCTTCACAAATGAGTTTTTGCCTGCCGCAGATGCCTCAAAATAAGCAGTGAATCAATGATTGCGAAGTGACGACAAACGAACAGCCACTATTAAGAGGGGGTATAGTGATGCCAAATGCAGTAATGAGCTTTGAAGCGATTGCGCGTACGGAGGACTCTGCTCCATATATGGATCGTGCAGTGGAAATCCTTAAAGAGTCGGGCGTAAAATTTATTGTTGGACCGCTTGATACTTTAATGGAAGGCGAGCTTGGAGAGCTGCTGGAGGTTGTCAAAAGGGTAAATGAGGAGCTTTCCGCTATAGGCGGGAACACAAGCATTTCATCGCTGATCAAAATACACTTTGATCCTCAAGGCATCTCTATCGATCAATTGACTGAAGGGTATTAGTAAAGATGAAGAGAATGAGATTGACAGCCTGGTGGCCGCCCATTGTGGCGGCTGTGCTTTTTTTGATCCTATGGCAAGTGTCGACCGTATTGTTTGACATCCCGAAGTGGATGCTGCCAAGTCCACTGGAGATTGCTAACGAAGCTTACATCAGCTTGCCGCGTATATGGATGCATACAGCAGCAACAATCCGTATGACGATTCTCGGTTTTATTGCAGGTGCAACAGCCGGGATCACTTTGGCTTTCCTGCTGCACTTTTTTCCATTTATCAGAGCGACCTTCTATCCGTTTCTTATTATGAGTCAAAACATTCCGATCATTGCGCTTGCACCATTATTGATCATCTGGTTCGGGCTCGGACTGCTGCCAAAAATGATTATGATCGTTATCGTCGGCTTTTTTCCAATAACGTTATCGACCTTGAACGGCTTCGCACAGACAGATGCGGGGATGTACAGCTATATGCAGATGTCTGGCGCGACTAAAAAGCAGCTGTTCTGGAAGCTAGAGCTGCCGCATGCGATGCCTTTTCTCTTCTCGGGGCTGAAGATTTCAGCTACATACAGCGTAATGGCGGCCTTTATAGCAGAGTGGCTTGGAGGAAATACCGGGATCGGCGCCTACATGATTATTGCCAAATCCGCATTTCGTACTGACCGAGTGTTTATTGGAGTTTTTGTCATTGTATGCTTGAGTATGGCTTTGTTCGCTTGCGTCGTTCTCCTAGAGAGATGGTTGACACGCTGGAAAAGAAGCAAGTAAAGACGGGACGGACGATGGGAAAACGAAGCTGCAAAAAAGGTGAGGGAGTAAGGTGAACGAATCCATGTCAACAACGAAGCTGGAGCTGCATGGGCTGTCCAAAACGTATTCTAGCAAAGGTGCAGCGGCCAAGGTGATTGAAAATGTAACATTAACTGCATCCGAGGGGGAATTCGTCTCGATTATCGGACCGTCCGGTTGCGGGAAAAGCACTCTTTTTCATATTATTGGCGGGATTACTGAGCCGACTGCCGGCAAGGTTATGCTGGACGGCAAAGAGATCACAGGCAGCAAGGGGCTAATCAGCTATATGCCGCAACAGCCTGCGCTTTTTCCTTGGCGGACCATTCTGGACAATGTCATTATGGGGCAGGAGCTTGCAGGTTCTCCTAAGAAAGAAGCAAGAGAGGCAGCCAGAGAATGGCTCGCCAAGGCTGGACTTCAAGGCTACGAGAAGGCTTATCCGCACATGCTGTCAGGCGGCATGCAGCAGCGTGCTGCATTTATTAGAGCCTTGCTGAGCCCAAGGGAAGTGATGTGCCTGGATGAACCGTTCGGTGCACTTGATGCGTTAACCCGGCAGGACATGCAAAGCTGGCTGCTGGATATTTGGGAAAATAATAAACGTACCGTTTTATTTATTACACATAGTATTGAGGAAGCACTCTTTCTGTCCGACAAAATCGTATTGCTGTCTCGAAAACCGACCCATGTTTTAAAAGAGCTAGTCGTACCTTTGCCTCGTCCCCGTCAGGAAGAGGTAGTGAACGATCCAGTATTTCTTGAATTAAAGCAGCATATTTACGGCTTGATGAAGCAGGAGCAGAGGCACAATTAAAAGGAACCATGAAGCCATTCGTTCAGCTCTAATACTACCATTATTTTGTTGAATGAAGGCTTTCCAGCCATTGCTTAACGACATGTGGAATGCCTTGCTTTGCGTTAGGATAACGGAATTCGAAGCCCGTAGCTAGCAGCTTGGCATTTGAGAAATAAGTATGCGCAGTCGCGTATTCCGTTAGAACAGGCCCGATTACTAACCGGCACAGCCACGCAGGAATTTTGACTACTTTTCCGGTTACGCGCAGTTCCTGCTCTATTATATTTTTGAACGATTCGGAAGGCATAGGATTCGTATCACACAAAATATAGCTTTCCCCTGTTGCGGCATGTTTCATTAAATGCAGGCAGGCTCTCGCACAATCCTCCACATGAATTGGCGAAAACATCGGCTCATTTCCTTTTAAGGAGTAGATGGGCTTATTGTTATGCAAAGGTTCTATAAACAACTGTACAGTCCAGGAATCCGCACCATAAATTTGTGCTGGAAATACGGTTGTAATAGGCAGTCCCGTCTTCTTGTACTTATCCAGCACATTTACAGATGGGGCAATATAAGGTCCCCACCCTTTTGGGGTGCTGCGGTATGTTTCGTCCTTTGCCCGATCAGCGCCGCTGTCGCCCAAATAGCTGGTTCCCGCTACGTATATAATATTTTTAATTACAGTAGGATTGATATGTTCTAATAACCGCACTGTCATTGCATAATGGCCATCACTATACGCGGAAGCAACTTTTTTTGTAACCTTCTTCCCCCAAGTAGGCGGTGCCGCCAAGTGAATGATGTACTGGCATTGTTGAATAACTTTTTGCCATTCCCCATCCTTCAGCAAATCTCCTACGACCGCTTTAAGGCCTTTTTCCTCTAGCTGCTTTGCTTTTGCTGCAGAACGCGTAAGCACGATCAGTTCTATATTTTGTTTAATTGCTTCTTGAATTAATGTTTTACCTACATAGCCTGTGCCGCCTGTAACAAATACCTTATCCATTGCTTTGATCTCCTACGTTGTCATTTTTATATAAGTTAACACGAACTGAGGATTTGTTTTGTAATAGCGACTACGAATTTTAAATGCTTTTAATAATAAAAAAAGCTTCAAACCGGAAACCGATTTGAAGCGCTGTATGTCTGAAGGAAGTTGCTTATCTCAAAGTTTTCAAAGCGCCGCTCCAAGCAAGCACTTGGTCAAGCATCGCATTAACATTAGTCAAATGCAATTCAGCAGGCTTGAAAACAGAGAAGTTTTCGAAATCTGTAAACAAAGACAGAGTTGGATGTACACGAACATCAGCAACCAGTAGCTCTCCCAAAATACCGCGAAGATGCTCTGCTGCACGAGCTCCGCCAGTAGAGCCGTAGCTTACGATACCAGCTGCTTTGTTATTCCATGCTTCACGAGCAAAATCGATAGCATTTTTCAAAGCGCCTGAAATGCTGTGATTGTATTCTTGAACGATGAATACGAATCCGTCTAGGCTAGCTAGTTTTTGATTCCAAGCCGCAATGCCAGGCTCGCTGCCATCAGTTGTACCTAAGAACGGCAAATTGAAATCAGCAATATCAACGATTTCGTAATTTGCATCTGCGCGCTGCTCTGCTATTCCTTTTACCCATTCGCCTACTTGAGGACTAATGCGACCTTCACGAGTGCTGCCTAGAATAATTCCGATATTTAACTTCGACATTCTGTTGGTTCCTCCCTAGATGGTTTGTTTTTACCAGCGTCCGATTGCTATAACAATAGCTAACGCCAAAATAATGATGTTCATGCCGATTGCCTGATTTTCTTTTCTTTTGGCATGAAAAATAGCAGCAAGAAGCATAATAATTCCTAATCCTATAGCAGCAATGGGAGTTAATACTGGAGCTATTCCTGTTGCGAAAGGGATAATTAACCCAAGTCCGCCGAGCAATTCTGATACCCCAATGAATGTAACCAGGCCTCGACCGTATTCCTTCACCCAAGGCATTTTGGCTTTCGTTTTCTCATACTGGAATGCCTTTGAACTACCAGCCATAATAAACATGAACCCCAAAATGATTTGGATGACCCATAAAGCTATATTCATAATCGTATTTGCCTCCTTGTTTTATAGTTACTGCTATGGTTATAATAAATCTTAAGAGCAGTCTTGAATAGTAGACACTTAAAAGTAACATAGTGTACAAAAGGAAACCTTAAGAGAGGAGCGGGATTTCGCCATGTCACATGACTGTAAAGTTGAAACAGCCCTCGATATTCTCGTAGGCAAATGGAAGCCGGTTATTTTGTATCATATTTTGTCGAGCGGGGTTTTGCGGTTTAGCGAGCTTCAGCGATTAATTCCTGAGATTACAAAGAAAATGTTGACCACTCAATTGAGAGAATTGGAATATCACAATATTATTAACCGCAATGTGTACCCACAAATTCCTCCAAAAGTAGAGTATTCGATTACGGAGTATGGAAAAGGATTAGTGCCGCTTCTGGATGCGATGCATCTTTGGGGAAAGGCGCATATTGAGCATTTGAATGAGCTTTATGGAGAAGAAAAAGCGGAGCATGTATAATAGGAATAGAAAGTAAGGCTATCTTTTAAGGTTATAAACCTTTTGGGATAGCTTTTTTGTTGCCGTAACATGAAGTATGCATACGGTGCAACAGGGATGATGATGGCGTAGTTCTGTATGTTTGGCGTACGATGCGGCTGTTGAGCTCGAATGGATCATAATGATGCGGACACTGACGACCGTTAGCGCTCATTTTTCGCAACTTTCACTTTCTAGCGGACAGAAATATCCGTTAGCGGGAAAAAAGTCAAAAAATTCGACGGAATCATCCCCTAATGGTCATAAATGTCCGCGTATGCAATAAAAAGACTGTTTTTTGCTTCTAACGGTCATGAATGACCGTTCCGCAAATGCTGACAGGCATTCATAGCCGTGAAACGACCTATGTGTATACGAAGCCTCTGGAAAGCAAATATGACGCATTGTTTCTTCTTTACACACGATGACGGCAAGTTAGGTACCAATAGACAACTGTCGATTAATTGTGGGCAACGATTGGTAAGCAATAAGAAAGGGGAACGAAGAGCAAGATTGGGAATGGAGAAGCGGCAGCGTCCGCCTTTGTAGGCCAATTTTATCCTTTACATGGCTTATTTAATCAAAAAAATTGGACTACAACAGCGGTCGGAATCCCAAACTTGATCGTAGTAAGATCCCTTTCGATTGCTTATTGCCCTATCCACAATTAATCGACAGTCTCAATAGGCGCTTTGTTTAGTATTTATTTTCCACTCAAGAATTTACACACAACATGTAAAAAAATTGCACACTGAAGGAGTAGGAATTATTTTAATATGAGATAAGTTAAAATGGCCATAATCTATAGTGGGGTGACAGAATGCTTTATCCGCAAATGAATGCTTACCGGACGATTTATGATATGAACGGCTTTTGGCGCTTTAAAGCTGATATTGACGTTATTGGTGAAAAGGAACAGTGGCATACAGGCGTGCCTGGAGATCGCGAGATTGCAGTTCCGGCAAGCTGGAATGAACAGTACGATGATTTAATGTACTTTATGGGTACAGGATGGTATCAAAAGGAATTTGAGCTTCCGCTGGACGGTGGCGACAAAACCTATTGGCTTAGAGTAGGCTCAGCAAATTATTATACTAAGGTATGGGTGAATGGACATTACGCAGGGCACAATGAAGGTGCTCATTTGCCGTTTGAGTTTGATATAACATCGTATCTTAACGTACAGGACAAAAATACTGTTGTTATTTCTGTAGATGCTGCAATTGGCAAGGACCGCTTGCCGCCAGGCGATGTCGAGGATGAAATGATTGTTGGATTTAAGGGACAATATCCTAACAACTACTACGATTTCTTTCCTTACGGCGGCATTCAGCGTCCGGTACAAATTATCGTAAAGCCGCGAACGCATATTGCCAAGCTGATGGTGCGCACAGATGTGAATGAAGCCAACACAGCCGGCTCTGTTCATTATCAAGTTCACTTGAACGAACAGGCGCCAGGAAATGTCCGAATTGTATGTGACGGGCAAGTGATCGAGTCTGCAGTGGATCGTAAAGGTATGGCGGAAGGCATTATAAGTGTTCCAAACGCTCAGCTATGGTCGCCAGCAAGTCCTAATCTTTATGAGTTTACGGTACAATACGTAGAGCAAGGTGAAGTAAAAGATAAATACTCGCAGCAGATCGGGATTAGAAGGATTGAAATTAAGGGTAATCAGCTATTGCTTAATGGCGAGCCGGTCTTTCTGCGCGGAGTAGGCATGCATGAAGACTTTCCCGTGCTAGGCAAAGGCTTGAGCCACGCTGTAATTGCGAAGGATATCAGCCTCATTAAGTGGCTAGGCGGCAATTCATTGCGAACGACGCATTATCCATACAGTGAAGAATTTTTGCAGCATACGGATAAGGAAGGCATTCTCGTTATCGGAGAAAGTCCTTTTGTCGGCTTTGTCAAAAGTCACTATAAGGATTCCGCGATAATTGATAAAGCTGCCAAGGTTTTGACGAGAATGGTAGAGCGCGACTGCTGTCATCCGTCTATTATCGCCTGGAGCCTGGCTAACGAGCCAGATTCGCTGGATGAAGGAGCGGGACCTTTCTTCAAAACATTGTATGATACGGTCAAGGGGCTGGATAGCAGCCGGCCAATTACCTTTGTCAATTGTGTAGACCCGGATAAAGATACAGCTATGCAGCATATGGATTTTGTAAGCTTGAATCGTTATTATGGCTGGTATGAGCAAGCCGGAAGATTAGATGAGGGCTGCGAGGTGCTTGATAAGGCGCTGGACCGCTGCCATGAACGTTTCGGCAAGCCTATTATTATTACGGAATACGGGGCAGACGCTATGGCTGGCGTGCATACTAATCCGCCAGAATTATTTTCAGAAGAATATCAGGCGGAGATGCTTACCAGACAGTATCGTATCATCAAAGACAAGCCTTATTCGATTGGCGCGCATGTATGGGCATTGGCTGATTTCAAGACAAGCCAAACCCCATCTCGAGTCGTAGTGAATCGAAAAGGAATGTTTACGAGAGAGCGCCAGCCCAAGCTATCCGCTCATAGAGTGAAGCAACTGTGGGACGAGGAAAAGTAATGTAAGAAAAGGGCAACAGCGCCCCTCAGTACGGTTAGAGAAAGCAGCAATAAATAAAAAAAGCATTTGTTCAATGAACAAATGCTTTTTTTATTTTAAGAATTTATAAGTTTTTTCTATAAACTTGTTCTTATCATTCATCGGTAAATGCGCCTTTCCAAAGGACGGCAGAGCCATTTATCCTTATAGTGTGCGCAATAACTGCCATGCTATAATTAGCAGTACAATTTCTTACAGGTCCTTATGAAGACAGATAAGAAATTCTATTTTTGTCAGTACAGCTTTTATATTGAAAGCGTTGTCAAGAAAAGGGGGAGAATAATGCGCAAGAGCAAAGCTTTATTCGAGACTTTAAAAGGCTTAAATATGAAATACCGCTTTTTCTTTAAGATTTTAAGCTACTTTTTGCTGCTGCTCATACCTTTGAGTGCAGTCAGCAGTATTTATTATTTTAAAATGAAGTCTATGAATGAAAAAGAAATACACTCAAAAATGCAAAAGGACATAGCTTCTATCAGCTCGGGTGTGGATCTCTATTTAAGAACGATTCAGGAAAATCATTATAATTTGCTGCAAGACAATACCGTACATGCTTATCTTTACAAGGAGGAGGCAATCAGCCTCGAGGAAAGAGTGAAGCTTTACGACATTAACCGAGTGCTCATGAGAACGGGCAGCATTGTATTTCCTTATGTTCAGGATGTTTTTCTTTACGTGGATGACAAGAGAGTGTATTCAGGCAATGGTACCGATGATTTTGATCTGTTTTTTACAAAATTTCATCCGTTAGAGCAATATCCGGCCAGCTTCTGGAGAAGCAAAATGGCTGAAAATAAAAAGTATGAATTGCTGCAGCCGACTGCCTATACAGATGGCAGAATGGTTCTGCCTGTTGTTAACAAGCAGCTTGTTAATGGGGAGTATGCAACAGTCGTATCCTTGCTGTCTTTAAACAGTATAAATATGATTTTCGAGCAAAATTCGTATATAAACGCAACAAATTACTTTGTTTTTGACCAACAGGATACTCTTATCCATAGCTTTGCTGCCGATAAAAAAGCACATTTGCAAGAAACAGCTGATCAAGCAGCAGCCTATATAAAAAACAATGAGATCGACCTTAGCAAAGGATTTGACTTCATTAAACTCGGCAGAGAGGAAGGTTATCTCTATTATGAAATGTCTGATGCTTCTGGCTGGAAATTTGTATCTTATACGCCTGCGGGTGAGATTTCTAATCCGGCCAGCCGGTTGATTCAATTTATATTTATTATCTTTTTAGCGATTTTTGTACTGACTGTATTGTTAGCCGTATGGTTGAGCATTCGCATCTATTCACCGATCCGCAAATTAAGCGCCCTTATTGAGGATTTAAAGGATGAGGATGGGCAAGAAAGTTTTTCTGACGGCCATTTGGAAAACAGTGAAGTGCATCGCATCGGATCGGGGTTGCGCCAGCTTGCTGACGGCAAAAAGTATTATCAGAGCAAATTTCAAAATGTATCTCATCAATATATGGAGCAGGCTCTTCTCCATTTGTTAAAAGGGCAATATAAAGGGGAAACGGGGGATCTGGAGCAATATCTTCGCGAGAATTACAACTTTGAAGGCAAAACTTATATGTGCTGTGTTGTCCAGTTTCATTTTTACGATGCTTTTTATAAGGAGATACAGGATGTTGAACGATTCAATATATTATCGAAGCTGCGCAATGTTATTGCAGGTTTAATACAACCGCATATGAAGGCTGCCGTAATGGAATATAATACAGAGCTTTATGCTTGTATGATGGACGGAGCTGAGCGCGCGCGATTAGAAAAAGTGCTGCAAGGACTTTATGATACATTTTCAAGTGATATTCACTACTATCAGCTGTTAATTGGAGCAGGTTGTGTGCATGACAGCATAACTGGTGCGCGCGCTTCATTCGATGAAGCTTTTGCTGCTATTGAACGGATGTTTGATAAAGCCGGATCCCATATTGTTTATGCAGGGGAAGCGGATGTGAAGAAGCATTATTATTACAGCTTTCATGATGAGCGTCAATTAATTAATTTTTTGCAGACCGGGCAGGAAGAGGAGCTGTATGAAAAGCTGCACAGCATTATGGATCTTAATCGCAAGCAGGGTGTGTCGAGCGGGGTGATGCAGCAGTTGTACGCGGCTTTGAGGAGTACGGCAGTAAAGTTTGCATACGATAAACAATTGATTTTGGAGCTGGATCAAAATTTTACGAAGGAAGTAGGAAAGCATGAGCTAAACAAATTGAAGTCATTTTTCTCTCAAGTGCTGGTGCGCAACCAAGAGAAGGTAAGAGAGGAAAGCAAGCAAGAGCAATTGGCAGAACAAATTATTAAATACGTTGATGAGCATCTGACAGAGGATTTGTATTTGGAAAGAATTGCAGAGCAAATGGATGTATCGGCAAAATATATTTCAAAAATTTTCAAAGAAAAAACAGGGACGAATTTGACGGATTACATTGGCCTAAATCGGATCAAGCTGGCACGCAAGCTGCTGGTGCAGACTAATTTGCCGATACATGAAATCGGAAATCAAGTGGGTATTTATAGCCGCACCACATTTTTGCGGACATTTAAGAAATGGGAAGGAATTGCCCCTGTAGATTATAGGCAGATGCATCAAGGCGTGGAGAAAAGCAATTGAGCGGTTTGCGAAATATGGAGCATGGCGATAAATGAATCAAGAGCTAGAAGTGGGAAATATGAAGCAGCTATCTCCCATTTTGCATCTTTAAGCCTGCGGCGCTGTTGCGTACACTACAAATGAATGCGCTTGCATTTTTCAGGAAGACAAGAGTCAAATAGTGAAAATGACGAGGAGGCGAAGTATGAGAAGATTTGCAAAGGTACTCATTTTGCTGGTGTTGTCCGTAAGTTTAGCAGCAGGCTGCAGCTCGAATCAGCCTGGCACAAAGGGGGAGAATGGGAATAACGGATCTCCAAAAAGCTCCGAGCCTGCTAGCAGTTCAAAGCCTGTCTCCGTAAAATGGATGATGGCCGAATCCAGCGTGCAGCCGATGCAAGCTAAAGTTCCTATTATTGATGCTATTCGTGAAAAAACAAATGTGAACATTCAACTAGAGCTAGTACCGAGCAGCAGCTATCAGGAAAAAATGACGACGCTAATATCTACGAATAACATTCCAGACATTCTCCGTGTTACCGCCAAGGAAGTACAGGCTTTTGCAAGAACAGGAATTTTTCTTAATTTAAGCGAGTATGAACATTTAATGCCGAATTTTATGAAACGGATAGAGGACCGGCCGGAAATCAAAAAAATTATGGTAGACGGCAGTCTGTACTCCTTTCCTCTATTAGAGGATTTCAGAGTTAGTGTAGCGCCGCAAGCCATTTTACGAACGGATTTGCTGGAGAAGCATAATTTAAAGATGCCGGAAACTTGGGAGGAGTTGTACCAAGTATTGAAGGAGCTTAAACGGCTTTATCCGGACAGCCATCCGTTTACAACGAGACAAAAGACGTTAGGCACGATCAATTTACTTAGCTTCCCGCTTGGTTCCGGGGGCGGCGGATCGGTTCCCGTCTATTTTGAACCGAATGAAAACCGTTATATTTACGGACCGTCGCATGAGCGGTTTGTTGAAGCTATCACTTATATGAATAAGCTGTTTACAGACGGGATTTTAGACCCTGACTATTCGATTAATACGCAGGATATGGCTTGGGAGAAGCTTTCTTCGGGTAAATCCTTTTTCTATTACGATAACAATACCTTTGCAGCGAGGGTATTTAATCCCGCTATTAAGCAAGTCGATGCAAATGCCAAGTTTGAGATGATTGATCCGCTTGAAAACAGCTTTGGCGAGGTTCGTTCATTCCGCTATCAAAGAGACTGGCTTGAGACTGACTATGTCATCAGCTCCAAAGCGGCTAATCCGGAAGCGATCATAAAGATGTTCGATTATTTTTATTCGGATGAAGGGACGAAGCTGACCAATTTCGGAGTTGAAGGGGAGCATTATACGATCGAAAACGGTTTGGCTATGCCTGTGCAGGCGCTGCGGGATAAGGTGAAAAATAAAGGCGGGGACGTTGCCGCCAATATGAGGGGCGAGGTAGGCTTAGGGCAGTTTGCGTTTGCCGTTAACATTGATGAGACTTGGGACACGATCTCTACAGATCCTTATATGCTTGAGATGGGCGAGAAAATTAATGAGTTGACGGAAAAAGGCGAAATTCAGTACCAGTATTTGAATCCTCCATTTACAGAGGATGAAATTGATGCTCTTAAAAAGCTGGAAAACAAAGTGAATACGTATTATCAGCAAGAAATAGACAAATATATTATGGGCACAGTGCCGATGAGTGAATTTTCCAAGTTTCAGCAAAAGCTGTACGCGGACGGCGGCAAGGAAATGGAGCGCATTTATAATGAAGCGTTAGCTAGAATCCAATAAAAAAGCGGGGTAGCTCGCCATGGTATGGAAACAAATAAAGGAAAGCCGTTACTTATATGTACTGTTCGCGTTGCCGCTGCTTTATTTTGTTATTTTTAAGTATGGGGCGATGTTTGGCTTATTGATTGCTTTCCAAGATTACGATGTATTTAAAGGCATATGGCACAGCCGGTTTATCGGATTGGAGCATTTCCGGGAGTTCATAACGGATGCGTACTTCTGGAAGGTTGTTCGCAATACTATCGTCATTAACTTGTATATGCTTCTATTTTATTTTCCGATGCCGATTATTTTGGCGTTAATGATTAACGAAGTGCGCTTAACTTACTTCAAAAAGGTTGTGCAGAGTATTAGCTACTTGCCGCATTTCTTGTCCACGGTCGTTGTGTGCGGTATGCTCGTCAATTTACTTTCAACAGACGGGATGATCAACCAAATTATAGCAGCCTTTGGCGGCACGAAAATTTCTTTTTTTATGAAGCCTGAATGGTTCCGGTTTATTTATGTCATTTCGGAAATATGGCAGAAGGTCGGCTGGGGTTCGATTATTTATTTAGCTGCTTTATCCGGTATCGATCCTCATTTATATGAGGCCTCACGAATGGACGGAGCCAATCGTTTTAAGCAAATATGGCATATTTCCTTGCCAGGCATTGCACCTGTCATTTCTATATTGTTTTTGCTGACGCTAGGGGAGCTGTTGTCTGTTGGCTTTGAAAAAATTTTGCTGCTTTATACAGGTCCAACCTATGAAACAGCGGATGTCATCTCTACTTATATTTATCGGCGGGGCTTGATCGGTGCAGATTTCAGTTACGGCACAGCTGTTGGCTTATTTCAGTCGGTTCTTGCGTTATTTTTAGTATACGGTGCTAATAGAGGAGCCCGGAAGCTGGGCTCAACGAGCTTGTGGTAAGGAGGGATTAGATGAGTACGAAAATATTAGAAAAGGTGAATAGCTGCATCATTGCTGCTCTATTAATTTTGCTGTGCCTCGTCATTCTCTATCCTCTTTACTATATGTTAATCGTATCATTTAGCGATGGAAATGCAGTGATGAGGGGCGAGGTGGGGTTGTTCCCGATTGGCTTTAATCTAAAGGCATATTCTTTTATTTTACAAGATCCTTACATCATTACGGCTTATGCCAATACGATTAAATACACGCTTATCGGCACCACTATATGTGTCGGCATGTCGGCTTTATGCGCCTACCCTCTTTCACGGACACGATTCTACGGCAGAACAATATTTACAATGATTATTCTGTTTACGATGTTTTTTGAAGGAGGCATTATTCCTAACTATATATTGATTCATGAGCTTGGGCTCATTAATACGATATGGGCAATTGTACTGCCTCCGGCGATCAGCGTATGGTACATGATTATTATGAGAACCTTTTTTCAACAAATTCCGAATGAAATTCATGAGTCGGGCTATGTTGACGGAGCTAATGATATTCAAATTTTTTGGAAAATTATTCTTCCATTATCCTTGCCTGTACTTGCGACAATGACTTTATTTTATGCGGTATGGCATTGGAACAGCTTCTTTCCTGCACTCCTTTACCTAAATGAGAAGGTGAAATATCCTATGCAAATCGTAATGCGCAATATTGTTATACAAGGGGATATGGCAGGCATGGAGGCTGCATCTACCGAGTCTAGTGCGGGTGGGCTTAATTTGACCGGCTTAAATTTGAAATACGCAATTATTTATGTGACGATCACCCCGATATTGGCAGCTTATCCATTTATTCAGAAGTATTTCGTCAAAGGAATGATGGTTGGTTCATTGAAAGGGTAGTCGAATAGAAGAGGAGGATGGCAATGAAAGCAAATGTGGAGAACTTTATCGTTTATAAGGACGAAAATCGGTATGCAGGCTGGCCGGCAAACTATGGGATGTGGAGCTGGGGGGAGGAAATTATTCTTTCCTTTGTTGTCGGGTATCCAAACGCCGAGGGCAGTTTCCATGCCATTGACCGTACGAAGCCAATAGAAACGATTCAGGCGAGGAGCAGCGACGGAGGAAGAACCTGGACAAGTGCTCCATTCCCTGGACATACACCTGGGGGGAGAGCATTATCGGCTGACGAGCATATGATACCTGAATTGTGGACGCTGAAGGCTATCCAAGAAGGAGATGCGCCAAAGCCGTTCCCTGGCTATTATGATTTTACTCATCCTGATTTTGCACTGATGAATGCCAGGACGCATTTGAATGAAGGCTCATTGTCTTGGTTTTATGTAAGCAAGGACAGATGCCAGAGCTGGGAGGGACCCTACGAGCTGCCATTGTTCGGGCAAAAAGGGATTTCGGCAAGAACTGATTATATAGTGAACGGGCCGAACGATATGCATTTGTTTTTGACTGCGGTCAAGAGCAACGGCAAGGAAGGCAGGGTGTTTTGCGCCCGTACAGAAGATGGAGGAAAAAGCTTTCAATTTGCAGCTTGGGTATGCGAGGAGCCTGAAGGCTATGCCATCATGTCTTCAAGCTTGCGTCTGGCGGACGGCACGCTGCTTTGTGCGATCAGGTATTCAGGGATGAATGCCAGTGGAGAGCGGGAATGCTGGATTGATCTGTATGAATCGAAGGATGAAGGGAAGAGCTGGTCATTTAAAAACCGGCCAGTGCCTAATACTGGCAGAGGGGGCAATCCGCCAACCTTAAATCAGCTGTCGGACGGCAGACTGGTTATGATTTACGGTTATCGGGATCAGCCTTACGGCATTCGTGCTCGCATTAGTACGGACCAAGGGGATACCTGGGGTGAGGAAATCATCCTGCGCGAGGATGCCGGCAGCTTTGATATTGGGTACCCGCGCACCGTCGTGCTGCCGAATGATACGATTGTAACAGCTTATTATTACAGCGATGCAATTGGAGCGCCTTGCTATATTGCATGTACTGTTTGGAAACCGTAGCAGGAAGCAGAAAGCGGGTGAATAGAGTGAAACAATTGCCTAACGGCGTTTGGCCGACGATGATTACACCGTTTACGGAAAATAATGAGATTGATTATGCCTCGCTAGGAAAGTTGATTGATTGGTATATTGAACGTGGAGTGGACGGGTTATTTGCAGTCTGCCAATCGAGCGAGATGTTTAAGCTTAGTTTGGAGGAAAGAGTTGCCTTAGCCGCCTTTACAGTGGAAAGAAGCGCAGGCCGTGTACCGGTGATCGCATCAGGGCATATTTCGGATGCCATGGAGGATCAAATTTATGAGCTGCAGGCTATCAGTAAAACCGGTATTGCTGCTCTTGTTTTAATAACGAACCGGCTGGCTTCGGAGGATGAATCGGATGAAGTGTTAAAAAATAGACTAGAGGAGTTGCTGCAGCATCTGCCGAAAGAGCTGCCGCTTGGCTTTTATGAATGCCCGGCACCGTATAAACGGCTTATGACGCCGGAGCTGCTGCGCTGGTGCGCTGATACGGGGCGGTTCCAATTTTTGAAGGATACAAGCTGCGATGTGGAGGAGATCAGAGCCAAGGTGGAAGCCGTCTCCGGAACCGGTCTAAAGCTGTACAATGCAAACTCTGCAACCTTGCTGGAAACATTGAAGCTGGGCGCTGCAGGATACAGCGGTGTAATGGCTAACTTTCACCCCGAGCTGTATGTATGGCTGGTAAAAAACTTTCAGCAATTTCCGGCTGAAGCCCAGCTCCTTAGCGATCAATTAAGCTTAGCTTCCTTTATAGAAAGACAGGTTTATCCGGTTAATGCGAAGTATCATATGATGCTGGAGCAGGTGAGCAGCAATTACTTATCAAGAACAAGGGACGCCTCTCAATTCCATGCAACGAATCGGTTAGAAGTAGAGCAGCTGCACAGGCTGGCGAAGCATTGGAGAAGTCAGTTTCCTGGGGTGTAAGCTGGAAGTGCATAAACCCGAAAGACAGACACAGCAAGGTGTCCGTTTTTCGGGTTTTGTTTTACTATTGAAATGGTAGAAAATTGGTGTATGCTGCGGAAACATACATATTCTTGCAACTATAAGGCAGCAACTTTCGTCTTTAACTAGTAGATAACAGTGAAGTCCGTTTATACTAGAGTTGGAGCAAAGAAGGGAGTTGTTCATGCTGAAGAAGATCGGAGTAATGTTCATACTTACGGTATTTATGTTTACTATTTTCAATGATGGCAGAGTACTTGCTTATAATGCACAGCTGCAGCCATTCAAGGATGAGGAATTTGATTATTCCAGGGAACCGATATATACCCTTGCAGCTATGGGCATTATTAATGGCTATGAGGACCTTACCTATCGGCCAGCAAACGATTTATCCAGAGAAGCCTTTATAAAATTACTAGTAACGGCAAATGAACAAAAAGATGATAGAAAGACAGGGAAGCTTCCGAAGGATGTCGCCTCTAATCGTTGGTCAGCCTCTTTTATTTCAGAAGCCTATGAACGGAATTGGCTGGACGGTTTAGTAGATTCCTCCGGCAATTTCTATCCAGCGCAAACGATTACTCGGCAAGAGGTAGCATTGCTGGTAGGTAAAGCATTGCTGGCAACGGAATCTAACGATGCTCAGCTCAAATGGTTAGACAGCGGCTGGAAGAAAGTCAAAGAGTCGCGGAAATTTAGAGATCAAAACGCAATTAATAGCGCTATGCAGCCTTATGTCTACTATGCTGTGCATAGAGGGGTTATGGAAGGAACGCCGACGGGGTTCAAACCACAGGAGCCATTAATAAGAAAACAAGCCGCTGCTGTAATTTTTCGTTTGTTGGACCGCAGCGCAGCAGCAAAAAAGATAGATTTTACAGGGTATTATGCGATCCGTTCTTACGAAGCAGTGAAGCATATTAACAAATTGAAGCATATGATTTTGGGATGGTCGCATTTGGAGTATTCTGGCCAAGGTGATGCCAAGCTTAATACAACGGCAACTGTCAACCGGATTCCTGAAGGCTTTGAAGAGGTTCTGGACGCGGCTAAGCAGGGGAATGTATCTAGAGAATTGATGGTCTTCTATGATCAGTCCAATTTGAAAGATTTTTTGAAGGATAAAGAAGCGCAGAGCAGCTTTATTGGCAGCCTGATAGCTGTGCTGCAAGATCCGGCATATTCTTTTACAGGCGTAAGCATTGATTTTGAAGGCTTAAAGGATGCTGCAAGCGCACCTGATTTTGTTAAATTTCTGGAAGCATTAAAGGAGCAGCTTGATTTCAAGCATACTTTGTCTGTTGCTGTACCGCCCGCTGAATATTACAAAGGCTATGATATGAAAAAGATAGGTAGCATTGCGGACACTGTTGTTTTGATGGCCTACGATTTCACCCATAGCAGCAGCAAGCTGCCTTCTGCTCCGTTGCCCTTAGTCAATGAGGCGATCGTGGAGGCGCTGCAATCCGTGCCAAAGGAAAAGCTGGTGCTCGGTATTTCGAAACAAGCTAATCAGTGGGTTACTGCTAACAATGGAACCGTATCCTTGACCAGCCCAGCTATCGCTGATGTTGAGAAACGGCTGGCGATGCCGGGTGTAACAAGCACTTGGAAGATGCCTTACTTTTTGTGGAATTCCACCTTTACTGACGAGCGGGGCAGTCATGAAATTTATTATGAAGACACGCAAAGCATCGCCAAAAAAATATGGCTTGCAAAGTTTTATAATTTAAAGGGCGTTTCGTTGTGGCATATGGGCCACTATACAGCCTCTGATTGGGACATGATCGGTTGGGAAACAGGGAATTAGCACTTATTCAAATATAATCCGGCAATAGAAGAAGATCGCCACCGCCTTGAAAGAAGGCAGGGGAGGCGATCTTTTTATTTAATGCAACTCTAACGAATAATAGGAGACTGTCGATTAATTGTGGGCAACGGAGAGCAAGAATGGGAATGGAGAAGCGTCAGCGTCCGCCTTTGTAGGCCAATTTTATCCTTTACAGGGGTTATTTCATCAAAAAAGTTGGACTACAACAGCGGTCGGAATCCCAATCCTGATCGTAGCAACATCCCTTTCGCCTGTTGCCCAATTAATCGCCACCTTAACCTGTAAAGGATGGATCCTGCTAAAGTGCAGGATTTTTTTAGGATTAAAGACAGTTTGAAGGGAACTCCTGTTAAAATACAGGATTTTCAAACTTTATTGGCTAAAAAGGAGACTGGAGCCCATTAATCCTGCAAAAACGCAGAATTTTTCAAAAGTACGGCAGAAATAGAGAAAAATGATGCGCTTTTGCATCATTAACTAATGGCTGACGATACTTTACCGGCCGAGGGGGGCTTGTGCTTGTCTATTTCCAGTCGGGCAAGCTTGATATAATGTCCAGTGTTTTTGGGAGAGGCAGTTGTGTCACAAGAACAGCAGCTCTATCGTTATATGGAAAAGACCGTATAGGAGTGATACAGATGGAGATGAACAAAGACAAGGACAGCGTGCTTACTATTGCAGTGATCGGTGGCGGATATGCAGGCATTCATGCTGTCATGGAAATACGGAAACGATTGGCAAACGACCGCATGGAAGGAAGGGAAGTAAAGATTGTTTTAATGGATAAAAATCAATTTCATGTTAGAAAAGTGTTGTTGTTCAAACCTGCAGCATCGCGAAGCGATATTATTATTCCATTTCAGCAGCTGTTGCCGAACGATGTTGAACTGGTTCAAGGAACGGTTACAAACGTTATTTCTAGAGAGAAGGTTATTAAATATGTAGCGGCAAGCGGCATAGAGCAACTGCTGCCCTACGATATTGCAATTATGGCAGCTGGAAGCATAGTCAGGCGACCAGATAAAAATAAAGGCGGAATTGCACTTTCCTCGCTTGAAGATGCGCTGCAAATCCGACAAGTTTGGACTCACAATTTGCTAAAGGCTGGAGCTGAGCAAGACGAAGCGTCTCGTAAAGGACTGCTAACTGCTGCGATAGCTGGGGCAGGAATAAGTGGTATTGAAACTGCGGCAGAGCTGGCCTTTTTTATGCGCCGTGAAGCTGAGCACGCGGGAATAAATCCGGATGAGATTCGTGTTCTGCTGGTTAATTCCGGAAAAAGGCTATTTCCGCAAGGCTCTGAAAAAGCGGGCATACGGCTCGAAAAAATGCTTCATGAGCGAGGGATTCAAGTTATTCATCAGGCAAGAGTAGATGAGTTTAATGAAGGTACGCTATTGCTTGAGAACCATGAAACTATAGCAGCAGGCCTTTGTATTTGGACCTTGGGCTTGATACCGCATCCTTCGTTGAGAAGCTGGGGCTTGCCGCTTACGTCAGACGGATATATAAAAATTGACAGCTGCTATCGTGTTGCAGGCGAATCAAGCTTGTACAGTATTGGAGATTGTGCTGCTGTTTTTGACGGACAAAGCGGCAAACCGGACGGAAAAACCTGCAAGGAAGGCATTGCGCAAGCGGCAAGGCTGGCGAAAATTATCGAAGCGGATTTATTGGGCAAGGTGGCGCCCGCACATAAGTCTTTTATGGATTTCTTTTGTATCGGCTTAGGCCCGGAGCAAGGAATGGCTTGGACTCGGAAGTGGGGAATCGATATGATGATAACCGGGAAATTAGGCTCGAAGATTAGAGCTTTTACATGGGATTCTGCAAGTCTTCTTGCCCAACGGAAGGACGAAAGAGGATTTGTAATGCAACAAGAGGAATAAATTACGTGAGAGGGGTGAGTAACTTCATGCAAGACAGTCAGCATTGCAATGAAAGAAAGTATAGCTGCAGGTCGCAAGAAACAAAGGTTTGGTATGAGGGCTATAAGCCGCTGTTATTTTCATTAGCTTATCAATTAACCGGTTCAGTAACGGATGCTGAGGATGCGGTTCAGGACGTTTTTTTGAAGCTGTATGAAAGGCATGAAGGGGATGCGATTCAGCTTGCAAATATGCAATATCCAAAGGCCTATTTATGCAAAATGGTAACGAACCGCTGCCATGATCTGATGCGATCTGCCCGAAAAAAGCGCGAGCAATATTACGGTCAGTGGTTGCCCGAGCCTGCAGATTTAGAGGCTATACCGTCTTATGAAGAAGCAGAACAAAAAGAAATGCTGTCTTATGCAGTGCTTGTTATGCTGGAGAAGCTTTCGCCTCCTGAACGGGTCGTATTCGTCCTTCGCGAAGCGTTTGGTTTTGAATATGCAGCAGTTGCTGCGATATTAGATAAAAACGAAGTGAATTGCAGAAAAATGTACAGCCGGGCAAAAGCGAAGATGGGATTAATAAATGAGCCTGCGGCGAATGATGCGGAAAGTGGATTGCCTGAGCAATTGCGCAAGGAAGCTGTGAGCGAATCATGGATCAAACAGTTACTGTTCTGCTTGCAGCAGGGAAAGGCAGAACAGACCGCAGCATTGCTGTCACAGGATGTTGAACTAATTTCTGATGGTGGCGGGCAAGTTACGGCAGCGCTTCATCCTATTGTTTCGCGGGATTATGTGCTTCGCTTCTTGACTGGAATTATTAGAAAAGCAGCTACAGACACTAATCTTGTCGTAAATAACAATTTAGCCATCCGGTATTTAAATGGTCAGCCAAGCGTTATTTTCCAGTCCAATGGCAAGATAGATACAGCAGCTATGCTGCATATGGAAGATGGCCTACTTAAAAGGATCTATTTGATACGCAATCCGCAAAAATTAAATAAAGTGGGGCTGTAAAGCGGCCCCAGCATATCTATACGAAAAAGCTCAGCAGCTATTGCCGGGCTTTTTTGCTGCTCAAAAACGTCGCGAGGTGAGAATGAGTTTGGATAGCTGCACCAAAAAAGTGTATTGACGCCTGCCTGTGTTGCATATATGATAATAGTAATCATTACTATTAAATAAAATAATGGCTTGCAGGTACAGGAGGATACGACATTGCGATTGAATGTCATCATTCCATTAAAAGGTGAGTCGCTGGGAGCCTCTAACACAACAATCGGAATTATTATGGGGGCTTATTTGTTTACAACGATGTTTTTCCGGCCATGGGCAGGCCGAATGATCGATAAGTATGGCCCTATTGCAATTTTGCGTATAATTCTTGTTATTAATGGTGCAGCTCTAATTTTATATACATTTACTGGCTTGGAAGGCTATTTTATTGCCCGCATGCTGCAGGGAGTCTGTACTGCTTTTTTTTCTATGGCATTGCAGCTTGGAATTATCGACTCGCTGCCGGACGATGAGCGTTCGCAAGGCATTTCGCTGTATTCATTGTGCGCTTCTATGCCGGCTGTTATAGGCCCGCTGCTCGCACTGGGCCTGTGGCAAGCAAATGATATGAGTGCTTTCACAGTGGCTATGATTGCCATTGCGGTACTTACAGGAGCGGCAGGTTATACTGCTAAAATAGATAAAAATGATGCGGTATCAGCTGCGAATCCGTTGGGACAGCAACCGACCTTGCTTAAATCGCTTGGACAGCTGGTTGCAAATCGGCATTTATTTAAATGCAGTTTGCTTATGCTGACGGCTTCCCTTGTATTTGGAGCTGCAACAACCTTCATCCCGCTATATGCCCCGCAAATCAAATATGGAAATGCAGCTGTTTATCTTATGATACAAGCAGGAATGGTTGTGCTGGTTCGCTTTGTATGGAGGAAGAGAATGCCCTCAGACGGCAAATGGCATTCATCTTTTGTAATTACAGTCATGCTCATATTAGCAGCAGCCGCGCAGAGTGTAAGCTTTTCTGCATGGGGTGGTGCTTTATTTTTTTATGCAGGCGCGGGTTTGATGGGAGTTGCCCAGGCGCTTCTCTATCCCACGCTGACGACTTACTTATCTTTTGTGCTGCCGCAGCAGAATCGCAATGTATTAATGGGATTATTTATTGCAATGGCTGATCTGGGCGTTTCGCTAGGCGGTGTCTTAATGGGCCCGGTTGCGGATATTTCTTCTTATTCCTTTATGTATATGATTTGCGCTATTATTTGCTTGTTTATGCTCTTTTTTTCAAAAGAACGACGTTAGAGCTTAACGACTTTACCAAAGCCTCCGTTAGATGTTTTATTTATCAGAAACTTTAGTCCTTACTAGTTAGTTAATATGAAACTAAAGGCATACTAAACAGCAAGCAGAAAGTTCCATTTTTATCATTGTGGAAAGGAAAGCATACATCTATGTCGAAGAGGAGATTATTACGATATAAATGGAGGAAGAGACATAGCTATGCATGCAGTTTACAAAAAAAGAGTGAATGCTGTTTTATCCATTATGCTATCTATGGCAGTACTGCTCGGAAGTCTATTCATTACTTCAGAGCGCACTTATGCGGATGATTTCGTTGAAGAAATTAAAGGCGAGTATCAAGCACTGTATAAGGAGTTTAGCAATCTGTATGAGGAGGATAAGACACAGGTTAGTAAAGAGTATAACTGGCTGTTGAATATTCTGACCGGCGAGCAGGACAAGATGGCGCAAATAGTTGACGCGGATTTGAAGTATTTGACAGAGCTATTTAAAGAAGATTTAAACCAGTTAGAAAGTAAGTATGGGAAACAGAGGGAATATCGCGAAAAGCTGAACGAGTACAGCAGACAAATGAATCCTAACTATTCTTCTAGTGCGATGTGGACGTATAACATCACGATTAATAGAAACTATTCGTCAAGTACGCATTGGATCTTTAATAAAGAGATTAACCCCAACTATAGCTCAAGCACGATGTGGAGCTACAAAAATGCAACCAATCCCAATTATTCAAGCGGTACGATGTGGGCCTATACGAATGCGTTCAATCCTAATTATTCCTCCAGTCTAATGTGGGGACTTAGAAATGAAAGCAACGCCAACTATTCATCAAGCACAATGTGGAGCTATAGACTAGGCTATCTTACTTTAGCGGAAGCACGCGAGAAAATGGATAGAGCACTTACAAAAGGTACAAAAAATTTGCAAGAAGCTCGGGATAATTATATGTCCTCGATCACTAAAACCCGGAAAAATTCGGTAGTTACATTATTTGAGCTTCGGGATAAAACAGCGGACAAGTTTTTGAAAACACGCAAGGAAACAGTGGAAACGATTCAAGCTATTCGAGAAAAGCATTTCGGCAGCCGCTTGAAGGTGGAGTCTATTGCAATTAAATTCGATCCTATTAAAGTTCTAATTAATAATAACTTAATTTCATTTGAACAGCCTCCGGTCATTAAAAATGGGAATACATTGGTGCCGATGAGAGCAATATTCGAGCAGCTAGGCGCTACTATTAAATGGAACCAGGAGGAATATTCAGTCACCGCAACTAAAGGCGACCAAACGATTTATTTGAAAATTGGTGATAAAAAGGCGCAGCTAAATGGCAAAACGATTGAGCTGGATGTGCCGGCGCAAATCGTAAAGGCGAATACGATGGTGCCAGTCCGTTTTATTAGCGAGTCGCTGGGCGCGCTTGTGGAATGGGACGACATGACAAGAACGGTTGTTATTTCAAAAGAATAATAGAGTATTGAAGAGAGCCTGGGAGGGATTAGCCTTCCGGGCTTTTTGTTATATCTTATTAAAATTGAGAAGCGCATGAATTGAGAGTTCTAATATTTTGATTTGTTGAAATAATTTACTTGGAGTAGGTGTAGAAAGTGAATCAGTACAATTTTCAAGCGAAAAACACATATTAAATAAATTAATTCAAATTATTATTGACTTAGTAAAATATTTAAATTAATGTATTGCTTGTAAAGCACAAAATTAAACATCAGGCCGAAAGGGGGGGGGCAAGCGCCAGTATAAGAAAACAAAAGAAAGCGCTTTCTGTGTTTTTGGACGTTCAACATGTTACTTATAGGAGGGGATTTTGTGACGGCTAAATTTTTCAAAAAAAGCGTTCTTGACATTCTCACATTTCTAGTACTGCTATCAGGGGCTCCAATTCTCGGCTCTTCAGGTGTCACAACGGCTTCTGCACAAAGCAATCTGGACATTGAAGGCCATTGGTCAGCGAACGTTGTAAAACGGTGGATACAAGAGGGGCTGCTTAACGGGTACTCTGATGGTACGGTGAGGCCTGACAAGCAGCTGACGCGCGGTGAATTTATTGCTTTCATTAATCGTGCATTCGGATTTGAGGAAGAAGGCACTATCACCTTTACAGACTTATCTCCGACTCATTGGGCGTATAAAGAAGCAGCAAGAGCCATCCAAGCAGGTTATGTGCAAGGCTATCCGGATGGAACGATCCGTCTCGAAAATAAAATTACAAGACAGGAAGCAGCGGTTGTTATTGCGCGTGTGCTGAAGCTTTCTGATGATGCTGAATACAAGGAAAATACATTCTCCGACTACGACTCTATTCCGGAGTGGAGCAGGCTGGCCATAAATAAGCTGGCAGCGCTTGGCATAATGCTTGGCTCAACGAATGGCAAGTTCAACCCGCAGGCGCCTATGACAAGAGCAGAAGCCGTCGTTTCTCTGGATCGGGGATTTTGGCAAAGCTCCTATTCCTACATCATTACAAAGCCCGGTGTATATGACTTTAAAGATCGCAGTGCAATTATTTATAAAAATGTAATTATAAAAGCCGCAGGTGTTACATTGCGAAATGTAACAATCGAAGGGGATTTGCTGTTATCTCATGAAATAAGCGAAGGCGATACTAACCTGGAGCATGTTAACGTAAATGGCAATGTCACAGCTGCTGGCGGGGGAATCTTGCGTATTGATCAAGGGGAGATTCAATCGCTTGTTATTCCTGAAGGCAGCTTAGGCATTCATATTAATCTGGGAGAAACGGCAAAAATCGTTTCGTTAACAAGCTTTGTGGTTATTCATGTTTCCGGTCAAGGAATCATTGAGACTGCGGTATTAAGCGAAAGCGCCAAAGGTTCTACTTTTGAGAGAAACCCGCTGAATTGGCCTGCAACTTCAACAGGCGGGAGCGGGGGAAACGCTGGTACGCCAACCCCGACACCTACAAAAGATTTGAAGCCCGTCGTCAATGGCACGGCAGAGGCTATCGTTGTAACAGCTGATAATGCAACAGGACAAGTGGCGACCGCAGCAAGTAAATTAATCGAATATGTACAGAAGTCGACTGGTGCATCTCTCCCGTTGATGTCGCAGTCTGCTGCTGAGGGTACAACTGCTGCAGGGAAAACACTTATTTATGTTGGATTTATCGGTGCTTCTGCCGATGAAACGGCAATTGAGTCTGCACTAGAAGGATTGGATGACGATGGTTTCGTGATTCATTCTGAGAAAGCTGCAAATGTAATCTCAATAATCGGACCGACCGATTGGGGTACTGAATTTGGGGTATATGAATTTCTCGAGCGATATGTCGGCGTTCGCTGGCTAATGCCTGGACCGGACGGTGAGGATGTTCCGCTCAGTATGAATCTTTCTGTGCCAGAAGAACGTGTAGTTCAAGAGCCTTCCTTCATTTCAAGAGCATATGACTCCAATATCGAGAACACGCCGCATCGTATGGCTTGGACACGATACAATCGCATGCATACGAGAGTAGAGCATAATCACATTTTTTGGCAAATTATGCCCGCCTCTAAATATCAATCACAGTATCCGGACTTCTATCCGACAGACAATGGACTTATTAATTCGCATGGAGGCTGGCAAATATGCTTTTCCAATCCAGATACTATTGATTTTGTAAGTGATCTTTTAATTGAATACTTCAACAATAATCCGAATGCAAGCTCTCATTCACTTGCTGTTAATGATAACGGAGGCTTCTGTGAGCAAAATCCAAGCCATCCGTCTTATACAACCGAGATGAATTCGATCGGGTTTACGAATATGTCTAACATTTATTACGATTGGGTGAATCAGGTTGCGGAGCAGGTGTTGGCCGTGCATCCTGATAAATATCTTGGAGTCATTGCTTACCACGAAGTTTACGATCCGCCTACCAGTGTAGTGCTTCATCCGAACGTTATTGTTTACATAACGGATGAGCGGCTTACTTGGACTGATTCTGAGTTGGAGCAGGAGAATAAAGCTTTTACAGAAAGCTGGAAAGCTGCAGCGCCGGGACTTGCTTTTTATGAGTATTTGTACGGTACGCCTTATCCATTGCCACGACCTTATTTCAATCAAATGGATAAGAACTACAAGTATGCAGAAGAGGTAGGCGTAGTTGCTCATTTTACAGAGCTTTATCCGAATTTCGGTGAAGGACCTAAGGCATGGCTGGCTTCTAAATTACAATGGGATGCGAGCGCAGATGCTGATGTGCTGCTTGATGAATGGTATATTCGTGCAGTTGGGGAGGCAGCGGCAGCAGATCTAAGGCAGTACTTCGAAATATGGGAAAATTTCTGGGAAGTGAGAATGCTGGATAGCATTTGGTATGAAAACTGGAAAAACGCTTCACCGAGAAGAAATTTCTTGAATTTCTACGATTCTTCTTATATTAAAGAAGTGACGGAGCAAGAAATAACGTTAAGCCGAAGTCTGATGGAGAGCGTAGTGCAAAAGGCAGTGACCCCGCAGCAGCAAACAAGGGCCAATATTTTAATGCAAGCCTTTGAATACTATGAAGCGAATGTATTAAGTTATCCTTCGGATGCTCCCGTTCAAGAACTCACATCCTCTAATGAAGCTATCGCTTTGCTGGATGAAATGCAAATTAAAATGGAAAAAGCGGAATACAGAATTCAGCTTTATGAAAGCTTTAAGACAGATGAAGTACTGCAGCAGCCGCTTGATCCGAGGAATTACGGCATGGGTTGGTCAGGCGTTAGAAGCGAAGAAATTGACGCACTGATTCAATGGGTTAAGGACGAGAGGGATAATGGCGAGGTGCAAGCTCATATTGAGAGCATAATTGCAGAGACAAATTCTGAGCTCACAAAGCATTATATGAAGTTTGTTATTGCGGAAGCAACTGGACAGCAGGCACTCAATGACAATATCTCCTTTGAGACAGGGATAACAGGTGACATTGATGATTCTCCGCCTTGGTGGTATTGGTTTGAGTATGGACAGAACGGAGACAATGCACACCGAAGCAATCTGCAAGCAAGAACTGGAATTTACAGTATAGAAACGGTCGGTCTCAAAATTGGCGGTCCGGTTGTGGATGGAGTCGAGATCGATCCGGGCTATCACTCATTGAGTGCCTACTATTATGTGCCTGAAGGATCAACTAGTAATGGCAATATATCCTTGTTTATTAATTTCTGGGATGCAAACGGGAACCACTTAGGTAATGCGATTACGATGAATAAGCTTGCAAGAAATAATGCTGGTAAGTGGTCATTAATCGAATGGGTTGGAGAAATACCAAGCAAAATCGGAGGAGTTCCTGTAAAAAAAGTGCAGTTCGGCACGAATATCTTTGATTTCGCAGACAATGAGCTTCTATATGTCGACGATTTCAAGCTGCTCCGATTGAGTGCTCCGTATGTCCCTTCGCCGGGGGATGACGAAGAGGACAGTGATGTAATTAATCATAACAGCTCATTTGAATACGGCAATGCTGGCGTTGAGGATGCTCTTCCTTGGTCATACTGGATTGACGGCGCCATTGGAACGATGAATAGAAGTAACGAGCAGGCGCGGACAGCGGAGTACAGCTTGAAAATATCCGGAGTGAGCGTAGGAGCGCTTAGTCAGATCGTAGCCGCGCCTGAATCAGGCACCTATACAGTGAAGGCTTACTACTATGTGCCAGAGGATCAAGCAGTGAATGGAAAAGTAAAGCTGTTTATGCACTTTAGAGATGAATCACATGGACATTTGGATACCATACCAACTGTGCATGAAGCTGTAAATGTACAGCCTGGTCAATGGAATTTGCTAGAGTGGACGGGAGTTATTCCGTCTGAAATAGGCGGCATCGGGGTGAAACATTTGCTGCTCGGTATCGAGGCCAAAGACTTTGCAGCTGGAGAGAGCGTCTATATCGACGACATTGAATTGACTAAGCAAATGTAAGGCAGTATCTATGTATGAGTTGCCTCTTAGCCTCTAATAGAGGTTAAGAGGTAAATAACAGATTAGGGGATTGATTCAGTTGACTCCATTAAAATTAAATATTGTCGATTTTCCAACAGAGCTGCAAGAAGGACTGGACCCAATATGCGGCATGCTAAATATACAGTTAGGTGAAGGAGGTATTCCTCTTCAGCTTGAAGCCATTGAGCATACAGAGTTGGAGGTCGATTTTGACGGATGGAATGGAAGGATTGGCTCTAGCGGAGCACTACAAGCTTCTGGAAGGAGAGATTAGTAAGCGGATGGATTGTTGTTCGGTCTCGCGGCGAGTACTGGAGCTGCCCTCTAAGCTTTGCGGTGTGTTAGGGATGAAGGCGGATATGGGCATTCGCCTTAAAAAGGCCTACGATTCAGCGGACGGTGAAATGCTGTCTTTTATTGTGGACCAGGAAATTCCTGAATTGCTGGTGAGGCTTGAGGAATTGCAGGAAACGCATTATAAGCTGTGGATGAATGCCTATAAATCATTCGGATGGGAAGTGCTGGATTTACGTTATGGCGGTGTAATTGCTAGATTAAAGACGGTTAAGAATAGAGTCAGCCTTTATCTGTCAGGTGATATAACAGAGCTCGAAGAACTGGTGGAGGAAAGGCTTTATTTTGACGATCGCGCTCGCAGAGGAACGGTCACTGACTATTTTACTGCCTATCATCGTATGGCGACACCAAATATTTATTGAGCTATTAGATTGGTGAAATTGCAAGCTGCAAGTAAAAGGTGTAGTTTTTTGAAATTCGAATTAAATAATTTATTTTTTCGACACCTATCATAACTTGCTTTAGGGGCGTGTCGTACTGTCTTTTACAGCATGCTTCCTTAAAGAACATACAGGGAGTCGTTTTATAGTATAAATTATTTTATAAATATATTAATATTTTATATTGACAAAATAAACTAATTTATTTTATAGTAAAGCTGTGCTCGACACTTAATTGTGAGGGGGGAAGCTTGCTAAGTTAATGAGGGGCTTCAAGGACGGCATCATGAAAAGGCATACATGGATATGAATGAGGAGGGGTTACAATGAAAAAGAATGCCAAATTAACGCTGGTACTTGTATTTGCACTTATCATGACATTAGTTTCTGCTTGCGGCGACAGAGGGGGAAATGAAGGAAATTCGCCTTCGCCGACATCTGCAGCTACAAATACCGCAGAACAGCCGTCACAAGATGAGGTATATCCCGAGAACGGACTTTCTAAAACGGAGCAGGTTTCTTTAAAAATAGGTATTGATGAAAACGGTTACGGCAGAGCGTGGCTGGATTATGCGATTGATAATTTTACAAAGAAATACCCGAATGTAAAGTTTGAAATTAATGCGTCACCTGCTATCTATGACATGATTAAAACTAAAATTGCCGCGAATAGCGATACAGACATGTTCGATCTTTTTCCTGGCAAAATTGATTCCAATAGCGTTAAGCTGATCGACGCAGGAAAGTATGAGCCGATTGATGAGCTGTGGGAAAGAGATGTTCCGGATGTGCCGGGCCTGAAGCTGAAGGATGCGTTGCTTGATGGCGTTTACGATAATAATCCGAGATATAAAGGGAAATCGTACAACGTCCCAGTAGGCGGTTATACAACGGGATGGTTCTTCGATAAAAAGCTGTTTGAGGAAAATGGCTGGAATATGAACCCTCAAACCTGGGATGAATTTTTGCAGCTGATGGAAACGATTAAAGCAAAGGGCGTAACACCGATCGTCTATGCAGGTGTCTATCCTGAATATTTCCATACCTTTGGCTTTGGGCCAAAACAGTTTGAAATCGCTGAAATCAATGGCACTTTGGATAAGCTTCTTACAGATTTCCGAAGCATGACGTTGCCGAAGTATTCCAGTGCGGAAAATATTGCAGCTTGGGAAAAGATGGCCGAAATCGGCAAGAAGGGCTATGTAGCTAACGGTGTCGCTGCGATCAACCATACGCAATCCCAGATGATGGTGCTGCAAGGTAAAGCAGCGCTTGTGCCGACTGGCGATTGGGTTGGCAATGAAATGAAGGATGCTACACCGGAAGGCTTCGAATGGGGCTTTATGACGATACCTGTTGGCAACGATCCTAATCAGACGAAATGGATTATGAGTGATTATACATCCGGCGGCTACGTCGTTTGGAGCGGCAAGCCAGACTTGAACAAGAAGTGGGCAAAGGAATTTTTGCTTTCACTTGCAACGCTGGATCAACAAACCTATATGGTAGAAAACGCTGGAATTTTCCCGGTACGCAAAGATTTTGCTGACGATGCGGCGCGTATGGAAAAGGTGCAAAATGCTCCTAAAGCGGTCATGGAGTATTTATCTAAAAATAAGGTTCGTTCGGAGTCTATGAGAATAGATGTCGTCATTGACCATCCAGCTGTGAACAATGCGACTAAAGTCATTCAGGAAGCAGCGAATGATCTAATTACAGGGAAAAAAGAGATTGCTCCTGTTATGGCGAAAGCAGATGAGGTTTTGAAGGAAGCTATCGACTCTGTAAGTAAATAAAATAAAAGAAATTGTGGTAGGCTGACTAGATGAAGTAAGGGGAGCGCTGCTCCCCTTGCAAGCTTTTGTGAGGATGGTGATGAAAGGATGAAGTCAGGGTTTTTAAACCAAAAGAGACAGAAATGGCTGTTTCTAATCATAGCAATAGTACCTTCTTACGCGGGTTATCTGCTCTTTACGCTATATCCAAACCTGATGTCATTTTTTTATGCGTTTCTGAAGTGGGATGGCATAACGGAGGCTAAATTTATCGGCTTGGATAACTTTGTCTATATGTTCAAAGACAATTATGTTTGGCGGGCCCTGTATCATAACCTGATTCTAATGATCACACTGCCTATATTAACGGTCATCATCTCTTTAGTGCTTGCTTATTTGCTTATAAATAAAGGCTATAGAGAAGCTCCCTTTTACAAAGTTTTATTTTTCTTCCCAAACATACTTTCAACCGTTGTAATTACGCTTCTATGGGTATATATCTACGATGGAGCTAACGGTTTGCTTAATGGAGTATTGCGGATTTTAGGCTTTGATAATGGGGGATATTACTGGTTGTCTGATCCCGGAACAGCGCTTTGGCTGCTGCTTCCTCCAATGATTTGGGGAGCGGTCGGATTCTATGTCGTTATTTTTATGAATGCTATGAAAAGTATTCCAAAGTCGATGTATGAGGCGGCTATATTAGAAGGTGCAAGTTATATGAACAGGCTAGTTAAAATTACGATTCCGCTCATCAATCCAGTCATAAGGGTAACCTTGCTCTTTTTATTTCTTGGAACGTTCAAGGGCTTCGAAATTATTTTAATTATGACGAATGGAGGGCCATCTGGCTCGACGGATGTTATAGGACTTTATATGTTTAATCAAGCGTTTGGGCAAGGTTCACAAAATTATGGCTATGCGTCAGCGATCGGCATGTTCTTGTTTATTATTCTTGTCGGCGGAAAGCTGCTAATCGATAAATTAATGCCAAATGATGATTTGGAATATTAAGCGTAATAACTTTGAAAATACGGGTGGGTTGCATATGACTAAGGAGTCATCTTTTATCGGTGATTTGCTTTGGAGAATCCTTTTGGCTGTATTTGCTTTATCGATCATACTCCCCATTTTTTGGCTTATATATGAGTCGTTAAAAACAAACCGAGAGTTTTTCCAAGATATTTGGGCGCTTCCTGCTCAGCTGCAATGGTCCAACTACACAAGCGCCTGGGAGAAATTCAAGCTGGGTCAGGTGCTGCTTAACACGGTCTATTATGTCGGGGTAAGCCTTTTTGCTGGTACCTTCCTTACTGCGCTGAACGCTTACGCGTTAACCAGGGTCAATTTCAAGGGAAAAAAACTGCTTTGGGCTTCCATTATGCTGTCTTTATTCCTCCCGGGCATTAATGCACTGGTGCCGCAGTATGTATTAATGCGTGACCTTCATCTGACAAACAGCTTGACCGGGCTTATTATTTTGGACAGCTTGGGGGAAAGTGTATTTTTCTTAATGCTTTTAAGCGGGTTTATGCAGTCATTGCCGAAGGAGCTGGAGGAAAGTGCATTTGTGGATGGTTCTTCCATCTTTCAAGTGTTTACGAAAATTATTTTTCCGTTATCTATGCCAGGTATTGTGACGGTCGCTATTTTTAAATTCCTCGGGTTGTACAATAACTTTCTTGCACCGTTTATTTATTTGGGTGAGGAGTCAAAGTACACGATGGCCGTCAATATGTATTTTGCCCATAAAAGGATGCAGTACAGCTCGGATTGGGTAACGTTGTTCGCTGGTCTTGTCATCACGATGATCCCGCCGATTATTATGTACATTTTGTTCCAGCGCAAGGTTATGGAGGGTGCTACATTGGGCGGCGTAAAAGGGTAATGGCTTTAGTGTGAGTTAATGAGGTTTTACTATTTAATCTTAGCAGTTTACAGGAGGATAGAGAGGCATGCCAAAATATAGATTAGAAGATAAGGTAATTTGGATAACTGGAGCAATGGGATTAATCGGTAGAGCCTCAGTGGAACATTTTCTAGAGGAAGGCGCACATGTTATTGGTACCGATTTGCAGGATCATACGAATGATTCAGCAGCGCTAGAGTGGAAAAGTAAATACGGTGATCGAGTGTCTTTATATGTGTCAGATGCAACGCTAGAAAGTGAAAATATTAAAATTATAGAAATCATAAAGCAGAAATATAATCGCTTGGATGGACTATTTCATAATGTATATAAGCAGATTTGGAAGACGATATCAGAGGCGAGCCTGCAGGATTGGGAGAACGTTATTCATGGAACATTGACCAGCACTTTTCTTGTCAACAAATATGCTGTTGCTACGATGAAGGAGCTAGGCGGTGGAGCTATCGTAAATACCTCTTCTGTGCTTGGCAAGATTCCGCTCAAAGATGGGCCGATTGCTTATAGCTCCGCCAAGGCGGCCATAAATCATATGACCAGAATTATTGCCGTTGAAAATGCACCTTATGCTATACGCGCCAATGCTATCATACCTGGCGATATTAAATCGGAAGATTACGCAAACCAGGATGTAAATAATTTGATTGGCAGAAGCGGACGGCCAGAGGAGGTTGCACGGCTTGCGGCATTCCTGCTGTCAGATGATTCATCGTATATAACGGGCTCGCTCTATTCAATCGATGGGGGCTTTAATCGGTAGCATGTTGGAACTCTCCATTTACATTTTCTGTTATAATGCTAAAGAGGAGAGTGGTAACTATATTAAAGTTGAAGGTTAAAAGGGAGCAGTTTGATGTACTTGCTAGGGATGAATTATTTGATGCTTGTTTCGAACCTATGCTGCAGGTTTACAAGCAGAGAATGGCAGAGCAGCCTATCGAGAATAGCACTGCGATGAAGGAGCAATTTTATCGGGAGCTGACGGACGGGCAGCGGGCGTTATTTACATTTCGCGCTTATTACAATCATGCGATTCAATCAGCTGCCGAGTATTATTGGTGGAGTGCCTATTTTATTGCACAGGCTAACATTTGGTCAGCAATTAAAGCGGGATTAACGTATTTTGGCGATGATAAGCTGCTCGAGAACATTGAGGTGACGGAATCGCTTCTTACAAACCGTATTCAGCCTGGCAGCCCCGATGAATTTAACGTTAAGCGTGAAGAGCTTGATCACGACAAGGAGCTTCATTCTTTGATAAGCGATTTGTATGATGCTTTTGTTGCAGCGGCTCCTGCTGCGATCCATCTAATCAATAATAAAATAGAACGTCATTACGATGACTTTATAGTAATAGAAGAGTAGCCTATTGGATGTGTGATGGTAACTTGGTAGACGAACCTGGTGTGTTTGCGTGGTCGTAACCATCTGGTCAGACGTTCCGCTATTGTGCTTAATTAGCTCCTTTTGGCCAATAAAAGTGACAGACGTTCCGCTATTGCTCAAAAAACACCTAAAAAGAGGCGGGAAATGCGCTGATAACGGAACGTCTGTCCGCGAAACTTCGAAAACAGTAAGTTTTGGGCAAATAGCGGAACGAGTGTCCAACGTCCCCATTTTGTTCAAAACCCGCCTCCAAATGCTCCGGATTCCTCACCGTGTGTCCCACTTTGTACGAAAAACCGTACAAATACCCGGGTTTATCAACCGATATCCAAATAAGCGACAACTTGATTTAGTTTTTCTAGTGCCGCAGGGGCAAGCTTCAATGTAGATGCTGGTTCGCCCGTACCTCCATAAATAAAGGGATAACGGAACAGCTCTCTATCTAAGATGCATGGCAAGGAAAGCACTAAAGAGACACTCCCAACCGTGTATCCCGTTATTTGTTGAACTTCTTTTGGGTTTGCCATTTTCAATTGGTCACAACCTATAATTTCCGCAACTTTATCTAAGTCCACGCGTCCACGGTTTCCAGAAACAATCATCGCGAAAAAGCCTTTTTCAGACTTGAGAAATAAAGTAGGCGCTGTCTGACCTATCTCAATTCCAAAGTGGTTCGCACCTTCCTGTGCAGTACGAAGCGGTTTATCGTGATGAATAATTTCAAATTCAACTTTTTCTTCTTGTAAAATCGCAATTAAATTATCCATACACGCATTCCTTTCATAGTTGAAAAATAGTTGGCTTAGCGGCTCCACACCTATCCGATTTGTTTTGCAGCAATTAAATATCTTTTTTTAAATAGTAATGGGTATGGCCTCCTGCATTATGGATCGTTCCATATACTTCAAAGTCTTGTTTTTTATAAAAATCCAATGCTTGAAAGCTTAACGTATCGAGCTTTATAAAATCGCATTGTTTTTCCTTAGCTATTTTTTCAGCTTCTAGCAGCAGTTTTTTTCCGTAACCGGATTTGCGCAGCTGCTCATCTACATATAACAAATGAACTTCAAGCCAGTTCCAGCATATTTCTCCAACAAGCCCCCCGAAAATATGTCCATCGGCATCTTTCAAGTACAGGCCTACCTCTTGGTATCTCCCGTTTAAATGTTCAGGAAAATGCTGGACGTTGAATGCGATTAATTGATTTCTTACATACTGCTTTGAAGTATCACTGGTTTCGTTGGATATATGTAATTCCATAGCGGATCATGCTCCTTTATATTTGAAAATAATGGAGATTTATAGTAATTTTAACATAACTAGAATTGAAGATATACCTGCGCTATTCATTCTGCCTGATTGTAAAAAATATAATATTTGCAAAATAACGAATGACATAGCCAGCCGGATTATGTTAATTGATGCCAGATTAAAGGGACGTGTAAGTCATTGTCTAATAGCTTAATAGAAGAGAGATATCGTGGGGATTGTGAAAAATGCTTCGGCTTATGCTGCGCAGCGCTGCCATTTGCCAAGTCTGCTGACTTTGCAGTGAACAAGGATGCCGGAACGCCTTGTACGAATTTACAGGCGGATTATCGCTGCGGCATTCATCGTGATTTAAGAAATAAGGGTTTTCGCGGCTGTACAGTATATGATTGCTTTGGTGCGGGGCAGCAGGTTTCTCAGTACACGTATAGCGGGAAAGATTGGCGCCAGAATCCCCATCTTGCAAAAGAAATGTTTGATGTTCTACCCGTAATGCAACAACTCTATGAAATGCTCGCTTATTTAAGCGAGGCTCTTCAATTGGAGGATACGAAGTCTATTCATGAACAGCTGTTTAAAGCCAAACAGGATATCGAACAGCTTACCAACCAAGAGCCGCAATTGCTGCTGGAATTAGATGTATCGAAACACCGTGCATATGTTAATGATTTATTCATTCAAGCAAGTCGTCTCGTGCGGTCAAAAGTGAAAGGTAATAAGGAGAACAACAAGCTTAATAAAGTTTTGAAAAGAAGAGATCATATCGGAGCGCGGTTAAGTGGCATTGATCTCCGGGGCGCTGATTTACGAGGATTTTTATTTATTGCCGCAGATCTGAGAGGGGCGGACCTTAGGTATGCGGATGTGATTGGTGCTGATTTTAGAGATGCTGATCTTAGTGGTGCTAATCTTAACGGCTGTATTTTTTTGACACAAGCTCAGGTGAATTCCGCCGCGGGAGATAAGCAAACCAGCTTGCCGCCTTCAGTAGAAATGCCTGAGCATTGGAATAGAAAGGCCTGAGCACCGGAAATAAAATAGCTTCGGGCTATGGCAGCAATGGATCGACGAGGAGCTACATTTTTTAATCGAACTGCTTGCCTTTGATTGCTGGGTCTTGCCTTTCAATGCTATGATGGTGTGAAAATCAGACGCTACTACGAAGCAGGGGGAACGTATGAATAAAACGAAAGTAGCTATTGTGTTGCTGGCCGCGAACTTGGTTGTAACGACTTATTACGGCTATACCATTAAAAAGGAACAGCAGCGAACCCGTGAACTTACAGAGCAGCGGATGCAGAATATGCAAAATAGCATTGCAAACCTCAATTACCAGATCATCAACGGTGTAATGAACGAACTGCAGTCACAATCTGAGAAAATTTCTGCCACTGAATATAAGATTAAAGAAGTCAGCTTTCCTCAAAAAACAGCTGTAGTCGATTTGTCTATAACTCTGAAAGAAGTTGCGCCTTCTGCACAGCTTTTGGTAGTTTATAAAACCGACAATGGGCAAGTGCAGGAAGCGCCGCTGACGGTTCAAAGCAGCCTTTCCTATAAAGCCGAGCTAAAGCTGCAGTCGGATCAGAATTACTTCTATAATATTATTGAGCGGGTAGGCGACGGAGAGCGCCAGTTGAATGCTTCAGAGCAGTTATTGCCGCTTTACAATGATCTTTATGGATCAAGGGTCTATGTGACAAGCACGGGCAGGAGTATTGATTCAGAACGGATGAGAATGGAATACTCGTTTACGGTTAAGGATCTTGGGATCCAAGGCACAAGCTTCAAGAGTGCGGAGCTAAGGGTGCTTTATGACAATGAGTTGGTAGAGGAGCTTGACATTACCAGTGAAGTAGAGCTTCAGGACGGAGATTATGCCTACCTGAGGGATAAGTATAATGTCGCGAAGGCCTCCGGGGAGATTGGCGAAGATGTAAGCCTGGAGCAGTATGGGCGGGAACATGGGGAAGGCCCTTCGAAAAACGATGGCGACCAGAACTATACCTACACGAGAACAATTGTGTTTAAGAATGACTATCCCGAATTAAAGCTGAACCGTGAAAACATGGACAGGCTGAGCTTCCAGCTCATTGTTGAATGTGAGGACGGGTTTATATTTAAGCAGTAGCTTCCGTTTAAGAGACTATGCATTTTATCCTTCGTATTGGTGTAGATAAATAAGTATTCATTGCCTTGTCCAGCATTGGTCAGGGCTTTTTTCTGTAAATTTTTATTGAAATGACTTCAAAAAGATGCTAAACTTCTCCAAACAGGAGATGATCTGATGAATGAGAAAATGTCGTTTCAAGCATTGAACAAGCATAAGCTGGTTGATGACGTAGTTAAACAGCTGCAGCAGCAAATTTCCAGCGGCAATCTCCAGGAAGGAGATAAAATTCCTACTGAGCCGGAGTTGATGGAGATGCTGGGGGTGGGCCGTTCAACGGTGCGGGAAGCGGTTCATGTGCTTGTCCATGCCGGATTGCTTGAGAAAAAGCAAGGTTACGGCACTTTCCTGAGAAAAAAGCCGACTATTCAGGAGCCGCTTGCGCAAAGGCTTCATCGCGCCGAGATTATTGAAGTGTATGAAGTCCGCAAAATGCTGGAGCTGGAAATTTCGCGTTTGGCTGCGAGCCGCCGTGATGAAGAGGATTTGCGGAAGATGCGAGAGATTTTGGATATACGCGGGGCAGCACTGAAGCGCGGAGATCGGGACCAATATGTAAAATCGGATATCGAATTTCATATGGCGCTTGCTATAGCGAGCAAAAATGCCGTCATCATTGACTTGTTCCGCACGTTTTCCGATGTTTTGCTCAATACTATGTATAAGCTGGAAAAAGAGTACAGCGAGCATGATCCTCATACTTATTATCACGAGCAGATTTATGAGGCTGTCAAACAACAAGATGCGGAGCTTGCTGTGAAATGGACGATCCTTAATCTTGACGGCACGTTAGCCGAGCTTTAAAAACCTGATAGAAAAACACTGCTGCCGCAGCGATAGAAAAGGAGCAGAAACAGGTATAAGAGAAGTGACAGTTTTTTTTGATAGTAAACATCAGATGATAAGATGAATGGAAGTGGGAGAGAGATGAAAGCTAGCAACAGCGCAGTACAGACAACCGTTTTTTCAATTTTATTTTCAATAAGTTTGGTGCATCTATTTAACGATGCGATTCAATCGGTCATTCCGGCCATTTTCCCTATACTCCGCGATTCGCTTAAGCTTAGCTTTGCGCAAATCGGCTGGATTGCGTTTACGTTGAATGTGACGGCATCCTTGTTTCAGCCGTTAATTGGATTATATACGGACTCCAAGCCAAAGCCTTTTTTATTGCCGATAGGCGTTGTGTTCTCGCTGTTAGGCATGATTGTTTTGGCCTTTGCAGCAGATTTTGCACAAGTTATATTCTCGGTCGTACTAATTGGGCTTGGCTCATCGATCCTGCATCCCGAAGCGTCGCGAGTAGCTTATTTAGCTGCAGGGCCGCGAAGAGGCTTGGCCCAATCTATTTTTCAAACCGGCGGAAATATCGGACAAGCGCTTGCCCCTATTTTTACGGCATTAATTTTCGTACCGCTAGGTCAATTCGGCATTATCTGGTTTGTAATTCCAGCATCCATTGCGATTATGGTACAAATATTTGTAGCCAGATGGTATCGGGAATATATGAGCGTTCAGGTTAAAAAGCCAAAAGCTGAAGTTTTCGTTAGCGGTAAGCTTCCTGCTTCTACCGTTTCCTATGCTATTTCAATTTTGATTATGCTGCTGTTTTCCAAATTTGTTTATACCGCTAGCATGAGTGGTTTTTACGCTTTCTATTTAATAGAAAAGCATGCCTTAAGCACCGCGCAAGCACAGATGTATATTTTCGCGATGCTTGCTGCAGGCGCATTAGGAACATTCGTAGGCGGACCGCTGGCAGACCGGATTGGACGTCGTAATGCGATCTGGTTTTCGATACTGGGTACAGCGCCGTTTTCTTTAATACTTCCGTTTGCTAACTTATTTTGGTCGATGATATTATCCGTGTTAATCGGATTTATTTTACTATCGGGCTTCTCGGTTATTATTGTTTATGCACAGGAGCTATTGCCTGGCAAAGTGGGGATGGTGTCGGGGCTGTTTTTCGGTATATCATTCGGTCTCGGCGGGATCGGTTCGGTTGTTCTCGGTAATTTAGCGGATTACACTAGTATCAGTTTTGTTATCAAGCTTTGTGCATACTTGCCTTTGATTGGCCTGCTTGCGGCATTTTTGCCTACGGATGCCAAGCTTAAGCTTCATCCTGCGAATAGCGAAGCGACGTTAGCTTCCGGGAACTAAAAAAGACTGGAAAGGAATGAATAGTATGAACGTGAACGAATTGAAAGAAAGCGCGCAAAAGGTGCAAATTGAACTGGCAAGAAGAGGATTTGCCAACGTAGTTATAGAGCTGCCCGGCAGCACTAGAACAGCGCAGGAAGCAGCTGACCAGATTGGCTGCAGCGTAGCGCAAATTGCCAAATCGATTATTTTTCGTATCAACGAAACGGACGAGCCGCTGCTCATAGTTACTAGCGGGACCAATCGGGTTAATGAAAAGCATGTCTCCAAAATGTGAATGTCAAATTATCAAAGGCGGATGCAGATTTTATTCGTGAAAAGATCGGATATGTCATTGGCGGAGTGCCGCCTATCGGACATCTGGCTCCAGTAAAAACATTGATTGACGAGGATTTGCGCCAGTATGCTGCGATTTGGGCGGCTGGCGGTCATCCGTTTGCAGTGTTTGAGCTGACCTTTGAACAATTGGTTGATATGACAGGAGGACAAGTTACGGCAGTGGATCCGAAATAGTGCTGAACAGGCTGCATGGACGAAGATTTTTGTCGATGCAGCTTCGAGCATTGCCATGACTCCTCGGAGAGCCCTGCTTTACTACTGTTTATCCTTCCAGAGCTGCATCGGGTTTTCTTGTCCTTGCTGCAGCGGCATATGTACAATTTTTAATCCGCGGTCTTCTCTTGCATGTCTTAGATCGTCGTAAATTTGCTTCGATTTTCCCAAGCCAGCCTCAGCGGCATCCTCAACTGACGCGCAATAATAAATCTGGTCCATTCCAGCGAAATACATAGCTGTCAGGCACATCGCGCAAGGCTCACCGCTTGCGTACATCGAAAAGCCGGAAAGATCGCTGATTTGCAGCTTTTCCTGCCCGCGCCTTATAGCCAGCAGCTCCGCATGTCCGCTCACATCATGCTTGATATGCATTTCATTGACGCCCTCTGCAATAATTTCCCCATTCTTCACCAATACAGCGCCAAATGGCTGTCCTCCGCTGCGAACATTATCAGCGGCAAGCTCTACAGCTCTCGCCATAAACTTATTCATCAAAAGCCCTCCTTCGAAAGAAGTATACTGTCTTCATTATACACAATAATTTGACAATATCGTGTCTTTAGTCTGGTATGGCCGATTGTTAGCTATACTGGATAGATAAAGGTATATTGAATAGGATACGGCTTTTCAGGAGGAATCTCAGTGAAAACAATTGTAGTAGTTGGCGGCGGAATTACAGGCACTTCTACAGCTTATTATTTGCGGCAGAAAATGAAAGCAACAAGTCAGCAAGCCAGAATTGTACTGCTTGAGGCAGAGGCGTCGCTTGGCGGCAAAATAAGATCCGTTCATAATGGTCCATTTATAATGGAATCAGGTGCAGATTCGATCGTTGCCCGCAAGACGAATGTAGCTCCATTAATGGAGGAGCTTGGCTTGCAGGAGGAGGTTGTTTACAACGCCACTGGCGTGTCTTATATTTATCGGGACGGCGAGCTGAAGCAAATACCAAAAGATGCTGTATTCGGTATTCCGATGAGCATACAGTCATTGGCGGAGAGTGAGCTTGTTTCAGCAGGAGGCAAGGTTGCAGCGTTGAAGGATTTGTATACGCCGAATGAAAAGTTTACGAAAGAGCATTCGATCGGAGAGTTTCTGGAGTTTTTTCTTGGCAAGGAGTTGGTTGAAAAGCAGATTTCACCCGTACTGTCAGGCGTCTACTCGGGTAAGCTGCATGACTTGACCATTGCTTCCACGCTTCCTTATTTGCTAGATTACAAAAATAAATATGGCAGCATTATTCATGGTCTTCATGAGCATAAAGAGCAGTTTCAGCGAGCAGGCGATAAAAAGTTTTTATCTTTTAAAAATGGTATGTCAAGCTTGCTGGATAGAATGGAAGAACGGCTCGAGCAGGTTGAAGTATTTAAAGGAGTGCGGGCAGAGCAGCTTGAAAAACAGGGGAAGCGCTATATGGTTACACTATCCAATCATGAGTCGATAACAGCAGATATTGTTGTGCTCAGCACACTTCATACGGCAGCACAGCAGCTGCTTGACGATGCAAACCTTGATGAGTATTTCAATGAGCTGAAAAACAGCTCGCTGATCAGCATATATCTTGGCTACGCTATTGCTGACAGCGAATTACCTAAGGATGGCACTGGATTTATCGTAGCGGAGAACAGTGATCTGCAGTGCAATGCTTGTACATGGACAAGCCGCAAGTGGGAGCATACGTCGGAGAACAGACATTTACTCGTAAGGCTATTTTATAAGAGTACTGCTGAAATATATAGCAGCTTGCTGCAAATGACAGACGAAGAGAAGATTGAAGTCGCTCGCGCTGATATTAAGGCAAGCCTGAATATTTCCGCAGAGCCTGTTTCATATGAGGTGACAAGCTGGCATGAGACGATGCCGAATTACCATTTGAAGCATCCTCAGCTAGTAGCGGCCCTTGAGCAGCAGTTGGCTGAAGATTATCCAAATGTGCTGCTGGCAGGCTGTTCCTATTACGGTGTTGGAATACCGGATTGTATAGCTAATGGTGAACAGACAGCCGAGAAAGTAATAGGCCTGTTATAAACTATTATATTGGGACTGGATAGCGATTCTCTTTGAGCGTTTTAAATACACTAATCCAATTAGCATACAGCCTCAGCCTGTTGAGAAACCTCAGCGGGCTGTTATATTTTATTCATGTTGGCAGATCGGATGGTTTTCTCCGTTACCCTTCTCTCCGTTACCCTTTTCTTTGCTTACCAAATGTTGCTCACAAGGAATGGACATGGTCACACGTTCCGTTATTTGTCTGAAAACCGTCATTTTCTCAATTTCACGGTCACACATTCCGCTATACGGCTCCAAATGGGGCACTTTCTGCGATTTATGGATCAATAACGGAACGTGTGTCACTTTGCCACCTCAAAACTACGATTTTAGGCGTAATAACGGAACGTCTGACCATCTAGCGAAGTTGTCGATTCCTTGTAGACAGGGCAACAAGCAATATGGGATGGTTTTGAAATGTAACGAATGTCAGAAGCG
>NZ_JAZHCT010000013.1:0-165326 GCF_036541265.1 Paenibacillus sp. IITD108 | reverse complement strand
TCCATATAAGCAGGAATAGGTTTTCTCCTTAACGAGGGCCGATGGAGCTATTTATTTTTATGTAAGAAGCATTTTATGAAAAATGACAAGATGTGACAGGAAATGCTTGTGAATCAATTCGTACAATGTTACTATCGAGTAAATTCATATTAAATTCATATATTGAAAAATGATAGATACCAGAAGCCTTTGTTGTTAACTTTATCTGCAGCATTGACTGGACATAAGGGAGCGGAAAAGCATGAGCCTATTTGGAAAAAAGCCACAGTCATGGAATTCTTACATAAGCCATTCCAAATCAACAGACATTTCGGGGATTGACGAACGCATTAAAGCGAGTCTCAATTTTATGGGGATAGATAAAAATGTATTGCAGCAAGTGAAAAAAGCAGCAGAAATTTTAGCTCCGCATCGTTCTGAGCTCGTGAATCATTTTTATGGGGCGGTTACTAACGTCGACCATTTGAAATCTATCATTAATAATCATTCCACGGTCGAACGCCTTAGAAAAACGATGGAAAAATATTTGGACCAATTTCTGCAAGCAGAAGTAAACGAGGATTATGTTAAAACAAGAGTCATCGTAGGTCATGTACATAGCCGCATTCACTTAACGGCAGATCATTTTATATCCGCGCATCACTTTTTGCTGCAATTAATGACAACTTTGATCATGCAGAATATGCATGGCAATCCGCATCAGATGATTCAATCCGTTATGGCTGTACAGAAGCTTGCTGCATTTGATCAGCAGCTAATCGTTGAGGTTTATATGGAAGAGACGTTAAAAACATTTTTGTTCAGCGTCTCCGATACGGTTAACAATATGACACAGCTGGATACGACAAAGCAGCTGATTCTTGCTATGGAACAGCAGCTTGATGAGAGCCTTAGCGTGACTAGCGCGACGGAGCAAATGAGCGCATCGATTCAAGAGGTTGCTGAGCATTCCTCCAGAGTAGCTGACGGTACAGGGGAAGCTGTTGAATCTGCTGAGCTGAGCCAGCGTGTTATCGGACAGGCATTGGGCAATATTGAGCAGGTAGGGCAAGTATACGGAGAAGTGCTTGAGCAGGTCAGCCAGCTTAATAAGGAGATTGAACAAACACAGGATGTCGTCAATATTATTAGAGAAATTTCCGATCAGACGAATTTATTGGCTTTGAATGCGAGCATTGAAGCTGCCAGAGCAGGAGAAGAGGGCAGGGGCTTTGCAATCGTCGCTGCTGAAGTACGTAAGCTTTCCGAGCATACAAGAGAGCAGATTACTCAGATTACAGCGAATATGGAATCTTTGAAAGCTGCCTCCGATCAAGTGAACAGCAAGATGATTCGTACGAGAGCGATAATGGAAAGCGGTGTCAATGATGCCAAGTCTGCTGGACAAGAGCTGCAAATGATTGTCGCGACGATGAAGGAAATTAATCAGTCCACGACTCAAATCGCGGCTATGACAGAGGAACAGGCATCTTCGGTCGCTGATATTGCGCATCGCAATTCGATTATTCATGATCTGAGCTCACACTCTCAGGAAATTGCATTGGAAACTGCAAAGATGATCTACGATTTAAGTGAGCAGATTGATAAGTACCGACTAACCTTCCTTAACATTAATATAAAAATGAATGCGAAGGATATTGTTAAAATCGCTAAAACCGACCATCTGCTATGGAAGTGGAGAGTATACAATATGCTGCTCGGCTTAACGAAGCTTGATGTCACGAGGGCATCCTCCCATACAGCCTGCAGACTGGGCAAGTGGTATTATAGCGAGCTGCCAGAAACGATTAAAAGCCAGCCTGTTTATAAGCAATTGGAGAATCCGCATCAAATGGTGCATCAATATGCTCTAAAAGCTGTCGAGCAGTATGAGCAGGGGCAGCATAATGAAGCTCAAAACACGTTAGTAAAGCTTCAACAGCAATCAAATGAAGTTATTGAGCTGCTGAACAAGCTGGAATTGGAGCTCTAGCAACAGCGATTATACAAAAAGGACGCAAGCAAAAGCGGATCAGCTTTTGCTTGCGTCTTTTTGTTTGTTTGTTTGTTGGGAAACATATTTTTATAGTTTAGAAGAGCGCAAGCCCATCAGCTCAAGCAGCTGATCCTGATTGAGCACGAGATCAGCAAGCGAATATTGATCAAGCACATTCAAATAGGCGCGCAAAGCTTCGTTCAGTACAGACTTAAGCCGGCAGGCAGGGCTGAGGATGCAGCTGTTTTTCGTTCGATCAAAGCATTCGACCATAACGAATCCCTCTTCGGTTTGCCTTACAACACTTCCGATATTGATATCCTTTGGGGAGCGAGCCAGCCGGATGCCGCCGCCGCGTCCTCGTATCGTTTCAACTAATTCTAACTTACCTAGCTGATAGATGACCTTCATCAAGTGATTTTTTGAGATGTCATAGGCATCCGCAATTTCTTTGATATTAGATAATTGATCCTGAGGCTTGATCGCTAAGTAAATTAATACACGCAAAGAATAGTCTGTGTAATTAGTTAAATGCATGCAGCAATTCACCCACTTTCGAAGCGGAAATTTTGATAATCCTTATAATTAATAAATTTTTGTGCAGAATATGGTCAGCGTTCAAGATACCGTACTTGCTTAATAATATCACATTCTGTGGAAACGGATTGAATGGTTGTGCATCCATTAAATATTACAATATTGTGGAGATTTAAGCGAGTAAATGTGTCCATTTTTCAAAAGAAGTATTTTAAATATTGCTTTATGACACGCCAAATGATAAAAAGATGTATATATAATACTTCTTTAACCGAAAGGATGATCAAGCATGCTTAATTCTGAAACAATTGCAATCATTAAATCTACAGTGCCTGTACTGGAGGTTCATGGCAATGCTATAACGACTCGCTTTTATCAGCTATTGTTCGAAAATCATCCTGAGCTGCTGAATATATTTAATCATGCCAATCAGAAGCAAGGCAGACAACAAACTGCGCTTGCGAATGCTGTATATGCCGCTGCTAAAAATATCGATCAACTGGAAACTATTATCCCTGTTGTCAAACAGATCGGCCATAAGCACCGCAGCCTTGGCATTAAGGCAGAACATTACCCGATCGTAGGCAAGCATTTGCTTATGGCAATTAAAGATGTGCTTGGTGATGCTGCTACTGATGAGATTATTAATGCGTGGGCTGAAGCATATGGCGTTATTGCAGATGCGTTTATATCGGTAGAGCATGAAATGTATGTAGCCGCAGAGCAGCAAAAAGGCGGTTGGGCTGATTTTAGAACATTTGTTGTTTATAAAAAAGTAGAGGAAAGCAACGTCATCACTTCCTTTTATTTGAAGCCGGTGGATGGTCAAAGCATTGCAAGCTTTATTCCGGGACAGTATATCAGCGTCAAGGTGAACATTCCGGGAGATGATTATACGCATATTCGACAATACAGCTTGTCAGATGCACCCGGACAGGATTATTATCGGATCAGCGTTAAACGTGAGGATAGCTTAAACGATAAGCCAAATGGCAAGGTATCTACCTATTTGCATCAAAATATAAAAGTAGGAGATACATTGGAAGTGAGCGCTCCAGCTGGCGATTTTGTACTGGATACTGAATCGAGCGAGCCGCTCGTCCTGCTTAGCGGAGGAGTTGGCTTAACGCCAATGATGAGTATGCTTAACACTACTCTTGCAAATCAGCCTGAGCGTAGCGTTTCCTTTGTTCACGCGGCAATTAGCGGAGAATACCAAGCATTTGGTGAATATGTGAAAGAGCTCGATAAACGCCATGATTCCTTGTCCGCCTATGTATGCTATGAAAAGCCGACAGCTGATGACATCGCGAAGCAGCAATATAATAAAGCAGGCTATATCGATTTGGAGTTTTTACAAGCAAATGTTGATAAGCAGTCTGTATTTTATGTTTGCGGCCCTGTACCATTCATGAAAGCTATGTATCAAGCCTTAAAGCAGTGGGGCGTGCAGGATAACAAAATTCATTATGAGTTTTTCGGTCCGGCAATGAGCATGTAACTTAAAATAATGAACTAGCATGATTTACGATAAAATTGACATTCAAACTGCTCAAGTTTGAATGTCAATTTTTATTTTGGATTAAGGGAGACGGTTCATTTCTAGAATAATCGGGCAATGATCGCTGCCCATTATCGCAGCGTCGATGCTGCTGTCAATAAGCTTGTCCTTAAGTCTGTCTGACGCTAGAAAATAGTCGATGCGCCAGCCGATATTTCGCTCTCGCACCTTTGCCATATAGGACCACCAAGTGTATGCGTCGGCAGTATCCGGATAGAAATAACGAAAAGTATCAATAAAGCCATGCTGCTGCAAGCGTGTCATTTTTTCACGTTCTTCATAAGTAAAGCCAGAGTTGCCAACGTTTGATTTAGCATTTTTCAGATCGATTTCCTGGTGGGCAACATTAAGGTCCCCGCATACGAGGACTGGCTTTTTTTGATCAAGCTGTATCAGATATTGTAAAAAACGGTCCTCCCATTCAAGTCGCACATCCAGTCTGGATAAGTCGCGTCTCGCATTAGGTGTATAAACATTTACCAAATAAAAGCCTTCAAATTCTAATGTAATAACTCTGCCCTCGGGTTCATTATCTTCCTCAAGACCGTACCAGACGGATAAAGGTTTTATTTTTGAAAAAATGGCCGTACCTGAATAGCCTTTCTTCTCGGCATAATTCCAATACTGGTAATATTCCTCACTTAGCTGCAAATCAATCTGTCCTTTTTGAAGCTTCGTTTCTTGAAGACAGAATAAATCTGCCTGCATTTTGTTGAAATAATCGATAAAGCCTTTGTTGACACATGCTCTTAGTCCATTGACGTTCCAGGACACTAATTTGATGGTTGCATTCATTATAATAGCTCACTCTTTTTCATATCAATTATTGGATTGCTTTGCTTTTTGCAAAGACGGTACGTAAATATTCAGTGGGCGACATATGGATAATCGCTTTAAAATCTCTAGAAAAGCTGTGCACACTGCTGTACTTCAGCTTATTTGCAATTTCGGTTATCGTGTATTGCTCAGATCGAAGCAGCTGCTTGGCCTGTTCGATTTTGAGCTCGCGATAATAGCGCATAATGCTAATTCCTTGCTGCTCCTTGAATAAATTGAGCGCATGGCTTCTGCTGAGATGAAATGTTTTATAAATTTGCTCAAGCGTCAGATCGTCGCATATATGCTTTTTCATAAAGCTGCACATTTGCATGGCGAGATTCGCTTCACTTTTGGATTTAATGGCGCTGGATTGCCGTTTGACCGTTTTGGTGGGCTCATCGCCTTGGCTCAGCAGGTCAATCAGCAGCAGCTCAAGATGCAGTTTTATTAGCTGCTCAGCTCCAATGGGAGCATCATCTCGCCGATGCAGGGTATGATATAAATGATCGTCAAATGGAGGCTTGAAAGCGGCGAAGCCATTTTTAATAATTTGCGCAAGCAGCTCCTGCTGATAGGCAGTTAAGCTGACAATTTTATTTTCAAAAAACGCCATTTCCTTTGCTGTGCATACGAACGAAATAATAATGACATTAGGTGCAATTTTGTGGTTTGCCCAAACACCGTGAAATTCATTCGGCTTATGAAAAATCATATCGCCTTGCTTCAGCAAATAGCCTTCCGTATCGGCGAATACAGCAAGCTCGCCTCGATCCACGTAAACAAATTCCCAAAAATCATGCTTTTCGCCTTCAAAAGAAAAATCTTTGGAAAATTCAAAGTAATGCAAGGAAACGATATGTTTAACTGGCAGAGGTTCGTAAAGCTTAGTGCGAATAAAAGCTGTATCCGACATATTAGGGAAACCTCCATGACATAGAATCAACCTCCATTATATCATACTGCCTTAGAAACAATTCCCACGGTTTTAATAATAAAACGAGTCAATACTATGTCCATAAATCATTAAGGAGTGATAAAAAAATGGATTTGCACAATAGTGTTCAGCAAGAACTTTCAAGCTTAGATGCAGAGGAAAAGGATCAAATTTTACAAAACTTTGATCACTTCAAGCAGTTTCTATCTTCTAAAGTAGAAATTGGCGAAAATATGGGTCTAAGTGATGAACACTTGGCTAAAGCAACAGAGTTTGTTGCCAGCTATTTGGCGAAGCATGAAGAGCCTCGCAACAGAGAAGAACAGCTGCTTATGGAGCTTTGGAAATCAGGCAGCAAGGAAGAGCAGCATTCTCTTGCCCACATGCTTTTGAACATGGTACAAAAGTAATTAATGTCAAGCAATAAGTATATTATATATGAGTATTACGCGGACAAGCAGCTAAATTTAGCTGCTTGTTTTTTTGGTTGCTTGGTTTCTGGTCTAGCTATCCGCTATGAATCATCTGCTTTCCAGCTGGTCAGTCGTTCCGTTTAGGCAAATAACGGAACGTGTGACCATGTTCGATTCAATTGGGCGACCGGCGGAATTGACTAACTTAACGATTAGGCAAGTCGCCAAAATTTTCGGACTAATTGCTATTTTTTATGTACTTTTTGCTAAATCAATTGCCAGAGGCAGCGCTTACAATGAAGGGAAACAGTAACATGACAGGAGGAGATTCGATGAATGTACTGGCAGTGGGCTGTCATCCGGATGATTTGGAAATCGGCTGCGGCGGGACACTCGCAAAGCTGTCTGCAGAAGGTCATAAGGTAACGATGGTACATGTGGCAAATGGCAATAAAGGACATAAAGTTATCCCGACAGAAGAGCTTCGGTTGATGAGAAAACAAGAGGCTATTGCTGCGGGGAAGCTCATCGGCGCTGAAGTGATCAGCTTGGATGTTCCTGATTTATCGGTAAAATCCGATTCCGATGAATTGGTGCAAAAGCTTGTTCAAGTTATTAGACGAGTGAAGCCGGACTATATGATTACGCATCCGCCGGAAGACTATATGAAGGATCATATGGAAGTATCGAGGGCGGTGTTCGATGCTAGCTTTGCCGCAACGGTACCTTATTATGATGAAGCCTCAGGAATAGCAGAACATCATAAAGTAGCACCTATCTATTATATGGACACATTGGCGGGAGTCGGCTTTCTGCCGACGGAATATGTGGATATTTCCGATTATATTGAATTGAAAATACAAATGAATGATAGTCATCAAAGCCAAATAAAATGGCTGTACGAGCATGACGGCATTGATTTTTTGGATTTTGTGCGAACCGTATCCAAGTTTAGAGGCTTGCAATGCGGCAAGCCGTATGCGGAGGGCTTTACACAGTGCCAGGCATGGCCGAGATTAACGACAGTGCGTTTATTGCCATAAGAGCAAGCAATCGATATAAAAAATCAAATGAGGGTGTCGATTAGTTGCGGGCAACGATTGATAAGCAATAAGAAAGGGGAACGAAGAGCAAGATTGGGAAATGGAGAAGCGGCAGCGTCCGCCTTTGTAGGCCAATTTTATCTTTTAAAGGGTTTAATTAAATCAATTGGACTACAACAGAGGTCGGAATCCCAAACTTGATCGTAGTAGCATTCTTTCGATTGCTTGTTGCCGTATCCACAATTAATCGTCACCCTCCAAATTCTAGTTAAAGGAGCGATTGAGAATGAATTTTGTTAATACAGTACAGGGCTCATTGCTTGAGGGCTTTTATCCGGCAGGCTGGGATATGGAAGCGATTGACCGCTGCTGCTCGCATCCTCCGGAAGCAATTACGGAGCGGCAATCGTTTTGGCATGCGGATTTTAACCCCATCTCCTGCAATAATGTGCAGGAGCTGAATGTACGGATGGGGCATGAAATTGCGATGCAAATTAAGAAAAATCGCGAGGAAGGCCGCAAAACAGCGCTTATTTTACCGGCCGGGCCAATGGGCATGTATGAATGGGCTGTATTTTTCCTGAAAGAATGGCAAATCAGCTGCTCGCATGTATATGGCTTCAACATGGATGAATGGAGCGACGGAGAGGGGAACACATTGCCGCCTGAGCATACAGGCTCCTTCCAATATGCGATGGAGCAGGCATTTTATGGTCCGCTTGGCGACCTTACTGTTCCAGTCGAGCAAAGACATTTCGCAACCTTGGAGCAGCTGCCGACTTATGCCGAGAAAATTGCTGCACTGAAGGCAGAAGGTGCTGAGCTCGTTACGATATTCGGCATTGGCCGCGTTATGCATATTGCATTTTGGGAGCCGCAGTATGGCGGCGAATTCAGCAGCGATGAGGAATGGAAGCAGGCGACTCATCGCATCGGCGCTCAGCTGCATCCGCTTACCATCGAGCAAAATGCAATAACGAGCTTCAAGAGCCGCACTACATTAGTACCTTGCCGCGCCAATACGATTGGTCCGGGGCTGTTCCTTCAGTCGGATCGCATCATCGGCGGCTGCGATGGGGCGTTAAGCAGAGGCATGCAGTGGCAAGGACTGTCCTTGTGGACGACGCTCCGTCATGGGCCTAGCCGCTGGATCCCATCGAGCTTTATGCCTACATTGCCAGGCAAGTTGTTTTTCCTTGAAGAATTGGCAGGGCCATTACAGCCTGGCATTAACTAAATAGGATGAACCGCCTTTCAAAAAGAAGGCGGTTTTTTGTTGTTATAAAAAATGGCTAACACTTTACAAAAACCGAGCAATGATGCTTCTAAGGGTTGCCACAAACGCTATTCGGGCAAAAATGACAGCTTGAATTTTCTAACGGTTGTTATTGCGCATAATTTCCCAAAAAGCACTGATTTTGCTCGAAAAAAGGGACAATAGCGCTCGTGGCAACCGTTAAATACTTAAATGAGCTAAAATAATCGAAATAGCATCGATGGCAACCGTTAGGCGATTTGAGCATCCGCGAAAGTCGAGTTACTAATTCAAAAAAATAGTATTATTGTTTGCGCAAGTATAGCAAAAAGCTATAACTGGATATAACATTTCGGACATACGCTATAGCAGCATAACCATGATATGTTTGTGTTAACATTTATAAAAATAAAGGCTGTTGAAAAAAACGTTTGGATATTGTAACGAATGTCGGGAGGCTGCCGATTCATTTTGGGCAAAAATTTCTTTTTCAACAGTCGGAGATAAAAGGGATAGTGTAAAAAGGAGAGAACAATTATGTCCGGTGCATCAACGATAAGTAAACGAACAGATACTCCGTTTCGGTATGATATTGTAGGCAGTTTTTTACGGCCAGAGCCGTTAAAGATAGCTAGAGACAAATATTTGAACAATGAAATAACAGAAGAGCAGCTTCGCGCGGTTGAAGATGTAGAAATTATTAAGCTGATTGCAAAGCAAAAGCAAGCAGGACTAAAAGCAGTGACCGATGGCGAGTTTAGACGGTCCTGGTGGCATCTTGATTTCATGTGGGGTTTTGCTGGCGTGGATAAGGTGCAGCTGGAAAGCGGCTATGTATTCAAAGGGGTGGTGACTCGAGCAGAAACAGCTAGATTATCATCCAAAATTAAGTTTTCAAACGAGCATCCATTTTTGGAGCATTTTGCGTTTCTTAAGGCGGCTGCAGGTGAAGAAGTAGTGGCGCGCCAAGCGATTCCAGCTCCTGCGCAGCTTTTATTTGAATTGCTGCGAGTAGGCGACAATTTGCAAAGCACTCTAGCTGTGTATGACTCCATTGATGAGCTGGTTGCCGATATAGGCGAAGCTTATCATCAAGCTATTTTAGCTTTTTATAACGCAGGCTGCCGCAGTTTGCAATTGGATGATACGACATGGGGTATTTTATGTGATCCGAAAAATCGTGCCCGCATTGAAGAAAGCGGCGGCAATCTGGCCGAGACGCTTGCTCGTTCCGTCAAAGTAAATGAGCTGGCAACGAAAGATCTGCCAGAGGATCTTGTAATAACAACACATGTTTGCAGAGGCAACTTTAAGTCTACCTATTTGGCAACAGGCAGCTATGATGCGATTGCAGAAGCTTACTTTAGTCAAGCTAACTATGATGCTTTTTACTTGGAATTTGATACAGAGCGGGCTGGCAGCTTCGAAGTGCTGCAGAATTTGAAGGACCGTCATGTTGTACTAGGCTTGATTTCTTCGAAAACGGGCGAGCTTGAGAATAAAGCAGCGATCATTGCCCGTATTCATGAGGCTGCGCAGTATGTGGATATGGATCGTTTGTGCCTAAGCCCGCAATGCGGCTTTGCTTCGACCGAGGAAGGCAATATTATTACAGAGGAAGAGCAGTGGAAAAAGATTGCGCTAGTGCGTGAAATTGCTGAAGCGGTGTGGCAACAATAAACAGGTCAACTGAATACAAATTAGATTGGGGAATAAAAAAATGGGAGCTTGTCATGTCTGAAGGGGACATAGGCAGGCTTCTTTTTTTGCAATCCAAATTTGCATACATCAGAAGCTGGAAATCCTTGCATCAATAGCGATCGAGTAGGTTAATAGATTCTGTGACGCTATTTAGGGAAGCAACTTTAATCGTTGAACTGGCAGGTCAGAGGATTTGTAATTGTATCAGGCCGAAATGGAGAAGAGCCAGTCTGCTTCATAGCGTGGACCGGCTCTTTTTTAAGTTAATCGTCATCAGGACGGAAATTGTGGCACGGGGTCATCCTTTTCTCGTTGGATTAATATCAGCGGCTTCGTCAAAGTAAAAGCGGCGCTTGCCTTTGCTTACCAGCACAATAATGCAATGAATGAGAAGAGTAAGACTTCCCAAAAAATAGATCGCAGCAACTCCCACCTGCATCCATACGGTCAGCACGTAATAATGCGAGCCTATCGGAAATTCGATTTGATTCAGCAATCCAAGCATTAGCGGTACTAGGTACACTGCATAAATAGCCAATGTTCGTTTAGCTAATTTTTTAGCTGTTGCAGCTTTGCTGTTATAACTGTCATATCTGAATTTCATAATGAAGCTCCCCAAGGTGTTGCCTTTCCATAGAACAGGAAGCACAAAAAACATAGCAATAAGTATGATCGAGTGAATAATGAAGCTCGAAAAGCCTGTATTTGGCGTAAATAGCTGAAGCAAAGTTGCAGCGAGCTGTATGACAATAAAGTCTATAAGCAAGGACAATAGAATGGCCATTGGCTTCACTTCATCCTGCTCAAGCAGCTCATTGGCTTTGGCTGCCACCTTTGCTCTAGAAGGAAAAAGTGCCAGGAAAATTGGAGCAGTGAAAAATCCAAAAATGCCCCCAGCCGTGTTCAGCATAAGATCGTCTACGTCAAAAATGCGGTATGCGCAGTTGTAAATGCCATAGATGCCAGTAGCTTGTGTAATTTCATAAAATAGCGTTAATCCAAAAGTAAGAAGCAGCGCTCTGGCCCAATACTTTTTTTCTTGAAAAAAGTAACGCAAGTAAATACCGAAAGGCATTAGCAGCAAAAAGTTAAAAAAGGCTTGCTGAAAAGCTGATTGCTTCAGTGCCCAAATATAAGTGGACGGCTGAGATAATATAATGCCGCTATCCTTCAGTGTATCTTTTACAAATTGAAAGGGCATTAGCGAGTAGGATTTGGCTCCAGGGGAAAGCAGAGCGCAAGTGTCCCGCGATTCCGGCAAAGGCAGCAATACCAGAAATAAAGCAGATAGAAAATAAAAGATAAAGGAAAAAGCAATAAGCGTTGTTGAAACCGACAAAAAGCCGAATTTGCGGTATGTATATATAAGCCAGGGAACAAACATCATAAATGCAATAATGATAAATACTAAAGCTGCCGTATAAATAGGCTGTGAATAAGCGCTCAACGTTCATCCTCATTTCATAATTGATACGCAGTTTAGCATAATGAAAATACGAGCCGCTGTCAATTAATGGCTCGTATTAATTGTTTATGTTATGGTTTCAGATGCTGCGCAACTATATCCTCAAGAACATCCATATAATCATCGGAATCATTTAGAAACTCAGCTGCTGCAAATTCAAGACCAAGCTCGGCCGCGTATTTCCCGCTTTCTACACGGCAATCGAAAAGCGCTTCAATGTTTTCCGTCATGGAAAGCAGGTCGCATATGACGACAGCAGTGCTGCCTTCAAGCATAGCGCTATTAATTACATGCTTTACATCAGGCTCCAGCCATTTTTGTCCTGGCGTTGCACTGCGATAAGCGGTTTTCCAATTAGTTAGTCCAAGCTTTGCGGCAATGGCCGCTGCCAGCTCATGAAATGCTGTTACATATTCTTGATTGGCATGCGGCAAGCCTGGCTGGCTATGGGCAGTAAAAATAACAGCAGCTGCAGCGCGATTAGCATGTGACAGCCAATTCAGCGCGGTTTGCAGGCGCCACGCCAATGCCTGAATAAGCCCTGCATGCAAATGCCAGCGTGAAATGAGCGTCAAAGGTATCTCCTGGCAGCTTGTTTGAATGGATTTTTTTATTTGCTGCTCATAAAACAAAGTACCTGTTCTGGAGAAGAGAGGGGATCCGGGCAAAGCTATAATTTTAGTCACCCCATCGCTGATCATTTGACTGATCGTTTCGGAAATAAACGGCGGTGTATGCTTCATCGCTGTGTATACCTTTATAGGCTGATGTGCTATAGGCTGATGTACCGCTTTGCGCTGCAATCTTTTTTCTAATGAATAAGCTTGCCTCGCTGTTACCGCTGCAAGCGGATCGGCAACCTGATAGTGGCGAAATTTACGCTCAGCCTCCTGCAGAATCACATCAGACGGCAGCCTTCCATGAAAAATATGGGTGTAAAAGGGCTGTAAATCATCAATAGATTGAAGCGCGCCATACGATAAAAGTACAATGCCTATCATTGCTTATTTTTCCCCCTTTCCGGGCTAGAAGCGATCAGGATGAAGCCATCTCGCCAGCTCCTGTAAGCTGTCCGTATTATAGCGGTTAGGATAAAACAACTGCTTGACCGTCATTATTTTAACGTTATTGCCCTTCACGGCTTTAAGCGTTTCCCAGCCAGGAGTATTGGTGATTTCGTCCAAATCCGCTGCATCGCCTTCCTTCCATTGAATAAGCAAAATATAATCGGGATCCGTTTTTATGATTTGCTCAATAGATGCTTTGGTAACCCGTGTAATGCCAAGCTCATCGGCACTGTGATTGGCCCCTGCCAGCTTTACGATTTCATAGGATATATTAGACGAGCCGATAAAATAAGGTCCAGTGCCCGGTCCAAGCGGAGAGATGACGAGTACCGAAGGCTTTGCAACTCCTTCCAGCTTTTGCTGAACTTCATCCACTTTTGCTTTCATTTCATCAATGATCTGCTTGGCGGAATCCTCCTCGCCTATCGCTTCTCCAATCCATGCATAGTTCGTCCATATATGTTCAAAGGTGTTCCACGCTGATAGTGACAGAATCGGAATGCCTGCTTTTTTTAAAAGCTGGTCTGCGTCCTGTTCGGCATTGTGGACCTTCGTCATAATAATCAAATCTGATTGGAAGGCTAGTACCTGTTCCGGATCGAGAGAGGCAGCGCTTGCTATTTTATGCTCGACCTTGCTCGCTTCTTCTGCCTGAAAAGCAAGAGCGGGATCAGTTGAGCTTTTAGGAATAACGGCTAAATGCTTGGCGCCGCTTATATCTAAAACAGCTTCTGCCGCATCCAGAGACAATGCCGCGATTCGTTGCGGCTGCTTTTCGATACGAACCTCCTCCCCTTGAACCGTTATCGTTTTAGGGAAGGAATTTTGTTGTACAACGGGCTTGCTGGTCGGATCAATTTCTATTTTGCTGCTTCCGCAGGCGCTTATTAAAACGAAAGAAAAACATACTGCCAAACTTATTACCAATTGAAATCTTTTCATTAATTATCCCTCCACATCATATATCCATGAATTAAAAAGGATTGCCAGCTTCTTTTAAAGCAGTTATTGCCGGAGCTGCCGTTTGAGAATCAAACTCGACATGAGCTTCTATCTGGTATGCACGACGAATGGTTGTTGGCGTCAGCACGTCAGAGGGAGGACCTTGGTGAAGGATGCAGCCATCGGTTAGCAGCAGTAATTCGTCGCAATATCTGGCAGCCAAGTTTAAATCATGCAAAGCGGCAATGGCGGTCATGCCTTGCCCTGTCAAATGGCGAATTAGCTCCAGAACACGCAGCTGGTGGCGAATATCCAGTGCCGATATCGGCTCATCCAGCAGTAAAAGCCGGGGCTGCTGCGTCAGCGCCTTAGCGATAAAAACCATTTGCCGCTGTCCGCCTGATAAATTTGTTACCAGCCGTTCAGCTAGATGCAATGTATCGGTGAGCTGCATCGCCTGCTCTGCAATATCGTAGTCCTGCCCGTTTTCTCGGGCAAAACGCGACTTGAACGGATGCCTTCCCATGAGAACGATATGCTGCACGGAAAAATCAAAGTCGATATTCGTATTTTGCGGAACATATCCGATTATTTGTGCCAGTTCACGGGAGCGATAAGCTGTAATATGGCGATCTGCTATCTTAATTTGGCCCTCGTCATGCGCGGTGAATGCTGCTAATGAGCGCAGCAACGTTGATTTACCGCTGCCGTTAGGACCAATTAAACCAATGAATTGCCCGCGTCTTGCCTGGAAGGAAATGTCCTGAAGGATGAGCCGTTTATCGATTTGCACTTGCAGCTTTTCAACGCTAACGATTGTCATTCGGTTATCCCTCCGTTGCGGGCTCGCCATATTAATGCAATAAATAAAGGCGCCCCGATACATGCGCAAACTACGCCCACCTGTAAAGTGACAGGCTGTAAAATCATGCGCGACACCAAGTCAGCCAATATGAGAAAAATGGCTCCGCCAATTGCGCTCATCGGCAGCAAAAAACGATAGTCTGGCCCAATAAGGAGCCGTATCATATGCGGGACCACTAAACCGACAAAACTGATTATTCCGCTTACCGCAACTGCTGCTCCTGTCATGAGTGAAGTAAGTATTAACAATGTGAATCTTGTTCGTCTAACCGGAATGCCAGCGCTTGTTGCCTGCTCATCGCCAAGCAGCATCATGTTAAGATCACGGCTGTACATAATGGTAATAAGGCTGCCGAGAATAATCGGCATTGCGATGAGCTGCACATGCTCCCATGTGCGTGCTTCCAAGCCGCCCTGCAGCCAAAAAACAATGCTGCGCAGCTCCTGCTCGGTGTTGGAGCTTGCTACCATAATATTGATAAGTGCAGACAGCATGGCGTTAATGCCAATCCCGAGCAGCAGCAAGGTTGCAATTGATTTCAAGCGGCTGCTTTGCCATACGCCAAGAATTAGGAAAATCGCCGCAACCGCCCCGGCAAATGCGGATAATGGCACTGCCCACAAGCCTAGCGCGTTCCAGCCAAAAAACAACGCGCATACAGCTCCGACAGCTGCTCCGCTTGATACACCGACATAACCAGGTTCAACTAAGGGATTGCGGAAAAGCCCCTGCATCGCAGCTCCTGAAACGCCGAGTGCTGCGCCGACTAAGCCGCCTACAAGAACACGAGGCAGCCGTATCTGCAATACTATAAGCAGATCACGTTCAGAATAAGGAGCAGCCGCCGTAAGCCCAAGCTGTTTGGCCAGTATTGCCATCGTGTGGTGAAAAGGAATATTCACAGGCCCGATTGAACTGGCGAGCAGAATAGCGGCGAATAGGATAATAAACATAGCTAGGAATACAAATGAAAATTTTGTATTCCGCCATGCTTTTAGCTGTTGCAGGCGAACTGGCTCTTTAGCTTGATTATTTGGCGTGGTAGTGATGATGCCCATCGCTAAAATTCACCTCTCCTTGTCTTTTATGCAGAAAAAAAGTTTACTCAATGCAACTAAGTTGTATTGTAGACACTATGTTTCCGTGTGTCAACAAAAAGATTGGCGAGTGATTTTTTATCCCGGGAATAATCTTTCACCTTGCAAATACTAGTAGCTGCCTATACAATCGACGGTAGACTACGATAGAGGGTGGGGAAGACATGTACATATCGAGAATGAAAGAAATTATAACTTATTGTGCCAATCGGGCCGGCAAGCTCGAAAAGCTTCCGAGCGGATTTTGGCATCATCACGATATTCGCAATAACTTTTATGACGCTTCTTATTTATTTGCAGCTGCGCTGGATCACAGCATCGCTTTGGAGGTTGACCGGGAGCACGCTAAGCGGGAGGCTGAGCAGGTCATGCTGCAGGTGCTGCGGCTGCAGGATCGTCACAATGAGAGCGATACTTATGGACACTGGCCGCTGCGCCTTGAACCGAGTCCGGCTGAGGCGAAGGTTAATCCGCTGCCAGCGGAGCTGATGGGACTATTAATGGTTTATTTCTACAAAAGGTATAAGCAGGAGTTGTCTGCTGAGCTTCGAGCAGAATTTGAAGCGGCTTTTGAAACCTTGCGTAATAGCAGCTTCTACCGTGTGCCGCTGCACTATTATCATCATCACGAAGCTAAATATACAGCTGCTAAAATTATTTATGGCACTATTTTTAACGATAGCGGGCTGCTCAAGGATGGAGCAGAAAGCTTGGAAGCTACGTTAGAGCGAATAAAAAAAGTTGGCATGACCGAGTATGGCTGCTTGCCTTGGTTTTGGCATTGGGTGCAAGCTTTTACAAGCGCTTATGAAATTGCGGAGGACGAGCAGCTTCGCAGCAAGCTGAAGGAAATGCTGGATTTTTTATGGGATACAAGGGCCGTCTTCTATTGGAAGGGAGCTTGGGTAGGTGCGCATTCCAGAGGCTTGCCGCATGATCTGCCGTCAGACGGCAATGTATTGTTTGATTATGTTCAATTCGGAGACTTTAGTTTCCCTGCTGATGTGCCTCGAGTAGAATATGCAGGATTTTTGTACGCAGAGGCGCCTGTCTATGCGATAGCAAAAGTAAATGAGCGCACATATCCGCATGAAGTGAAGCAGCTTGTGCCAGCCAAGCCGGAAGCTTCCAACTATGAAGTGCTGCACAGTTATGTTTACATGGATAAAAGCTTCACTGCAGGTGGAATGTGGGAGCGGGCTGTTGAATTTGATAATGAGCAGCATCGCTGGAGCATTACGCTGCCGGCAAGTGGCGACGGCTTAGCTAATCGCGTGTACTTCTTCCATCCTGGCGTTCATTTTGGCGGTGTGGAATCGAATGACTGGAGACACCAAAGCAATATAGAACAGATTGTTATGCATAAAGGCGCGGTGCTGGCTTTGTATCCGATTGCAGATAATGAGGCTGATCATATAATCGGCTGCTTGCCGAAAGGAACTTGGTTGTTCGAGGAGAAGGCGATGTACGGCCAGTGCGGCGATGTCTATATTGCGGTTCATTTGCAGCAAAGCTATACAGCAGAGGAGCGAAGCGTCGCTTGGAGAATTGTCAGCCAAGGCAGCAGCAACGGAGCAGCTGTCGAAGCAATCAGCTTGGAGGAAGCTGCCAAGCAAGGCATTGCAAACCTGGAGCAATTTGCTGATGCGCAAAGGCAGAAGCCAGCTGTATTTGCCGGAGGGCACGGAGCTGAATATCGAACGCTTGCTAATGATAGGCTTGAACTTAGATTAAATGAAGAAATGAATCAATTTCACAGCATCGTTAATGAGCAAGAAGTGAGCTTTGAAGCGTATCGTGTAAATGTATAAGGAATGACAAATTGGCAAGGGCTGCCTCAATGGTTCGTATACGACCAATGAAGGCAGCCCTTGTATTGTAAACGCGCCCTTCCTAAGGATGGCGGAGACGTTTATCCTTGCGTTCACGATTTTGAAGCCGCCATACGAGCAAGCCGAAAATTAGAGTTGAGAGGACAGCGATAATAGCATTGTATAAAAAGACGTTGCGCAGGCCAAAGCTTGTAATCGCAATCCCTCCCGCAAGGCTCCCGATAATTCTCGCTACTCCGAGATTGAGCAGGCCGTTGAACGTTTGACCGCTTGCCTTCAACTCCTTTGGCACCTCACGATTAATATAGGCAGCCATCGTGACGGTCAGGACAATAAACATCGCGCCATGCAGGAGCTGGACAGGCAGCGCCCATAAAGGCGACTGTATCGAATAAAACAAAATCCAACGCAATGTAGTCGCAATCGCCGCAGCTATTAAAATATAATGAATTTTTACCCGTTTAAAAATTTTATCAGCAAAAAGCAGAAAAGGCACTTCGGCAAGTGAAGAAATAACCATCGACCAGCCGAGCAGCACATTGTCCCCGCCCAGCTCACGGAAATAGATAGGAAAGAATGAATAATAAAAACCTAGCGTAATTTGTAAAATAAAATTAAAACCAAGGTAGAGCATCAGCTTGTAATTTTTTAAAATAACACCAATGGACATGCCTTTTCCTTTTGTCTGATGCCCAGCAACATGTGGAAATTTAAGCACAAGCAGGAAGCACAGCGCCATTATGCTTGCATAGATTGGAAACATCGAGCCAAGCTGTCGTTCGGCAATGAATCCAAACACAAGCGACATAATCGCAAAGCCAAAGGTTCCGCCCATTCGGATATGCCCAAAATTGCCTGTGCGAAGCTTATCGATCGCTTCAAGCGTAATCGTATCGCTAATAGCAAATATAGAGGTTTGAAATAAAGTGAATATGCAGATGACTGCGACAACGTAAGGAAATGCCGTCGACAGCGGAACGAATAGCATAGCTGCGGCGCTGCCGACGATCAACAGCAGCAAAATCATATTTTTCGAACGTGCGCGGTCGCTCATTGCTCCCCAGAACGGCTGTGCCAGCATGGCGATAAAAGGGCCGAAGCTGAGAATGGTGCCGATTTGCATAGGTGTAAAGCCTATATCATTAAAGTAGACAGGAACAAAAGTAGAATAGATAGCATGTCCGGCATAAATAAAAATATAATATAATAGAAAATAGCGTAAATTTATATTCATTTCTGGCAGCACTCCGCAACGTTTACATTCTTAATTTTTAAAAAAGTGGAACAAATTCATCTGTTTGTCCGTATATATGTCGTTAAGTATATCATAGTTGAAAGACGGAAATAGCCGGATATAAGGGATAATTTACAATTATTTTTCTACGAGGCTGGAATGGGCTATAATAATGAGGCGTTCTATAACTACTAATGAATTGAGGTACCAGAATGGAAATTATAAAAAACTTAATAAGCTTTATCATACATATTGACAAGCATCTTGTTGAAATTATTGATATGTTCGGCAACTGGTCGTATGCCATTTTATTTTTAATCGTTTTTGTGGAAACAGGAGTCGTTATTTTTCCGTTCTTGCCTGGGGATTCGCTGCTGTTTGCGAGCGGAGCATTTGCTGCGCAAGGAGCTTTTAATCTAGGGATTCTTATGCTGGTGTTTTTCGCAGCTGCCGTGATTGGCGACACAGTCAATTATCATATCGGAAAAAAGGTCGGAACGGTGATCAGGCCGGATACATGGTTCGGCAAGCTTATTAATCAAGAAAAAATGGACAAGGCAGAAGCTTTCTTCAATAAGCATGGCGGAAAAACGATCATTATTGCCCGCTTTATGCCTTTTATCCGCACATTTGCTCCATTTGTTGCAGGGGCCAGCCGGATGAACTACCGCTATTTTATAGCTTACAACATCATTGGCGCAGTTATTTGGGTAGGCCTGTGTACGACTGCCGGCTACTATTTTGGCAATATACCCGTTATCAAAAATAATTTTTCGACCGTTCTGCTGCTTATCATCTTTGTTTCAGTGCTACCAGCAATCATCGCTTTTTTAAAGGAAAAGTTCAAGAAGAAATAAAGCACTCGCCTTTATGAAAATAAAGCCTTGCTCTGTTTGAAGAGAGCAAGGCTTTTTACTGATCTGACGTTCCATCATACGAGAGACGAAGCCCGGCACAAAACTCAGTACGCAGCTCAGCAGCTCTATGTATATACAAACCATATGTATACGAAGAATCATACATAATCGGCGGCGCTTCCTCCAAACGGCTCAATGTATATGAAAATTCATACACAATACGCTGAAATGCCCCAAAAACCCCAAATGTATATGAAAAACCATACACAATCGGCAGCGCTTCCTCCAAACGGCTCAATGTATATGAAAATTCATACACAATACGCTGAAATGCCCCAAAAACCGCAAATGTATATGAAAAACCATACACAATCGGCAGCGCTTCCTCCAAACGGCTCAATGTATATGAAAATTCATACACAATACGCTGAAATGTTCCAAAAACCTCAATTGTATATGTAAAATCATACACAACCAGTCGGCGCTTCCTCCAAACTACTTATAGTTGGCATACTTTGCGACATTCACCAGTCCGATATTCGCAGGATCAAGCCTTAACAGTTGCACTTGTCAGGGTTCAACCCCCTTAGCTGGCTAAAATGTCGATTCGTCGAGCAACCTTTGGCAAGCAAAAGAGAAGGGCAAGGGAACGGAGAATTCTCATCGAGAAACGGCGCATCCTTAGCCAAAGACGCGCCGTTTCTATTTATGTTTAGAGGGACAGCACAGTGATCAAGCGTGTCAATGGCTGTAGTGGCTATCCGCTAAATTAATCAGCAGTTTCCAACGTATAATACAGTTCGCCCAGCAGCTCCTGCTTTTTATAAGGAAGCCCGGCCAGCTGTTGCTCTGCATAGGTTTGCACTTCATCCCGGTCTATATCGTAAGCAGTCTCAATTTCTTTGGAAAACAACAGTTTTTCCTCTTGAAGCAGGCTTGCTAGTGCCGGCATCGGTTCGGCAGTTGGTTTCTCTCCAAGCACCTGCTCTAGTGCGGCAGCATAATGCTCCAACGTTTGCGCCCCAACAATTTTAACACCTTTTTTATCTTCATTTACCATAATAATTGTTGGGAACCCGCGAACACCCAGAGAAGCAGCTAAAGCGAAATCTTGCTCCAGCAGATCCTGGGCAGCCGGCTCGCCCGCTTTGGCTACGATACCTTCACCATTCAAACCAATCCCATTAACGATGTCGATAAGTACCTCATCCTTGCCGATATTGCGATCGAATGCAAATACAGCCTCTCTTGCTCTGCGAAGAAATACAGCTGCAAGCTTCTCATCCTGCTGCCCGATAACCTTAAATACTCTTGACGGCGGGTAAGAGGACATAATGGGATCATGTTCCCAAACTGAGCCGTCAATCGGCATTCTGGAATGCGCCCCAACCTCGCGCCAATGCCCAGCAACATCGCTAGGTTTGCCGATTCCATTCTTCACATCAGCAAATCCGTCCCAGCCTGCAAGCAAACCGCCGGCAATTGTGCGGATGTTCAAATGCTTGCCGTATTGCTTAACAAATTTGCGCATAACCGGCTCAAGCGCCCAGCAATGCGAGCAAATTGGATCGGTTGCATAATAAAGATCAACCTTCTTCACTGGCGCGTTAAGATCCACCAGTTCGAATACGCCAGACTCCCCCGCATCTCCACAAATACCTGTAGTTAAATCACAAGCCATCGGATTGTTTTTCATACTATATCCACCCTTTCTCCTTCATTAAACAGCCGAGCCTATTTAACGTACACAAACTGCTCAGCCTTTTTACTTCCATAAACAAGCCGAACCGAGCCTATTTAACGTGCACAAACTGCTGAGCCCTTTTACTTCCATAAACAGCCGAGCCTATTTAATGTACACAAACTGCTCAGCCTTTTTACTTCCATAAACAAGCCGAACCAAGCCTATTTAACGTACACAAACTGCTCACCCTTTTTACTTTCTTAAACAAGCCCAACCTATTTAACATTCACAAACTGCTGAGTCTATTTTTCTTCCATAAACTGCTGTGCCCATTGCTGTACAGGTGCAAGAGCTTTCGTTAATTCCATTCCTTTTGTTGTTAACGCGTAAGAAATTTCAATTGGCGTGCTTGCTGTTACAAGCTTGTGAATGAGGCCAAGCTCGATAAGCTCCGTCAGCTTGATGGAAAGCGCACGCGGTGTAATCTCTTCCAAATCCCGTTTAATATCTGAAAAATGCGCTTTGCCATCTGGCTGCAAAGACAAATAATGAACAATTAATCCATTCCATTTCTTGCCCAGCACCTGGAACGAATAATGCAGATAAGGACATACCTTCAATGGAATCACCGCCTTCTAACGTAATTATATCAGATATAATTTTTATATCAAGTATACTTAGTATATCAAAGAAATAAATTAAATTCATAAAAGCTCATGTTAATGGAAATAATTTGATTGTTCCAATTAATAATTTTTGCAGTTCTGACAGCTTGATTATTGTGACCTCGGAGGAAAATATGACTTATCATTTGCAAACATTAAGCAGTAAGGCACATGAGCTTGCACTATCGCATTCGCCAAAAATAAAAAGCAGACAGCCGCGTTACTTAAACGCAGGCGTTGCAAAGCATATTGAACAAATTCGCGCTTCTGTTCTATCCTTGAATCGAGAAGCGCATATCTGCTCACAGCCGGCAGATGAGTGGCTGCTTGATAACTCGGAATTTCTGGAGGAGCAGGCGGAGGAGCTCAAGCTGCAGCTTGAAAAGAGAAATTTGCGTTATCTTCCCTATATGAAAACTAGCGAGCAATTGCGTATCCATGCCATTTGCAAGCAATATTTATCCGTTGTGGACGGAGTATGGAGCGAGAGCTCCTTTCTGGCTTTTGTAAATGCTTATCAGGAAATTGCTGTATTGACTATTAACGAAATATGGTCGCTGCCGATTGTGCTGCGAGCTGCTTTTTTGGACCAAATAGCCGAAGTAGTCTCTCTTGTTCAAGAAAGAAGAGAGGCTTGCCTGGCTGTTGACAAGCTGTTGTCTTCCATTGAGCCTGAGCAAATAAACGCAGAGGTTATACAGCAAAAGCTGCGCGAGGCACAGGTGGAGATGCCGTTGTCAGGTCCATGGATTGTCCATTTAATTGCTCACTTGCGGGAATGGCAAGGCGACGCGCAAACTGTACGAGAGTGGCTGCAATGCCAATATGATAATGGGCTCGAGGACTTAAACCAGATCATTACATATGAGTATCAGCTGCAAGCTTCCTATCAATTGACAGCAGGAAGCTTGATTACGAGCATGCGCTCCATTGAAAGAATGGACTGGCAAGGTATTGCTGAACAGTTGTGCCTGCCTGACCAAACGTATCGTCAAAGCCAGAAGGATTATGGCTTGCTCGATGCGAGCAGCCGCAATTCCTTGCTCAGCCGCACAGCAGAGCTGGCAGCAAGGCTGAAGGTGCCGGAAAATCTTATCGCCCAGCAAGCGGTGAAGCTGGCTAATGGCTATAAGCAACAGAATGAGAGTAATAAAGAGCCAGCTCCCCGCTCTGTGTTTGTAGCCTTCTACCTGCTTGATCCGGCCGGGGTGAAGCAATTGCTGCGCGCATTAAAGGCATGCAGCAAAACAAGCCCTGACATGAGACGCATGTTTTCAGAACGGGCGGCAGGCACATATATGAGCAGTTCAGTTATTTTACTTGTTATTTTAACCATTTTAGCAGGCGCTTGGGTTGGGCTTGGCAGAGGAATCGGATGGCTCGGATGGGTTTGTATGCTGCTTGTGGCAATTTGGCCGATGAGCGAATGGGTCATGTCAATTACGCATTACGGCATTGAGAAGCTGTGCCGCCCGCGGCCGCTGCTCCGTCTTGACTTGTCGGAAAAAATACCGGCTGATGCAGCGACGATGGTTGTGATTCCGGCTATCTGGTCGTCGGCTGAGGAAATCAATGAGCTGGCAGATCAATTGGAAATCCATTATTTGGCCAATCGCGACCGCCATATCCACTTTGCTTTACTAGGGGATTTTACAGACTCTAGAGAAGAAGTGAAGCCTGAGGATCAAGCGCTGCTTGAAACCGGAAAAGCCCGAATAGACGAATTGAATGACCGTTATAACCATACGGGCACGACGTTCCATTTTTTACAAAGAAGAAGGAAGTGGAATGAGTCCGAAAATATTTATATGGGCTGGGAACGGAAACGGGGGAAGCTGGTTGAGTTTGTCGATATGCTCAAAGGCAGCCAGGATACGAGCTATTTCTACCAGATTGGAGATAGCAAGGTTTATTCAGCTATCCGTTATATTATTACGTTAGATGCGGATACTCAGCTTCCGATCAGCTCTGCAGCGAGAATGATCGGCGCTATTCATTTGCCTTATAACAGGCCAAGGCTTAATACGGCCGGCACAAGGGTAGTGGAGGGCTATGGTGTGCTGCAGCCAAGAATTGGCGTCAGCCATCCGTCCGCACTGCGTTCCAGACTGGCATTCTTATCATCAGAGCCAGGCATAGACCCGTATGTGTTCGCTGCGTCCGACCCTTATCAGGATGCTTTGTCAGAAGCAATATTTACAGGGAAAGGCATATTTGATGTCGATGTGTTTTATCAGGTGCTGTGCGAGCGAATTCCAGATAATCGTGTGCTTAGCCATGATTTGCTGGAGGGGGGCTTTTTGAGAGCAGGTCTTCTTTGCGATGTAGAGCTGATTGATGATCATCCGTCTACCTTTGTTGCGTATCAGAAACGATTGCATCGCTGGGTAAGAGGAGATTGGCAGCTTATTTGCTGGCTGCTTCCTTCGCTCCACAATCGGCGCGGCGAATTGATGCCCATTGACTTATCGATCATTACAAAATGGCAGCTTATCGATAATCTTAGACGAAGTCTGCTGCCTATTGCTTACTTTCTGTTAATATTACTTGCTGTTACGATTTTGCCGGGCTCTTTGCTGCGCTGGATGCTCGTGCTGGCGATTACGCTGCTGCTGCCTGCAATTAGGCAGCTGCCTTCTATTTACAAAGAGAAGCAGCTGCGCAGAGTGAGCGTCGCTTTGTTTCAGGCTGCAGTGCAATTTGTGATGCTGCCTTTTCAAACGGCATTGCTGCTTCACGCTATTTGCAAAACGTTATACCGCTTAATAGTAAGCAAGCGTCATTTGCTTGAATGGACCAGCTCCTCGCATGTGGAGCGTGCGAGAAAAAGCTCCTATGCATCTCTTCCGCTCGTTTTTGTGGGCGGAGGCTATGCATTGATTGCTCTTGCAGTCATAGTCGCAATCATTCAGCCTTCTTTATCAGCGAGGTGGCTGACCGTCATCCTTTGTTTAATATGGGCGGTTGCTCCGATGCTCGCAAGCTGGCTGGATCAGCCGGTCATAGCGGCACGCAGGCCGCTGGATGAAGGTGTAAAGCATGAGCTGAAGCGGCTGGCCAAGGAAATTTGGGCCTTCTATGAGGCATATGCGGGGCAAGAGGATCATTATTTGCCGCCAGACAACGTACAGCTCGAACCGGATAAAGGCGTAGCGCATCGCACTTCGCCAACCAATATCGGCTTTTTGCTGACGTCAATTGTTGCAGCACGCGATTTCGATTTTATTACTGCCGAGCAGCTCTTGGACAGAATGGAACAAACGTTAACTACTGTTGAAAAGCTGGAAAAGTGGCATGGGCATTTATATAACTGGTACGATACGCAAAGCTTGCGCGTATTGCATCCTGCCTATGTCTCCACTGTAGATTCAGGAAATTTTGTAGCCAGTATGATGACAGTCAAGCAAGCGCTAGTCCGTCTTCTAGAAGAGCAGCGCTACAAGCTGCAGGCGATTGAAGCAGCTGAGGAAAGAGAGCAGAAGCTGCAATTTATTCACAGGATGGACAATCAGATTGATCGATTGGAGCATTTGATTACCGCTACTGATTTCCGTCAATTGTATGACGACAAAGCGAAATTATTTGTGCTTGGCTATCATGCCGACACGGATAAGCGCGATACGATATTGTACGATTTGCTTGCCTCTGAAGCGCGGCAGGCCAGCTTTGTAGCGATTGCGCTTGGCCAAATTTCAGTTGCACACTGGTCCGTGCTTGGCCGCTCTGTGAAGCAGGCGGCTGGATATACTTACTTGCTGTCATGGACGGGGACGATGTTTGAATATATGATGCCTTGGCTTATTATGAGGACCTACGCCAATACGCTTTGGGACAGTACGTATAAAGGCATTATTCAGCGGCAAATCGATTATGCGCGGGAGAATGCCATACCGTTTGGCATATCGGAGTCAGGCTACTATGCCTTCGATTACAACATGAACTATCAATACCGGGCCTTTGGCGTTCCAGGCCTCGGCTTCAAGCGGGGATTGGAGCAGGATCTCGTTGTGGCGCCATACGCCTCCATCATGGCATTGCCTTATGCGATTGAAGCAGGCATGGACAATTTAAGAGAGCTGGAGCTTATCGGAGCCCGCGGCCAATATGGCTTTTATGAAGCGATTGACTTTACACCAAGCCGCCTGCCTAGAGGCAGTGAATATAAAGTGATCCGCAGCTTTATGGCGCATCATCAGGGTATGAGTATGCTCACACTGGCGAATATGCTTTTGCCGGTTGCCATGTACGACTATTTCCATCAAGACAAGCGCGTACAGGCTGCAGAGCTGCTGCTTACCGAGCGCATTCCGCCAATCTCAGCTCTAATGAAGCGGGAATTAACAATTAAGTCGAGCAAAGCAGCAATCGGGAATAGACAAGCAGGTCCCTTGCGCCAATTTGAAGCTGACGGCAAGCATGCGATCGAACAAAATATTCAGTCGAACGGCTCCTTTACAACTGCTGTAACGAATAGCGGCAGCGGCTATATTCAGTATAATGGCCTCGATATAAGCCGTTGGCGTGAGGATGCTGTGCTTGATCCGTGGGGCGTATTTGTATATATACGCAATGCCAGCAGCAGCAAGCTCTGGTCACCTGCGTATCAGCCTTGTCAAATCGAGCAAGAAAACAGCCGCGTTCAATTTTTTCAGGAAAAAACGTTGTATTACAGTGAATATGATGATGTGGGAAGCATGCTGGAGGTATCGGTTTCCCCAGAGCTGAATGCTGAAATACGGGAGCTTACTTTAACGAATAAAAGTCAGGAAGCAAAGGTGCTTGAGATTACCTCGTTTATGGAAATAGCAATGGCCGGACATGAAGCCGACAAAGCGCATCCTGCTTTCTCGCGATTGTTTATTCAGACGGAAATGGACGCAGCGTCCGGCAGCCTGCTTGCCAACAAGCGGCCGCGTCAAGCAAGCGACAAGCCGCTATGGGTTTTCCACAGGCTTTATGTAGTCGGAGATGAGGGGCTGGGCGCAGCTGAATATGAAACGAATCGGGCGCAGTTTATAGGACGCGGCTATTCCCTTCGCCAACCAAAGGGCATAACGGAGCGATTAAGCGGCAAAACAGGCTCGGTAGCTGACCCGGCATTTGTCATGCGGCGCCGCATCCGGATTGAAGCAGGCAAAACAGCCCAGCTCGTTATGATTACAGGCGCAGCGGACAGCCGCAATCAAGCGGTCGAGCTGGCTATTCGCTTATCGGACCGGCAGCAAATTGCCAGATCGAAGCAGCTTGCCTGGACCTACAGCCAGATCGAGCTTGCTCATTTGCATATTAAGCCGCACGATATTGTTGCTTTCCAGCAGCTTGGCAGCCGGATTCGCTATCGGACAGAACTGCAGGAGCAGCAGGCGGAAGCGATACGATCGCTGAAGAGCAGCCAGCAAGGATTATGGGCGCATGGCATTTCGGGCGATCGTCCGATTCTGCTTATACGAGCCAGTGATACAAGCCAGCTGCCGTTTCTGCTCAAGCTGTTTACCGGCTGTGTCTATTTATGGAGAAATGGTCTGCAATTTGATGCTGTAGTATGGAATGAATCGCTTGAGGGCTATCAGCAGCAGCTGCGCGATGAGCTGGTCAGGCTGGCCGATCAGCTTTATGGCGGGCTGGACGGACCTTACGGCAGCTTTAGAATGATATCAGCTGCATCTGCAGATCAAGCGGATCAGCATTTGTTGTTTGCAGCTGCCCGATTTGTCGTTCATGCAGATGGGCCCAGCCTGCAGGCCCAAACCGTCCCGCTGGAGAAGCAGGAGCCTGCCGGCTCCGGGCTGCTGTCTGCTGTTGCCCAGCCGAATCGCTACCAGCATGCAACGATGGATTTGAAGGGCTTGGAGGAAAGCGGCTTGTTCGATAATGGCTATGGCAGCTTCTCAGCTGATGGAAGCGAGTATCGCATTAAAGTAAGAAGAAATCAGCCGCTGCCTGCCCCATGGATTAACGTGCTGAGCAACCCGCAGTTCGGCTGTATTATATCGGAAATGTTTACTGGGTACACATGGTGGAGCAACAGCCGGGAATGTAAGCTTACGCCATGGTCGAACGACCCTGCTCTTGATCCTGCAGGTGAGGCTTGTTATATACGGGATGAGCTTAGCGGCGAGGTCTGGCAGCCTGTGCCGAGCCGGCTTGAGCTTGAGGATGCGGAGGCGCTTGCCATTCATGGACAGGGTTATTCGAGATTCGAGCGCAGCTGTTATGGCATCGTCCAGCAAGCGACTGTTTTTGTCCCGCTGAAGGATCCTGTTAAAGTGATGAAGCTGCGTTTGATAAATACGACTGAAGACGTGCGTGAGCTTTCAGTAACTTATTACGCTGAATGGGTGCTCGGTGTACATCGGGAAGATCAGGCAGCTATGGTCATTACACAATATGATGAGAGCAGTCATTCATTAATCGCCCACAACACCTATCAGGAAAACTTCCGCGACGCGCATGCTTTCCTTACTATTGCGGCCAAGAGACGCAATATGAACAGCGAAGAAGGCGAGGACCTGTCATGGACAGCCGACCGTTTTGAATTTATCGGGCAAGCCGGCTCGGTCGATCAGCCGGATGGCATGAGGCGCAAGCAGCTTTCTGGAACGGTTGGAGCTTTGTCCAACAGCTGCGGTACGATGCAATTGAAGCTGAGCCTGCAGCCAGGAGAGGAAAGAGACGTATATATTTTGCTGGGCTGCACCGATTCCGGGCAGTCCGCCTCGCAACTGGCGATACGCTATCGTGACTCGGATGTTTGCCGCGAGCAGTATGAGGCTGTGCTTGCTTATTGGAACAATATTAAAGGGACGATATCGGTTTCGACCCCAAGCCAAGAGCTGGATATTATGATCAATCACTGGCTAATGTATCAAACAATTGCATGCCGGCTATGGGCCAGAACCGCTTTTTATCAAGCGGGCGGCGCTTACGGCTATCGCGATCAGCTGCAGGACTCGCTTGCCTTGCTGCACTTCGAGCCCAGCCGGACGAAGGCGCAAATTTTATTGCATGCAGAGCATCAATATGAAGAGGGAGATGTGCAGCATTGGTGGCATGAGGAAACACAGCGGGGCATACGCACCCGCTTCTCAGACGATTTGCTCTGGCTGCCATATGCCGTGCTGCGCTATATTGACCAGACCGGAGATGATTCAATATTGGATTTGACAGCTCCGTATCTGCACAGCGCGCCGCTTGGACCAGACGAGCATGAGCGTTACGAGGAAACGGTGCGTTCCGAGCAGGTCAGCTCAATAGCCGAGCACTGCTTCCGGGCGATCGACCGCAGCTTGCCGGTAGGGGAGCATGGGTTGCCGCTTATCGGCATCGGCGACTGGAACGATGGCATGAGCATGATCGGTCCTGAAGGAAGAGGAGAAAGTGTATGGCTGGGCTGGTTTCTAGGCGGCCTGCTGCCTGCTTTCAGCGAAATTAGCAAGAAATACGGTGATGAGGGAAGAGCGCAGCGTTATGCGCAATGCTATGAGCGGCTTGTAGCGGCGTTGAACAATGAGGCATGGGATGGCAAGTGGTTTAGAAGAGCCTTTACCGATTCCGGACAATGGCTAGGAACGATTGAGCATGCCGAGTGCCGCATTGATGCTATCGCTCAATCGTGGTCAGTTATTTCTGGCATGGCAAGCGAGGAGAAGGCGGAGCAGGCGATGCAATCCTTTGACCAGGAGCTGGTCGATCGCAGCCTGCAGCTTGCGCGCATATTAACGCCGCCGTTTGATGAAACGAACCCGAGCCCGGGCTACATTCAAGGCTATCCGCCAGGTATTAGAGAAAATGGCGCCCAATATACGCATGGAGTTATTTGGAGCATCCTCGCCTGGAGCAAGCTGGAGCAGGGCGGTAAAGGGTTTGAGCTGTTCAATTTGCTTAATCCGATCAATCATGCCAAGTCGGCGCAGGAGGCAAAAATATATGCAGGCGAGCCTTATGTCATGGCTGCCGATGTATATTCCGAGGATCCGAATAAAGGCCATGCCGGCTGGACCTGGTATACCGGCGCTTCGGGCTGGATGTATCAGGCCGGCGTCGAGTGGATTATCGGGCTTAGAAAGCGTGGCAACTACTTGTATATTCGTCCAAGCATTCCGTCCGACTGGCCGGGCTATTCGATTCAATACCGCGCAGGTGAAGCTGAGTATCATATTGAGGTTAGAAATCCTGAGCAGCGAACGAATGGTGTAAGCTTGCTGAAGATCAACGGGCAGCAAATTGCGATTAGCGATGACGAGAAAAAAGAAGGTGCAAAAATTCCAATCGCTAACGATGACCGTATTTACAAGGTAGAAATTACAATGTAACGGATTAGCCTTGCACAATCTGACTGCCGGCCGTTAAATTCGACACCATTAATTGAATATGTTAAGGTAATAGATAACAAGGCATTTCGTCACACAGACGAGGTGCCTTACTATCTATTTTTTTATTTTTCTACAAGCTTGGAGGTGATGTCATGGTGCTCAGCTTACCCCCGCGGGTGGGGGCAAAATCAGTAGTCGGAAGCAGGCGATGGGTTTTGGGGGCACAATAATTTTTTTAAAGGAGCTAAACAAAATGAGTATTTCCATTCATGCGGAACAACGACAGCACTTGAATCGTTCAGGATTAAAGCAATTGCGCAAACAAGGACGCTTACCAGGTATTATCTTTGGCTCAGGTATGGACAATGCTATGATTCATATATCTCGCAAGGAATTTCATCAGTGGGCTAAAGGCGGCGGAGCAGGTGTAGTTCAGCTTCAGCTTGGTGACGCGGAGAAAATCCCTGTATTATTGGAGCATGTACAGAAAGACCCGATTTCGCAGGATTACATCCACGCTGATTTTTTAAGGGTGAAGCAAGACGAGGAAGTGCGTACGAAAATTCCTATTCAGTTTACAGGCACGGCTAAAGGGACGAAGCAAGGCGGCATTATTCAAATGGACAGCAATTTTATAGAGGTTCAGGCTTTGCCAGCTAATCTGCCAACAACCATTACGATTGATATTAGCGATTTTGATATTGGTGCAACACTGCAAGGCGGCGATATTAAGCTGCCGGAAGGAGTAGCTCTTGTATCATCGGCTAATGAATACTTATTGTCAGTAACCGCACCGCGAGTAGCGGAGGAGGCTGCCGAAGAGGAAGCCGCTGAGTAGATTTCATAACCTATACGAAAAGCCTGCCTGCGCCCGTTAAGGGATTCAGGCAGGTTTTTTCTTACAATATAAGGAAGGATATGTTTTTGTATTCTTATACCGGTTCTTATATTTCAGCGGTAAACGCGCATGTCCAAAGGACAGCGGAGCCGTTTATCCTTTCGTATTCTACGATGATAACTGATCTTTGCTGAGTGCTATTTCACGGAACTTGCCAGGCGTGACGCCTTCCAGCTTTTTGAACACGCGAATAAATCCGATATCGGTGGCGTAGCCCACCTTCTCCGCTACCTGCTGTACAGTCAAGCCTGTAGCTTCCAGCAGCGACTTGGCTTTTTTGACACGAATGCCGACGATAAAATCAGTTATATTCATATTGTTATGCTTTTTGAAAAAGCTGGACAAGTATTGCGGCGTCATCGCAAACTGATCGGCAATCGAAGTTAGGCTAAGTCCGTTATCAGAGCTTCGCTGCAATATAAACTCCAATATTTGATCATTGAGCTTATTCGTGGTCTGCGATTTTGCTTCTTCAATGCTGCTGCATATAAGCCGGCAAAGCTGCTTGATCTGCTCCAGCATTTCTTCTGAGGATAGACTGCTGCCAATAAACTTCACCGTTTCGCTCGTATGCTGGAAGAGCTGCTGATTATCTAATTTTAAAGAGTTGGAAAGCTTCATCACAGTGCCAAGCAAACCGAAGAAAAGTCCTTTCCCCATTTCCGGCGAAATTTTGTTGCTGGTGAAATTATGCCGGTACAATTGGTCCAGCAGCTGCTCTGCCCCTGCAAAGTCGCCGCTCTTCAGACAGTTCAGCAGCTTGCCTTCGTCTTCCTGCGGATAATGGAAATAGGTCAGGCCCGACTCCTTCATTTCCTCAAAATAAAGGATAGAGCTGATGCCGCGAACAATCTGATAATCGAGTGCGTTCAGCGCCTCCTGATAGCATCCTCCAATCTCGGAAATGCCTTGCCGGATCGAGCTGGAGGCAATCGTTATTTTTATTTTGAAGCGCCCTTCAATTTCCTGCTTAAAGCTATGAATAAACTGCTCCCTGTAGGCTTGCGATGATTGGGAGGCATCGCTCACATTAAAAATTAATGCCAGCTGATTGCGCTCTGTCTCTACGGCATATCCGTTATGTCCTGCCATTTCACTGCTTAGATTGAACAGAATAAAGCGCACGAGCGCCCATTCCTGCTCATTATCCATTTTAATAAAAGCACTGCAGTCATTTACTTCTACGATTAGCACAAATACATAGTCATGCTGCAGCTGCAGCCCCATGAAATCCAAGGAGCTTTCTGGCGATAAATCAGGCTCCGCCTGCCCCTTCAATAGACGCATTAAAAAATAAGCCTTCACTACAGGCGCATGCCCGTCAATCATTTGCTTCAGCTGTTTTCCTTCAGCTAAATTTTGTTGGATCGAGGACTGGATAAATTCGTATTCATTGCCCATTGAAGCAGCGGGCGCAGATTTGCCATTCAAAAGCGTCAGCACCATATTGCGGATCGGGCTGTAGCTGCGATAAGCCATCCAGTATGCAGCAGCTGAACCGACGACAAAGGTAACAGCAAGCAGCCAAAGCGCCCAGCTTCTAGTTTCGTTTACTTTTTTCAATACAAGCTGCTTCGGAATAAGCGACATATACTGCCACCCGTTTTCCCCTTTTGTATAAGACAGCATCATCTGCTTCCCGTTTAATTGAAAAGATTGATAGTGGCTTGCGCCCAAAGTTATTTCGCTTAGCTCTTGAGGCAGCTCATTTATGCCGGAGGTGGAAGTAAGCATTTGGCCTGTTTCATCCAAAATATACAATAAGCTGCTATTCGCCCACTCAATTTGCCGCAGCATATTAAATATTTTTTCCTCATCGATCATAAGTACAAGCGTAGCAGCTGTCTTTTCCTTCTCTCCAAGCGGCAACGAAACCGTTGTTGTAATGACATTTTGGGCAGGCTCTCCGATGCTGATAGCCGGCCAATAGGTTTTGAAGTGGTAGCCCGTCAAATATTGCTCTTTAATTTGCTCCACCGATTTATTTTTGAAAGGATAAATAATCCGAAAATATGTTTTTATATCTGTTTTTAACGTTGGCGATATAATCGTATCCTGATTGCGCAAATGGATATAAAAATTATGAACAAACGTGTTGCCGTTATTAATGTTTTTTAAAGCGCTTACAGCTTCGTAGTACTGAATATACCGTTCGCTGTCAGGCAGGCTCCATAGCGTTTGGAGCTTGGGATGCGATGCGATCTGCATAATAAGCCTGTCGATTTCCTGCATCTGGCTGTCGTTCATTTGCTTGATCTGCTCAAGCATGGCCAGATTGGAACGGTTAGCATTATCGACCATCGTGCTGCTCATGCTGCTGTACATGGCAGCGGCAATCGCTACAGGAATGATGAGAATGGCTATGTAGGATAACCATAGAGTTAGGAAAACTTTTTTTCGACGGTGCATCTTTTATCCAACCCCCTAAAGTTTCTATCCTTTAGAGTGCCAGTCTAACACAATTGAATGTTGTACATCAATCCTTATTCTGGTGAAAATGGGCTAATCTTAATAATTGTTTATGCTTATAAAAACGGTTGGTTATATCGATAAGGTTTGTCTGATAGGCCGCGGAAATTATAATGTTATCAAGTTAAAAGTGATTTATTATAGAAAAAAACAGTTGGTCTTAAAAACGAAGATCAGTTTATTCCCAAAGCAATAGAATATAGGCAGCAGGAAGCGTTGCCATCTATAATTCAATCAGCGGATAACACGCCGCAACAATAATAATTAAGCAGGAGGGTCAAAAAGGATGACACAAAAGATGAATAAAGTAACAATTATTGCAATCGCTTGCCTGTTGATGGCTGCTATAGCTGCAGGCTGCTCGGGCGGAGGAAAGCCGGCTGCATCGCCTGAAGCAAGCAGTTCATCCGTTCCATCTAATGCTCAGCAAACCGATACGCCAAAAGCCGAGGTTGAGTATCCGAAGTCTGTTACTTACTGGGTGTCTTTAAACGGAAACGCTGCTGCGACGATGAAAAGCTTCAATGAAATAGCCGCATACAAGGAGCTTGAGAAAATTACAGGGACGAAGGTTGAATTTCAGCATCCCCCTACAGGTCAGGAAAGGGATCAGTTCAATCTAATGATTGCTTCCGGCAAGCTGCCTGATGTTATTGAATTCAACTGGAATACGATAGCCAAAGGGCCAGACAGCTTAATTAAAGAAAACCGCATTATACGTTTGAATGAGCTGATTGAAGAGCATGCTCCAAATTTAACAAAAATATTAAATGATAATCCAGATTTTAAAAAGCTGGTTACTACTGATGAAGGTAACATTTATGTGATGCCGTTTCTGCTTGGAGATCCTCAGCTTTCAAGTGTTAACGGTCCAATTATTCGCAAGGATTGGCTGGATAAGCTAGATCTTCCGCTGCCTGTGACGATTGCTGATTGGGAAAATGTGCTGACGGCATTCCGCGATGGAGATCCGAATGGCAATTCTCAAAAGGATGAAATTCCGTACTCCTTTACTATAACTCCATCGCCTGAAACAGATGAAAACCATGCATTTATTGGCGCTTGGGGCATTACCGGGGATTTCTACCATGAAAACGGCACTGTGAAATACGGCCCAATCCAGCCTGAATACAAAGAATACCTTACGCTGATGGCAAGATGGTACAAGGAAGGCCTGCTCGATAAAGATTATATGACCCAGGACGGAAAGCTGAAGGATGCTAAAGTAACAGGCAATCAGCTTGGCTCCTTTACGGCTTATGCAGGCAGCGGGATCGGACGTTACACCGAACTGATGAAGGAGGATCCGAGCTTCGAAATTGCAGGCACGACATATCCTGTTCTTGAAGCAGGCGGAAAAGCTCTAGGTCAGTATACCTTCCCGTTTAGCGGGATTGGAGCTGCTATTTCTTCCAGCGCCAGTAATCCAGAGCAAATTGTAAAATGGCTCGATTATAAATATGGCGAAGAAGGACATATGCTATTTAACTTTGGTATTGAAGGCGAAAGCTACGAGATGAAGGATGGTTACCCGACTTATACAGACAAGATTATGAAAAACCCTGACGATCTGCCGATAACGCAAGCAATGGCACAATATTTTATTGCAAGCTGGAGCGGTCCAATACTTCAGGATAAACGTTATATTGAGCAGTATTATGTATTGGAACAGCAGCGCGAAGCACAGAAAAACTGGATGCAGGCTGATCATTCCAAGCTGATGCCGCCAGTTTCGCTAACTGCGGAGGAGAGCTCGAAGAGCGCTTCCATTATGAATGATGTTAAAACTTACCGCGATGAAATGACGACCAAATTTATTATGGGAGCTGAGTCGCTAGACAACTTTGACAAATATGTTGCAACGATGAAGAGTATGGGCATCGAGGAAGCTATCAAAGCAAGGCAAGCGGCGCTTGACCGCTTCAACAATCGTTAATCTGCCGCACATCGTTTGGTGCATGGAGGCTGCCGCTGCAGCCCCCATGTACCGGGAACGGCACTGGCAATCAAATTAGAGGAGGGCTGATAATATGTCCGCACCCTTGAAGGAAGAGACGGCTCTCCGTCAAGCGCCTGTCAATAAAAGCACCTTTCGGTATCGTGTTATAAAAGATTTCAAGCTTAACAAATATGTGTATATGATGCTGCTTCCAGTAGTCGCCTACTACATTGTGTTTCATTACTTGCCGATATATGGCGTACAAATAGCGTTTAAAGATTTTTCTCCAGGATTGGGTTTATGGAATAGTCCTTGGGTAGGGTTTAAGCATTTCGAAAGCTTTTTTAACAGCTATTATTTTTGGAGATTGCTGCGAAATACGATTTTAATGAGTTTATATGATTTATTATTTAGCTTTCCGGCATCGATTCTGCTTGCCTTGCTGCTCAATGAGGTACGGAATGTGATGTTCAAGCGGGCTGTGCAGACGATTACGTATATGCCGCATTTTATATCTATTGTAGTTGTTTCTGGTATGATGGTTGATTTTTTATCCCGTGACGGATTGATTAACCATGTAATTGCCTGGTTCGGCTTTGAACCGATTGCGTTTTTATCGGAGAGCGGCTGGTTCCGCACATTATATGTTGGATCTAACATATGGCAAGGTGTGGGATGGGGCTCCATTATTTATTTGTCAGCAATGTCCTCAATTGACCCTTCTTTGTACGAGGCAGCGAAGGTAGATGGAGCAAGCCGCTGGAAGCAAGTATTTCATATTACACTTCCGGGTATTTCTTCTACCATTATTATTCTTCTCATCTTGCAAATCGGTAATTTTATGGTTGTCGGCACGGAGAAAATATTGCTGCTATACAATAGTACAACCTATGAAACAGCGGATGTTATAGGAACCTTCGTTTATCGCAAAGGGATATTGGAATCTGATTTCAGCTATAGCACAGCGATCGGATTGTTCAACTCTATTATTAATTTCACCTTATTGGTGCTTGCAAATGCCATAAGCAAACGTACCAGCGAAACGAAGCTATGGTGAGGGAGGGGGATGCATATGGCAAAGCGGAGTGTTGGCGAGCTGCTGTTTGACGGCTTAAACTTTATATTACTATCCTTGCTGTCGCTAGTTACGCTCTACCCATTCATCTATGTTTTATTCGCTTCATTAAGCGATCCGGCATGGCTGGTAAAGGTTAGAGGACTTATTTGGTATCCGGAAGGACTTAATTTTAATTCCTATGTGCATGTGTTTAAGTATCCTTCCATTCTTATAGGCTATGGAAATACGCTGCTGTACGTCGTTGCAGGCACAGCGCTGAATATATTAATGACCTCGCTTGGCGCATATGCGCTTTCCAGGCAAAATGTGATGTGGAAAAACCCGGTTATGTTTATGATTGTGTTCACGATGTTTTTTAGCGGCGGTCTTATTCCAACCTATTTGCTTATTGAAAATTTGGGATTGGTGGATAACCGTTTAGCGTTAATCATTCCGAGCGCTATGAGCGCCTACAATTTGATTATTATGAGAACATCGTTTCAGGGGGTTCCAGTTAGCTTAGAGGAATCGGCAAAGCTGGACGGCGCCAACGATTTTACCGTTCTTTTCCGGGTTGTGCTGCCGCTGTCCATGCCCGTTGTAGCTGTAATGATTTTGTTTTACGGTGTCGCGCATTGGAATTCATGGTTTAATGCACTGATCTATTTGCGCACGCGCGATTTGTTCCCGCTGCAATTAATATTAAGAGAAATCTTGATTACGAATAGCACCGATTCGATGACAACGGGAGTCGGCGGCGGAGATAAAATGCCAATTGGCGAGTCCATAAAATACGCTACAATTATTGTAGCGACTATTCCAATATTATGTCTGTATCCATTCCTGCAAAAGTATTTTGTGAAGGGCGTTATGATTGGAGCAATTAAAGGCTAATAATGCCGCATGCATAAAATAGAACAAAAAGGCTCTCTGACTGTCACTGTTTATTAAAACAATGGCAGTCAGAGAGCATTTGTTAACGAAGGACAATTATTGCAGCATGCTTAGAGCTTGAAGGCATGAATCTGCTTTTGCATATTTGCTGCCATATGGGCAAGTGAATTGGAGGATGCCGTCATTTCATGCATGGACGCCAGCTGCTCCTCGGTAGCGGCAGCAATGCTTTGCGTGCCTGATGCGGCTTCATGGGCAATTTCAGAAAGTCGGATTTCTGAGCGCAGCACCTGCTCCGAGCCAGCTGACAGCTGCTGTGAGGATGCTGAAACCTCTTGAATTTGCTGGAATACCATCTCAACTGATTTAATGATTTGTGTAAAGGATTCGCCGGCTTGATGAGCGATATTGATGCCCCCGGTAACCTCATGGCTTGTTTGCTCCATCGTTTGCACGGCTTGAACGGTTTCTTTTTGAATAAAGGCTATCAGCTCGGCTATATGATTAGCTGATTGAGCGGAGCGTTCCGCAAGCTTCCGTACCTCAGCAGCTACTACGGCAAACCCGCGTCCGTGCTCTCCCGCTCTAGCCGCTTCAATTGCAGCATTCAAGGCAAGCAGATTTGTTTGTGAAGATATTTCAGTAATAGCTTCTGTAATATTGCCTATTTCTTGTGACCGTTCGCCTAATGCTTTTACTGCTTCGGCAAGCTGCGTAACAGAGAGGTTGATAGAGTTCATTTGCTCAATTGTTGCTTGCAGAGAATCATTGCCTTCGTAAGCAACCTCAGATGCCAGATTTGCACTTTCGGACAGCTCTTGTGTATTTGACGTAATCGCGCGAATGCTTGTAATCATATCCTCTACGACTCTTTTGCTTTCTGTAGCTGCTGCAACCTGACGCTCTGCTCCTTCGGCAACCTCCTGAATCGTATGAGCAATTTGCTCGCTTGCTTGTCCTGATTGTTCAGCACCTGCGCGGAGCTGCTCGGAGGAGGCTGCAAGCTGCGTAGACGTCTCGCTAATATTAAGCATAAGCCTTTGCTGACCTTTCATCATATTGTTGAATGAGGCAGTCAACTGGCCGATCTCATCCTTTGATTTGTAGCTGCCGCTTACGGTAAGATCCCCTTGCTCAGCCTTGCTCATCAAGCTTTGGATTTCCTTTAACGGAGAAACGATCATGCGGTATATAATAAACCCAATTACGGCTTCTGCTGCGATAGACAAGCAAATAATGAAGATAATGATCATTCTGCTGGATTTATAGTTGCTATTAATACTCGCTTCAAGGTTTACCGCATAGGCTTCCAAATAGTCTCCGGTTTCTTTTAATATGGCATTGGCCTTATCTTTCTTGTCTTTCACCTCATGCCAATAATAATCATAGCCTTTGGAAGAATCAGTAAAAGCAAGCTCTTGCAGCTGCTTTAGATCCTCTATGTATAGTTTATACGCTTCATCATAGAGTAAAAATCTTTTCCTCTCTTCCTCTGATAACAGGCTGGCTGCCAGTTTTAGAGATAACGTTTCATTTTCCGAAAAAATACGATTAATATCACTGTTTACCTGCTGCTTCACTTCATCGTTTTGTATTAAGAGCATTTCCAAAATGTGGCCATCCATCATTTGATTGTTGATGCGGATTTGATCTTGCCACTTGATCGGCTGAAGGGCGTCGATAAAAACGCTTTCGGAATTTTTGATCATCGTTTTCATGAAATTAAAGCCTGTGATGCCAATCACTCCGAAAATAATGATTGAAAATACAATTAGTATGACCAGCTTACCGCCAATTTTGATGTTCTTTAGCCCCATATGCATCATGCTCCTGTTGTTTAAGATGGAATAATTATCGGTTTTTTATTTTATGATGAATATAGTCTTTAAGACCTATCTTTTGGTTTGTGGCATACGGTTACAATTATTTGAGAGGATTAACGAATCCCAGCTTTCATGCTGAAATGGGCTTGAATGTAGACAATGAAAAAATCTGCTGGAGATGGAAACGGTTTTGGTTAACACTAGCAGATCTAAGGACTTTATACCTATAATAATTTTTGTTAGTATATTGACAATCCAATTGATGGATGATATATAAAATGTATAATTGGCACTCAAGTATCAAGAGTGCTAATATAGTATAAAGCGCATTCGCAAGCAGCGATGCCTGTTATTGAATGAGGGGGAGAGTTAGCAGTGGAAGTAAAACAATTCCAAGCAGAATCCAAGCGTTTGTTAGAGATGATGATTAACTCTATTTACACACAGCAGGAAATTTTTCTAAGAGAGCTTATTTCTAACTCCAGTGATGCGATTGACAAAATTTATTATAAAGCTCTGACTGACGACAGCCTTGTTTTCGACAAGGATAATTATTTTATTAAGCTATCGATTGATAAAAATAATCGTACGCTAACGATTAGCGATACCGGTATAGGCATGACAGCAGAAGAGCTGGAAAACAACCTGGGCGTTATCGCGAAGAGCGGCTCTTTGGCGTTTAAGAAGGAAACGGAGCTGAAGGACGGCCACGATATTATCGGCCAGTTTGGCGTTGGCTTCTACTCTTCTTTTATGGTAGCAGAATCGGTGAAGGTCATTAGCCGCGCATTGGGCAGCGACAAAGCTTATATGTGGGAATCAAGCGGCGCGGAAGGCTACACGATTACAGAGGCGACCAAAGAAAGCGTCGGCACAGACATTATCATGAAGATTAAGCAAAATACTGAGGACGACAATTACGATGAATATTTGGAGCAATACCGTATTCGCGCGATTGTGAAAAAGTATTCTGACTTTATTAAGTATCCGATTAAGATGGATATGACGAGCAGCCGTCCCAAGGAAGGCGCGGAAAATGAGTTTGAGGAATATACAGAGGAGCAGACGCTTAACAGCATGGTTCCAATCTGGCGCAGAAACCGCAACGAGCTGACAGATGAGGACTATACGAATTTCTATAATGAAAAGCGTTATGGCTTCGATCAGCCGCTTAAACATATTCATATCAGCGCAGACGGTGCGGTCGTTTATCGCTCAATTCTTTTTATTCCCGAGCGTATTCCATTTGATTTCTATTCGAAGGAATATGAGAAGGGCTTGGAGCTTTACTCCAATGGCGTACTAATTATGGACAAATGCGGTGATCTTCTGCCGGACTACTTCAGCTTTGTGAAGGGCATGGTAGATTCTGAAGACTTGTCGCTAAATATTTCTCGCGAGCTGCTGCAGCATGACCGTCAGCTTAAGCAAATTGCCAAAAACATTAAAAATCGGATCAAAAGCACGCTGCAATCGATGGTTAAGGATGAAAGAGAGCAGTATGAGAAATTTTATGAGTCCTTCGGCCGCCAACTGAAGTACGGTGTTTACAGCGACTATGGCGCCAATAAGGAAGAGCTGCAAGATTTGCTTATGTTTTATTCCTCCAAGGAAGAGAAGCTTGTTACGCTGGCTGAGTATGTAGAGCGCATGCCTGAAGATCAGAAATATATTTACTACGCGTCCGGTCCGTCTCATGAGCGTATTGCCCGCTTGCCTCAAACAGAGCTGGTTGCTGAAAAGGGCTATGAAATTCTTTATTTCACAGAGGATATCGATGAATTTGCGATCAAGATGATTGCTTCCTATAAAGAAAAGGAATTCAGATCGGTTTCCGGCGGCGATCTTGGCATCGAGGAAGAAAAGCAGGATGAAGCTACGGAGAAAGCCAATGAAGAAAATAAGGAATTATTCGAGCAAATGGCCAGCCTGCTTGGCGATAAAGTAAAAAGCGTCCGCGTATCGAAGCGTCTGCGTTCCCATCCGGTCTGCTTGACTGCAGATGGCGAAGTGACAATTGAGATGGAGAAAATTTTAAGCGCAATGCCTGACAATCCAAATGTGAAGGCGGAAAAGGTTTTGGAAATCAACGTGAATCATGACGTGTTCCAAACGCTTAAAAAGGTTTTTGAATCCGACAAGGATAAATTCAATTTGTATACAAGCCTGCTTTACAATCAGGCGCTTCTTATCGAAGGCTTGCCGCTGCAGGATCCGGTACAGTTCACGAATGATATGTGCAAGGTAATGGCATAAAATTGGTATAAAGCGAATAGAGCGAAAACAGTCCCTCAGCGGGGCTGTTTTTTTTGGAGTATAAGAAAGTATAAGTTTTTGTAACCTTATATCTATACTTATATTTCATCGGTAAACGCGCCTGTCCAAAGGACGGCGAAGCCGTTTATCCTTGAAATTTAGGATCAAAACTAGTACTTTTTTTAAAAAATCCAAAAGTTAGGATAGAAACTTGCTAGATTTTGGGGTAATATGTAGGTGGAGTTCGACATACATAGTAGATAACAGAACATTTTAGGAGGAAACGATGAAGAAGACCAAGCAATTTATTACGATGTTTTTAGCTGCCATTCTAGTTATGGGATTAGCAGCAGTGCCTGTAAGCGCAGCAAAGCTTAAAGGCGAGGTATTCAACCTGATTAACGAAGAGACAGGCTATCAAATAGTTGTTCCAGGCTTTATTGAACAGGCAACTTACGAAATATATGATGAAGATGGCGAGGCATATGAGTACGATGTAATCGTTGTTGAAAAGCCAAAGAAAAACGCAAATGGCACGTACCAGCTGTTCGAAGTGATAACAGATGACAAGCAGGCGTACACGCTGGAGTCTCACCCTGAGGGCTTTAACGCGGGAATTCTTGAAACCTATCAAACTAAATTCAGCGATGGCAGTGCTATTTTTAGCCCGTCTTATTTTAATAAAGAGGGTCTGGATGTTTTAGAAGATGATATTTTCTTTTTTGGATTCTATGTTTTCGATAAAAATAATGAAGTAGTGTTTGACGTATACGATCTTAATTTTGTATTCGAAACGCCAGCGGAAGCAGTGAAGGAAAAGGCTGCTAATCCGACCTCCTCCAAGGTCGTTATTAATGGCGAGCAGGTTGCGTTTGACGCTTACAGCATCGAAGGGAACAACTACTTCAAGCTGCGTGATCTGGCAGCTGCAATCAATGGCTCTCAGAAGCAATTTGAAGTAACTTGGGACAGCGAGAACAATGCTATTGAGCTTCTGTCAGGCAAAGCATATACGAAAGTCGGCAATGAGCTGGCAACGACCAAAAATCCGACTGCGAAAAAAGCCGCGCCTACGAAATCGAAGATTTATCTTGACGGCGCAGAGCTAGAGCTGGTTGCTTACAAAATTGACGGCAATAATTACTTTAAACTTAGAGATATAGCAAGCGCGCTAGATTTTGGCGTGGATTGGGATGCTAAGCTCCGTACAATTGCAATTGATACTTCTATAGGCTACACGGAAGAGCAAAAATAATTGTATGAGGAGGAGAGTGTATGAGTGAGCAGTTTCAAGATGAGAATCTAGTTATACTTAATAATAACAACAATAATAATAAGCCAGCTGCTGCTGTTGATATCCAGTTAATTATTAAATTGCTCAAAAATCCTTTTGAAGCCTTGAAGCTGGATGGAAAAAAAGACTTCCTTTACGGACTAATCGGTATGGGCGCATCGCTTGTCGGTTACATCGTGTTAGTATTGGCGGTCAGCAGCTATTTGAAAGGTATATTTTTCAATCCGCTTGCGGCCTTAACAGGAGTAGGATCGGGAACAGGTGTTTTTATAGGCAAAATGATTTTGCTTGGTATTTTATCGCTGCTTTCTCTGTTCTTCTCGCTATGGCTCATTAGCCTGTGGAAGGGACAAGAGAGCCAATCGATTCAGGCGCTTATTACGAAGCTGGGCGCGATGCAATATTTGTCCGGTGTCGGATTTATTGTTGCCGGCATACTTGCGTTTATGACCATCAAGCTGGCGTTGGCTATATTTCTAATTACATTGATTTCAACTATGATTTTTTCCGTTCAAGCTGCGTTCCAAATGTATAAAGTGAAGGAAGAGTCTTCTGCTTTGTACATTGTAAGCAGCGTAGGTGCTTATTTTATCGTGATGCTAATTTTAACTAGCATTCTAATGTAAACGATGCAGAGCGTCCGTGTCATGACAATGACAGGGCGCTTTTTTTTTGTTATCGGCTAATGTCCAATCCTTGCTGAGGGAGCCTTAATCCGGCTCTCTTTTTTGAGTTTTTCGCTATTTTTGAACATGATATTTGAATAAATTCATCCATTTTGAGACTACTGTCCGGCTCCTGTTCAGGCTAAGGTAGAAGTGCAAGGCAATGCCCTGAATGTGAACTGTGAGGTTATTGCGTTGTGGATGCAGCGCGTAGTGTAAATGAAGTGAAGGGTGAAACGAGAAGTGAAATTCGGAGATGGAGAAAGGAGTCGTGTGTAATTTGAGTAACGTGGATGGGACAAAGGAGCAGCTTGCAATTCATGGGGGCACTAAGACGAAGCAAACTCCGTTCGGCACAGGACAGCGTTTTGGTCAGGAAGAGCTGAAGGAATTGACTGAAGCATTAGAACAAGGCACACTGTTCTACCATTTGGGAGGCAAGGTTAAACGTTTTTTGGATAAATTTAATGAAATGCACGATGTTCGCTATAGTGTAGCTGCTTCTTCAGGGACAGCCGCAATCCATATCGCTCTGGGCACTGCCGGAGTCAGCGTCGGCGATGAAGTAATTACAAGCCCGATTTCGGACATGGGGACATTGATTGGAATTTTATATCAAAATGCGATTCCGGTTTTTGCCGACCTGAACCCGCATACTTACAATATGGATCCCATATCGGTCGAAGCGTGCATCACGTCTCGCACTAAAGCAATTGTAGTCGTTCATCTTGCCGGCAATCCATGCGACATGGATGCGATTATGGCGATTGCACGCAAACATAATTTAATCGTCATAGAAGATTGCGCTCAATCTTATCAAGCGAAATATAAAGGCAGATATGTAGGGACCATCGGGGATTATGGCTGTTTCAGTACGAATGATTTCAAACATATTTCGACCGGAGATGGCGGCATGGTGACCATCAATTCGGATGATGAGATGGATTTCTATCGCACACATGCATTTGCGGATAAAAATTACCATCGATTCGACAATGTTGTGATAAAAGATATTCAAAGCCTGGCTCCCAACTACAGGATGACGGAACTGCAAGGGGCTGTAGGAATTGCCCAGTTAGACAAACTAGAGTCAATCTGCCAGCGGCGCAGAACGCTAGGCGACAGAATTAGCGAAGGACTCAAAGGGCTCAAAGGAATTTCCGTTCATCATGTGGAAGCCGATGCAGAATGCAGCTATTGGTTCTATATGATGCGCCTGAAGCTTGATGAACTGTCTTGTACTAGAAGCGAGTTTTGCGAAGCTTTGATTGCGGAAGGAGTGCCTTGCGGCGAAGGATATATAGCCAAACCTTTGTATCTTCAGCCTCTTTTTCAACAAAAACAAGCATATCTGGGAAGCAGTTACCCTTTTGACATGACTGATACAAGCTATGAGCCAGGAAGCTGTCCGATTGCGGAGCAAATTCTGGAGACAGCAGTGAGAATGCCAGTTAATGAGTTTTATACGGATGAGGACATAGAGGATATGATCAGAGGCGTGCGCAAAGTAGCTTTATACTATCATTTATAAAGGAGATCACACAGATGAGAACAGCTGTCGTTGGCATATTGATCGATCAACAAACTGCAGAAAAACATAGGAAATACGGCTTGAATGTTTTCGGGAATTATATAAAAGAAATATTATCTCATGTCGGCATGCCATACGTGCGGATCGATCACACTGAACAAATTACGGAGATTAAGCCAGATATCTTAGTTGCTGCGCTGACGGATGAAGATAAGAACACGAGGCAGCAATTGCTCGATTATGTGGATCAAGGCGGACATTTGATCAGCTATGCCGGTCTAAATGGAATGGCCAGCATACTAGGCTGCACAGAGCGCCAGCATCTGTCAGTCGGTTACGCCGTGTTGGAAGGCGAGATCGGTACAAGCAACTGGCATGCACTGCGCTGTCTAAAAGCCAGACCATGGAGCATTAACCCGGATAATGCGGGATTAAGGCAAGCGACGGGCAGTTTGCGCTCGGGCATAGCCCAAGGAGCGGAAGCCGGAGCTGTATTGCTGCAATTCAAGTATGGTCAAGGCCAGATTGATCGCTGGTCCGTCGACATCTTGCATACGATTGTAACGATGCAGCAGGGCATCGGCCCCGTTATAGATGATGGTGTTCCTGCCCCCGACGGCAGTGCGGCTGTCAACGATAATATACTAAAAGCCGACGATCGAATAGCTATGGACTGGGAGCTGGATCGCTCTTTCACAGAGAAAGGAACTCCTTACTTCGCTTACCCTTATGCAGATCTATGGAGAGAACGGCTCATTGGTCATCTTTTAAAGAAAGTAACGTCATTAGGGCTGACACTTCCGTTTCTGGGATATTGGCCAGATGGAATTGACTATATCGCGCACATCTCTCATGACAGCGACCATAATATCGACAAAAGCGCAGCCACTACTCTGCAAGTGTTGGAGGAATGCGGTATTCACTCTACCTGGTGCATGATCGAGCCAGGGTACAGCCCGGAAATGTTCGATGCCATTAAGAAAGCTGGTCATGAGCTGGCTTTGCACTACAATGCTCTGGATATCGGCGGAGGACATTGGGACCAAGCCGAGTTTGACCGTCAGGCAGACTGGTTGAAACAAGCTGCTGATATGGATCAAATCATCTCCAATAAAAATCACTACACACGTTTTGAAGGTTGGGGTGAGTTTTTCGCATGGTGCGAAGCGGCAGGCATTAAAGCCGACCAGACACGCGGACCGAGCAAGACAGGCAATGTCGGATTTTTATTCGGCACTTGTCATCCTTACTTCCCAATCTCTTTGTTCGATGAAAACAACCGGTTCTATGATGTCTTAGAGATCGGATTTCTGACACAGGATTTAGACAATCCAAACGTTACGGACAGCAGTGTTCTCGTTCCTTTCCTGGAGCAAGTTAAACAAGTCGAGGGAATCGCTCACTTCTTGTTCCATCAAGTTCATATAGATAACTTGCCGGATGTAGCCGATGCTCTGCGTAAAGTGGTCAAAGAAGCGAAACAGCGCGGGTTTGTTTTCTGGACGAGCAGACAGATCAATGAATGGGAACGAGCGAGAAGACAAATTCGTATCCAGGGTCTAAGTGAAAACGGGCAGCTCAACGTAGAGGGAAGCTTAAGCAATGCTGTTGTTTGGGTTCCTCTTCCTGAAGGAGAAGCAATAGCTGAAGCTGGTCAGGCGGCCTTGAAATTTGGTGTTCTATGCCGCAAATATACAATATAAGAGGTAGTTCGAACTCGCACGATAACTAGCCCAAGGAGGAATTGAATATGAGCAAATTAGCAATTGCCGGGGGCACCCCCGTCAGAACAGAACCGTTTCCGGAATGGCCTTATTATGACGAGTTGGAGGAGAAACTGATTCTGGAAGTCGTTCGTTCCGGCAAATGGGGAGGAACCGGGCGAATTAAACTGCAGGAATTAGAGGATAAATTTGCTGCACTGCAAGATGCCAAATACGGAATCACCATCGTAAACGGTACGGTAGCGATTACGATTGCATTAATGGCTGCCGGAATTGAATCAGGCGATGAAGTTATTATGCCACCATACACTTTTATCGCTACTGCAACATCTGCTCTTATGTTCGGCGCCTTGCCGGTATTTGTCGATGTGGAGCCGGATACACTGCTGCTTGATCCTGAGAAAGTAGAAGCGGCAATCACACCTAGAACCAAAGCTATCGTAGCCGTACACATTGCAGGCGCTCCGGCGAATATGACCAGATTGAAGGAAATTGCCGCTAAGCATCATTTGAAGTTAATTGAAGATGCTGCACAAGCAGTCGGCGCCCAATGGGATGGCACTGCGGTAGGTGCGCTTGGAGATTTCGGTACATTCAGTTTCCAATCGAGCAAGAACATTAATGCTGGCGAAGGCGGTATTATCGTTACCAACAATGAAGCACTCGCTGATCGTGCCTGGTCACTGGCTAATGTAGGCAGAATCCGGGGCGGCGGCTGGTATCAGCATGAGGAAATCGGCTGGAACTTGCGTATGACAGAGTTTCAGGCAGCCATCCTGCTGGCGCAAATGACACGTCTCGACGAACAAATGCGCAAGCGGGAGCATAATAGCCGTTTATTAACCGAGCTTCTGGCAGATATTGATGGTGTAAGCACTTTGACAAAAGATGCCCGTATTACTAGACATGCCAATCATTTGTACATGTTCAGAATCGATCCGGTAGCAACCAAGCAAGAAAAGGCCGACATTTTGCAAAAACTGCTAGCAGAAGGCATCCCCTTATCACCTGGTTATGTGTCTCTTAACAAGAATAAAGCAGTCATTAAAAGCACGCAGAAATGGAGTGGCGAAAGCAGGCTCTATTCCTGTCCGAACAGTGAACGTGCAGAACAGGAAGTTTATTGGCTGCCTCATAACATGCTGCTGGCAGAAGAAAAGGATATGCACGATATTGCTATCGCGGTCAAAAAGGTACTTAGCACTAAATAATTATAAATGATCGATTATATCTAAACTGTAAGGAGATATTCCCGCTCCTGATATGGGCAGCGGCGAGCGCGAGATGGACTGGATGATGGCGGAATACAAGAGTGTCAATCCCGGCAGACCGTATTTGGGCAGCTTCACAGGAAAAAGCATTGTAAGCGGCGGATCACTCGGTCGCAGGGAAGCTACCGGCAAAGGCGTTTATTTCACTTTCCGTTATATGCTGCATCATTTCGTGAATGATCAGCGCGATTGGCTTGCTGGCTCAGCCAACCGCTTCGCCCAGTCGCTGCTTGCGCTTGCCGATCAGCCCCGGCCGTTGACCGTGGCAGTGCAGGGCTTTGGCAATGTCGGTGCGGTTGCTGCTTTTGAGGCGCATCGTTGTTCCTATATCGATTCCAAGGTAGTTGCCGTAAGCGATCGCAATGTGACATTGTACCATCCCGACGGACTTCCCGTTGCCGTTCTGCAACAATATACAGCCAAGAATTGGGGCGACTTGCCGAAAACTGCCGAAGAACTTGCCGCACTTGGCGTAAATGCACAAATCTTGGAACGCGAAGATGTTCTCTATCTCGATGTCGATATCTTATTCTTGGCGGCATTGCAGGATCAAGTACGTGAGGACAATGTCGATTTTGTGCGGGCAAGCTTCATTGTTGAAGGAGCCAATGCGCCGATCACCGGGAAAGCAGATGCGGTACTGGCTGAGCGGAACATAATAGTTATTCCTGATATTCTGGCCAATGCAGGCGGTGTTATCGTCTCTTACTTTGAATGGCTGCAAGACCGCGAAACACAGTTTTACAGCGAGGAACAAGTCTACAGCTTGCTATTCGGCAAGATGGAAGGTACTTTGCACAGCATTCTGCCTGCCTTCTTCGCAGACGGATTAACGCTGCGGCAGCATTGCTATAAGCATGCCGTAATGAGATTGTCTACCGCGTTATACCGTCAAGGAAAGTTATTCTAGCAAATATACTTATAATTGAACAGGGGCTTCTCAAAAGTCGATCTCACGACTTGGAGAAGCCCCCTTCTGTAAGTTAACAACGTTCACCCCAGATTCTTCACCTTGGCGGTTAGCCGGTACTCGGATGGTGTTACGCCATGACTTTTTTTGAATACAGTATAAAAATATTTTTTATTCTCCCAGCCGACTATGTCTATAATTTCATCTACGTTATAACTGCTTTCCAAGAGCAGATGCTTCGCTTTATCCATGCGCACATTCGTAATATAACTGGACAATGAAATGGAGGTATACTCCCGAAACAATTTGTTCAAGTAGGCAGACGTCAAATTAATATAATCGGCAATGGCATGAGGTGATAAGTTTTTATCCTCGTAATGAAGCTCTACATATTTCATTGTATTGGAGACGATCAGTTCCGACTTCTCGTTCTTTTGTTTCTGCATTTTCTCCGTAATTTGCTTGAACAATGCCAAATATTCTTCTTTAATCTCCTCCAAGGTTTCTAGGGACTGAATATTGTTACTGAAGGAAATAAAGTCGATCTCAAAATGAAGAGAACTGTTGCGCTCGATCGCATTCAACGTCTGGAATACAGAAGAGGTAAGCAGTGACAGATAAAACATCATATTGCTGTAATGATATTTATACAACTGGCTCATAATGGAATTGAAGTGCTGTACGATGATAATCCAGTTTGCGGTTTTAATGCCGTCCAGCAAGTCTGCGATTGCTGTGTCATCGACATCCAGATCCTCCAGAGTGAATTGCTCCACTTCCTCTCGCTTGATCAGACAGCTATAGCCGTACACCATTCTGTAATTGGAAATATACAGTACTTGTTCGTACAGGACTGACAGCTGATGAATATCGATTATTGGACCAGCGATCGCGGCAGATACGGATAGACTGCCGTACTGTTCGTATTGCTGTTGAATTTGCCGTATTAGCCCTTCCAGTTGTCCCGGCAGATCACCGCTCCCTTCTCCTTCCTGTTCCTTCACATTAAGAAGCGCCACAATATGATCCCCGCCCATATCTACTGCATCAGCCGTGAAATGCGGGCGAAACACCTCCACGGATATATTCGCCAGCGCATATTTCAATAATGAACGATCTGTCTCGTTGTATCGCTCACAAAACAAGCGATAACGATCCAAACGCAATAAAACAGCAATAACAGGCTGATTAGGGAGCAGTTGTACGTTAAACGCTTCGAACTGATCTGCTTGCACATTGTCTGCGGCAGCGTTGTTGTTTGAAAGCAGCTTCTTCAGAAAAATTTGATTGATTTGAAACATATGCTCTTTCTTGAATGATTCCAATGATTCCAGCTTATGATGGGTAGTCGCCAATGTTTGCGAAATATACTCTAGTTCATTGCCCGCCTTTCCTTCTGCCAAGGTAAAATTCCCCTTACCTCCTGTTAGGACGCCCGCCTGCTTCCGCAATGAGTCGATAGGCGAATACAGCCTTCTTGACAGCAAGAAGGTGGCAAGCAAACCAATTGCCAGGACAATAGAAGTAATCGTCAGTGTAATCGTTCGAACCTTTTGAATAGCACTTGCCACATACGCATACGGCGTAATATTAATCATTTTCCACTCCGGAGCATCGTAAGTCGCATAAGTAATAACAGACGGAACCCCGTCCACATCTGCCACGAAATAGCCCGACGACCGCCCGGATGAAAGTACGTTTCGAACATACGGCTCATCTGATAAATTTTGCAAAAATAAATCATTATCAGAATGTCCGATAACTGTGCCCATCGGATCGATAATCATCATATTGTTCCCGTTCAAGGAAGGCGACTCCGCGTAAGACAATAACGTATTAAAGAGCCAATCCCCCCGCACATTGAGAATGACAGCATTTTTGATTCGCGCACCCATGCCTGCATACTGCGGCAAAATATAAGTGTACGTGTGGACAAGTCTGTGTGGTTCCCATTCTGTATGCGGCATCTTTCTAGGAATCGGTATAAGCGGTTGAAATTGCGAATTCGCTAACATCTGCTCGATTTCCTGATCATAGAAGGAGCCTTGACGAATGATCGGATTAGGCCCGATGTTATAGTACATTTCCTGCTCACCATTGTAGATATAGGCGGAGATAAGAAATGGCGTGCTGGATAAGGATGCATCCAGAACTTTGATATTATTCAAGGATTGCATCAAGGTAACGTCTGTTCCATACATAAGCTGCTTTGCTTCCGGGCTATTCGTCATATACCAGGCGTAATTATTGACATAGTCGTTCACTTGCATGGCATGTTCAAATACTTGATTCATTAACTTTTCATTGGAAGAGTTGAGCAGCTCCAATTGGATATTGCGAAAATTAAAATAAAGAAACAACGTTAAAATCAGCACAATAATGGTAGTGAACAAAGTGATTTGAATAAACAGACCATGAAGATAGCGTTTTCTCATTTCTCTATCATCCTCTACTCTGTAGAATGTACACCAGCTCTTGTGCAATGTATGTTTTATTGTCGGGTACAGGTCGCATAAGTGTCAATATTTTTTGAGTACAATTGTTCAAAACGGACTAATTCACTAATTTTAAACCTGTAATTGAGATAAAATAACGTTTTTTTTGCCTATACGGAAAGTTCGTACTCGATTAATCTGAATTCTGCAACCACTTATAAAGAGAGGAGTTAGCACGCCTATGTCCAACCCAACTGCGCCGCCAGCCACTACTGCGCCGGGCAAATCCAGTCTTTCGAAGAGAAGTAGACTGATGAAGACGGTTTACCGCCATCGCTGGTACTACGTAATGCTGTTACCTGGAGTGTTATATTTTATTATCTATCATTATTTGCCGATGGGCGGAGCATTAATTGCTTTTAAAGATTACAACCTGCTGAAAGGAATTTGGGGGAGTTCATGGGTCGGCTTCAAACATTTCGAAACGATCTTCTCCACGCCTGAAATATATCGGACGATCAAAAACACCCTCATATTGAGTTTTTACCGTATTATCTTCGGCATGCTGCCCGACGTGGCATTCGCCATTATACTTAACGAAGTTCGCGTGCAATGGTTCAAGAGGACTGTGCAAACGATTTCGTATGGTCCGCACTTTTTGTCATGGGTAATTGTATACGCCTTGGCATTCGCTTTCATGGCTCCCGGCTCTGGACTAATTAACAACTGGATTACACAAAGCGGTGGGCAAGTCATTGATTTTCTGACGACCAAAGAATATTTCCGAACCATTCTGGTATCCACCGATTTATGGAAGAACACTGGCTACGGCGCCATTATTTATCTTGCTTCTCTGGCGGCTATCGATCCCCATCTGTATGAAGCAGCCGCTGTGGATGGGGCAAGCCGCTCACGGCAAATCTGGCATGTTACGCTGCCGGGAATCCGCAATGTATTCATTCTGCTGCTCATCATCCGAATCGGCCATATTATGGATGCCGGATTCGAACAAGTCTATATCTTCCTTAATGCAAGAGTATATGAAACCGGAGATATCATTGATACTTGGGTATTCCGGCGAGGGTTGGAAAATCTGGAATTCAGTCTCGCCACAGCCGTCGGCTTGTTCAAGGGAATGATTGGCTTGATTCTCGTTATTGGAGCAAATAAACTGGCCAAGCGAACAAGCGGTTCAGGAGTATGGTAGAGGAGGAGTAACATGTCATTCGTACTTCATAAAACAAAAAGTGATCGCGTTATAGATACGATCTTGTATATATTTCTAACTTTATTCGGACTGGCTACATTATTCCCAATCTATTATGTGTTTGTGATGTCCGTCACACCCATCGAAGTTGTATTGCAAAAAGGCGGATTTGTTCTGTTTCCTACGAAAATCACTTTCGAAGGCTTTGCCGCGATATTCGCCAGCAAGGTGCTTCCTCAAGCTTTGAAAATTACCGTTATTATTACGATTGTGGGCACAGCGATGAATTTGTTTGTATCCGCACTCACTGCTTTTCCCCTGTCACGGAAACAATTGCCGGGAAAAAATACGATTTTATTCATGATTGTGTTCACCATGTTATTTTCAGGCGGATTAATTCCCTTGTATTTGACGGTAAGCGCAACAGGCTTGCTGAACACGATTTGGGCACTGCTCATTCCGGGACTTGTAAGCGCCTTTAATGTACTCATTATGAAGACGTTCTTTGAGAACTTGCCGGAGGATCTGGAGGAAGCCGCCAAAGTTGATGGCAGCAATGAATTTTCCACACTGATGCTCATCATTTTGCCGCTCTCCAAGCCAATTATGGCAACGCTAGGGCTATTCTACGGTGTAAATCACTGGAATACGTATTTCGCCGGAATTATGTACATCAATAATCGAGATTTGCAGCCCATTCAAGTTGTATTGAGAAATATGCTGCAAGCCCAAAACGTCAGTCAGGAGCTGCTGGTGCAAAATCCTGCCATGATACAGCAGCTGCCACCGGAAACGATGAAAATGGCGGCAGTAGTCGTCACTATCATACCTGTTATTGCCGTATATCCTTTCTTGCAGAAATACTTCGTAAAAGGCTTCTTGTTAGGTTCTGTGAAGGGCTAATGATTACCAGATTTATATCGGAATGGCGATTGCCATGACGTTAAGGAGGTGAGGCCTAAACGAGACAAGCAATGCAGCAAGTGCGATAATATGAGATAGGTGTTCATCGACAAGAGGGAGGCAAAACAATGAGAAACAAATGGAAAACGATGTTATTGGCTGGCATGACGCTTGCCATGTTGCTAAGCGCTTGTTCAAGCACGGGAAAACCGGAAGATAAGGGTACAGAAGGCGGGACACCTAGCGCCAGCGCTCCTGCTAGCACGGCGCCAAGTCAAGAACAAAACAAGGAAGAAAAGAAAGAGCATTTAACATTGGAATGGTTTACGTTTGTAAACCAAGCGACCAGTAACTTGCCTAACGCAAGTGATGATTTTGTCAAGCAAGCCATTGAGGAACGATTCAATGTGACACTAAATATGAACTACATGCCTGTAGGAGAAGATTATAAGAAAAAACTAAATCTGCTGCTGGCGAGTAAAGATGTGCCGGACATGTTCACTACTGACGGACGTACATCACAAGAGTATATTTTGCAAGGCTTGACTGCAGATATGACACCGTTTGTTTCTCCCGAAACGATGCCGAATTACTTCAAGTGGGTTACTTTAGAAGAATTGGAACGTTATGCGATTGAAGATGTATTCGCCAGAGCACCGCTGCCATTCGCGAGAAGCATCTACCGTTCCTACTATATTCGTAAAGACTGGCTGGATAACTTAAATCTCGAAATACCAACCTCCTATGATGAATTAACCAATGTATTGAAAGCCTTTACATTCAATGACCCTGATGGCAACAAGAAGAACGATACTTACGGCTTTTCCGTATCCGCCGGAGGCAATGGCATGCCGTGGGATTTCCCGCAGTGGTATAATAATGGATTATTCCAGGCTACGGTGGTAGGTGAACAAGATCATATGTATCATGATAATGGTTCTGACCCATTGGCAGGAAAAGTAGTCGATGAAGTATTGGAGTGGTTGGACGCTGGCATTGTTGATCCTGACTGGTTCCTGAACAAAGGCATGGCTCATATCGACAAAGCTGCACAAGGGAAAATAGGCGTTGTAGTCGGAGTAGACAGAAATTTCGCTTTCGATTCCAATCCCACAGGTCTGCAAGCAAAAACAAAGTCGATCATTCCTGGGGCAGAATGGGTGCCGTTCAACCCTATTCCTGAAAAACCGCAATGGAGAGAAGGAGTAGCAGCATCCGCGTTTCTATTCGCCAAAACTGCAGCGGACACATCACCGGAGAAAGTAAAGCGCAGTATTGAAATATTGGATTGGCTGGCAAGCGAAGAAGGTTTTTTGATGACGCATTATGGTCTGGAAGGAAAACATTACACGCGTGATGGAAACAAGATTACATTGAATGAGGACGCTTATCAAAAAGATATTGTCGATAAAGGAAATTTCCTTGACGTATATCAATTCTTTACTCCGGACGAAGCGAATGTGTTAGGCTTGGAAATAATCGAGCCAAGCATGAGCGATCGTGATCGGGAAATTGTTGCAACGATCTCCACTTACCTTCATGACACTTACTATAAGGGAGTAAACACAAGCCCACCAGCAGGCTTTAATCTGGCGGACTTCCGTACGAAGATGTACGAGTACCACCAGAAGATGCTGTTTGATGATAAATCAGGAAGTAACTGGCCGCAATATCGGGAAGATCTGATGACAAGATATGGCGGGCGCGAGTTATTCCAAGCCTATGTCGAGCAAATTCGCAAAGCAGGATATGAACTAAAAGATTTTGAATAACGGCTAGTCTTACAGTATCTAATTAACACCTCCCGTATGCCAGAGTATGCGGGAGTTCTAAATTACATTTATTTGAAAGCGCTTCCTTAGATTAGGAGTTTAAAATGTATAGATTTGATCATGTTATTATATTTAAATTAAAGGAGTGTAAATATTGATGAAAGCTAGTAAAAGTGTTCTTATAATTTTGTCATTTATTTTGATACTCCCATTTATTGGACAAAACTTCACTCCACCGTCAGTTGCTGCTGCTGGGAATAATTTGCTTGATAATGGAGACTTCGAAATAGTTGAGTCCAATAAACCAGCTGGCTGGAAACTTTCGTTACCAAGTATGGGGACTGAAACTTATGAGGCATCCAATGACCACGTGTATAGAGGTTCTTATAGCGTTCGTATCGATGACCAATCAGATGTTCAAACAGTGGGATTGCGAAGTGACAAAGTTTCCGTTGTTCCCGGACAAGATTATACGGCATCGGTCATGGTGTACATTATAAACGGTGAATCGTCACTATATCTGGAGTTTTGGAATGCCTCCGGTTCCAGAATTAGTACAAAATCTGTAGGAAATAATTCGAATAAAAATTGGGTGGAAATGAATGTGAGTTCTGAAGCGCCTGCTAATGCTACGCATGCGACCATTTTGTTATATTCAAATAGCACTAATGTTGGAATCGCTTACTTTGACGATGCTTACTTTGGTATTGCAGTCATGCCTTTGGCATTGTTGGAGGCAAGGATCAGCACCGGGAGAACCGATTACTACATTGGTCAAAAACTGGAACCCGCCATCGAAGCTGTAATGAATGATGGCTCAACTCTTCCATTGGAAAATGCCTCCGTAACCGTTACGAGTTCAGATGATGCTGTAATTGCTGTGTCAACATTACCGAACCAACGCTGGTCACTGGAAGCATTGACAGAAGGTGAAGCACGCATTACTGTCAAGATCACATACGGTGAGCGGGAGGGGCTCGCCTTCGTTGATTTGAATATATTAGATAGCGCGAATATACAGAGCAGCAAGCAACGTTCGACCATCTATACAGACGAAAAGATAGCGAATGCCCGCCATAATATTGAACTATACGATTGGGCGAGATATGAGCGCGACAATGCGGTCACTCTCGCTGACAGCTATGAAGTATTGGGCCTCGATTTCTGGTGGAGTTTGATTACTCCGCAGTCCATTCCACGGGGTTACGCGGTCAATCAGGTAAAAGGAAGTCCGGTAACTGGCACTGCGATTAATCAATTCGGGAATTATCCTTATCGGTTGGATCCTATTAATCACCCATGGAAAATCCAGGATCCTACAAATGACATGTGGTATCCATGTAATGATTTTGGCGCGTATTATGAAAGTGGTTTAGTGGATGGCGTATTCGTGAAATCAACTGCGAATGCATCACTGCTGACGAATACTTCTTGTCCCGGCAAACCGGCGGACTGGGGGATCGATGATGGTTCGGGATGGGTGGACGCTAGTGGAAATCGTTTTACTTTCATAGCGTATTATAATCATTGGGCGATCTGGTATGGTGCTAATGCACTGCTTCCCAAGGCGCTTCAAAGTCTTCGCGATGCGTATTTGTTTACAGGCGATGAAAAGTATGCTGCTACTGGAATTGTAATTCTGGATCGCATTGCTGATCTTTATCCGGATATGGATTTGCGCATTTATAAGCCGGCGCAAGGTTATTTGAATTCTGACGGCGGCACTGGCGGCAGAGGAAAAGTCGTCGGTTCAATTTGGGAAAGTTTGATGGTTCAGGATTGGATTCGGGCATACGATGCTTTTTTCCCGGCAATGGATCATCCAGGCGCTCTAGCCTTTTTGCAGAACAAGGCCAATAGCACAAGCAGCTTGACACCAAAAAATTCCGCTGCAGCTATTCGCAAAAACATTGAAGACGGAATCTTGAAGCAAATTTATCCGGCGATTCAGAATGACCTGATCCGCGGTAATGAAGGTATGCATCAATTAACATTGGCACTTGCAGCTGTTGTTTATGATACCTTCCCTGAAACCAAGGAGTGGCTGGACTTTAATTTCCAGGCAGGCTCCTATGTATCCAGCGAACATAAAATCACTGGCGGAAACATCTTGCCGTTATTAGTCAGCAAGGTGGATCGGGATGGTCATGGAGATGAAACAGCCCCGCTCTATAATAGGCTTTGGTTCGATCAATTCAAACAAGTAGCTGATGTACTGCAAGGATATGATAAATATCCGGCTGCCGATTTGTACCAATATCCTAAATTCAAGAAGATGTTCGATGCCTACTACCCTTTAACTTTATCAGACCAATTTACAGCTCATATCGGTGACTCTGGCGGCACAGGGAATGGCGGCATTATTACGAAAGCTATTGATTTTGTAGATGCTTTCAAAATATATGGTGACCCAATCTATGCACAATTGGCCTACCAATTGAATGGAAGAACGATTGGTGGCATCAGAGGCGATATTTTTGATGCTGATCCAAGTCAACTTACAAACGACATTGCCGATGTGATCGCACAATATGGTACATTCAAGCCGCAAAGCAATCATTTGACGGGCTATGGTTTCAGTGTGCTGAGAGCCGGACAAAACTATACGATGGCTGCGATCAATCCAATTTTCTTTAACGACATGAGAATTATCGAATTATCGGAAGGAACCTCCACGAAATATTTCCCTGCTTCCAGTACGCTGCAATTCGAAGCGATCAACGCTCAGTCTGCGATCTCCTTCGAATTTAATGTTGAAAAGCACGGCGTATTTGATTTGGATCTGCGGCCATTCACCGCGGCCAGTTATGGCGATTATGATATCTATTATGACGATGTGAAGATAGCGACGCATTCTTTTACTGGAACGCTGGCCGCCAACTCACCATCGGTCACACTTGCAAAAGATTTGAACATCACCCCTGGCAAGCATAAACTTACTTTCCGCTCAGCAGGCTCAGGCAATGGAAGCTCCTATAAGTTTGGAGCAATTAGTATTAGTCTGATTGATGAAAGCAGCCGTCAACAGATGGAACTGGCAAATACATTCGGAAATGAAATTCGGGAATTGTTCATGTATTATGGGCGGTCCGGATCATCACATGCACATGCCGATTCTTTGAATCTAGGTGTTCTCGCCTATGGCTATGATTTAGCGCCCGATCTTGGTTATCCAGAGCGCACCGGAGCTTGGCCAAGCCGCATAGAATGGAGCAGTCATACGGTCAGCCACAATACAGTACTAGTAGACCGCTCGCGGCAGAAAGCACTTTGGGGAGCTACACCACTACATTTTGAAGGAAATGGTCCGATACAATTAATCGATGTGGACGCATCAGACGCTTATGACCAAACATCGCAATATCGTCGAACTGCAGCTATGATTCATGTAGATGACAGCCGATCTTATATGGTCGATCTTTTCCGAATTGCAGGCGGTGATGAACATCACTACAGCTTTCATGGCGGAGAAGGCACGGTTGCCACAGATGGCTTGCAACTGATCAGTCAGCCTACAGGAACGCTTGCAGGTCCCGATGTAGAGTACGGCGTTCGTCCCGCAAATGATAGTGTTCCAGGCACCGGGTATATGGGCAGTGGATTTCACTATTTGAAAGATGTCGAGAAAGATGAATCTGTGACGCAACCATTCAGTGTCGACTGGACAATGAAGAATAATGGAATCAACAACAACAAAGAAGTTCACATGAAACTAACCATGCTGAACGATGTAAGCAGTGTAGCACTGGCAACAGGTATTCCACCAGTCACTGGTCAAAATCCAGGAGAGTTGTTCTACATGATGGCAGAGCGCAAAGGTTCCGATATTCATTCTGTTTTCGCTTCGGTTATTCAGCCGTATGTTGGCACACCATTTATAGATGAGATCGAGAAAGTATCCGTAACCTACAATGGTCAAATCGTTTCTGATGAGGAAGCTGTCGCTATTAAAGTAGTGATCGGGGAGCGAACGGATTGGATCATCCAAGCGATGGACCGCAACAAATTGTACGTAGTAGATGATCGTATTGCATTCCAGGGCTATTTTGGAACCTATATAGAGCAAAGTGGAAAAGAAGCACAAGCTTATCTGAACGATGGTGTAACGCTCGGTTACACAGATAATCCGTTAATCGCGAAAGTGACGGATCGTGTAGAAGGAACGATTGTTGATTTCACCAGAATTTTAACAGACGACAATCAAATTACGATTCAAACAACCGCTCAAAGCACATCTGAACACATGCTAGAACAATGGATTGGTCGCTATATTCATGTGGCGAATCAGTCCGGGAGAAATGCTGTTTATGAAATTAAGAGCGTCGATTCTATCGGTACAGGGCAATATATTTTACATTTGGGCAACAGTACACTTATCCACCGCTACGTCGACGATCACGACTTCAGTAAAGGGTTTGTATACGATATCGCACCGGGGGATGTGTTCTATATACCGTTATCATATATCCGGGAAGGCGGCAGTGAGTCCACGCAGGCATCGCTGACAGTTAATGGCTCTGTGTCACAGGCTAGCGCCGGCACAGCTGGTCGACTAAGCGTAACGGTTGTTGATCCTATTAGTGGATCGGCAGATGTTACAGCTCTGGCATCATACACAAGCTCGGACAACTCCGTAGCCGAAGTGCTTGCCGGCGGTGTGATCTTGTACAAAGCGGCAGGCACGACGATTATTGGCGCAACCTATGGCGAACTTGCGGCAGAACCGTTGGAGATTCAAGTTGTTGGTACGGCGGCGAGTACCGCCGCGCCGGGCAAACCAATCTTGTCTCACAACAACGGTCATGATACTGGCTTGCGCGATGGCGACTATACTGTAGCGATGAATATGTGGTGGGGGAATAATGGTTCCGTTTATCGTCTGTATGAGAATGATGTACTGATTGAGACGAATGTGATAATCGACCATTCGCCGACAACGCAAACAACAGCAACAGCCATTAGCGGTCGTGCAAACGGCGTTTATACGTATCGTGCAGAGTTAATTAATGGTTACGGTGTTACAACAAGTAATCCGCTTATTGTCACCGTGACTGACGCAACTCCGGGTACGCCAGTCCTATTTCATGATAACTGGGACGGTGATGGCAGCTTCGCTGTAACGATGAATATGTGGTGGGGAACGAACGGAACCGCGTATCGTCTATATGAGAACGGTGTGCTCATAGACGAACAGCCGTTAACCGCAGCAACACCAGGAGCTCAGACTGCACGGATACAGATCAGCGGTAAGCCGGTCGGCACATACGTGTATCGCGTCGAGCTTCTCAATGAGGCAGGCGTCACTTCCAGCGCTGTATTAAGCGTAACAGTTGTCCCGTAACGACTATATCAATAGGGACAGTCCCTCCCTCGTGGATATACTATGTTTTTTAAGAGGAACGCCATCAGGCGTTTTTCTTTTTGCTCAAATATCATATAACGATTATATTGAGACTGTCGATTAATTGTGGATAGTTGCAACAAGCAATAGAAAGGGGGGCCACTGCGATCAAGATTGGGATTCCGACCGCTGTTGTAGTCTAATTTTTATGAATAAATAACCCCTGTAAAGGAAAAAATTAGCCTACAAAGGCGGACGCTAGCGCTTCTCCATTCCCATTCTTGCTCTCCGTTTCCCCTTTCTCATTGCTTATCAATAGTTGCCCACAATTAATCGACAGTCTCATATTGACATTTCATTCGGAGGTTCGCACTGTCATTCATTCTATAGTAAGAGTGGAGTATGGTAAATCGGCAAGGCTGCGGCAACTGCTCCAACAAGTACGTCAGATATCGGATGGATGCAGCCCGTTTTTCTTGGCTATCTCATTTCGATCTTCTTGTTGCTGCATAGCTAACTACGCATACTTTTAAACTAAGTGCATTTCATATAGTTAGTTTTAAGAAATTTAGCTAATTTTCGATTCTAAGGGGAAAAACTACAGTTAGTTTTGAGCATTTTGCAAAATACAGCGGTTTTTGATCAAACTAGATGCAGGAAATGTATTTAGATTCCTTTTTTCAGCGAAAAAGGAGAAACTAGATGCACAAAATACATTTAGTGCTCGCATTTGGTAGTTTCTTCAACGTCTATTTGTGACTCACCGCGCGATTTGATTCCGACCCGCGCCTTCAAACGCGAAATCAAGAGCTTGCCATTATTCAATGGCAAGCAATTCCCTAATGTCCTGCTCGGTCAAAGTGGCGGCGGCGTGCTGATCAGGCTGTATAATGGCATCGATCAGATTTTTTTTGCGCTGCTGAAGCTGGAGCATTTTTTCTTCGATTGTTCCTTGCGCAATAAGTCTAATTACTTGAACAACCTTTTTCTGCCCAATCCGGTGCGCACGATCAGCAGCCTGATCCTCGACAGCAGGGTTCCACCATAGATCATACAGAACAACGGTATCAGCGCCGGTCAGGTTCAGTCCCGTACCGCCAGCCTTTAAGGAGATAAGGAAGATATCCTTCTCGCCCTGGTTGAAGGCTTCGCATAGCGCAAGCCTATCGCGTGCAGGTGTAGCGCCATCGAGATAAAAGTAAGGTACACCCATATAGCCAAGCTCGCGGGCAATGATGCTGAGCATTTCTGTAAACTGGGAAAAAATAAGCATTCGCTTGCCTGAGCTGCGGCATTCTTCAATAATTTGAAACAGCTGCAGCAGCTTGCTCGATCCGCCAGTGTAGCCGTCAACGAATAGAGCAGGGTGGCAGCAGAGCTGCCTTAGCCGAGTCAGGCCGGCTAAAATTTTTATGCGCTCTTTGCCAAAGGTATCCTGGTCCAGATGCTTTAATGTATCCTGGCGAAGCTTTGCTAAATAAGCAAGGTACAATTTTTTCTGATCTGCCAGCAGCTCGCTTGCTTGGGTTGTTTCAATTTTGGGCGGCAGCTCGCGCGCGACATCGCTCTTCAATCTTCGCAATAGGAAAGGTGCCGAACGCTTCGCGATTAATTCGTGAGGCATGTAACGGAATATGTCCCTATCATCGAAAAGCTCTGGAAATACTGCATGAAAGATAGAACGCAAATCTTCGATCCGATTTTCAATCGGCGTTCCTGTCAAAGCGAATTTATGCTTGGCTGCTAGAGCTTTAACAGCAAGGGCGGTTTGCGTAGTTTCATTTTTGAAAAATTGCGCTTCGTCTAACAGCAAGGTATGAAAATGATGCTTTTTGTAATGCTCGATATCCTGCCGCAGCATAGGGTAAGATGTAATTAGAACATCCATCTTCTGTTTATTGGCAATCATTTGCTTACGCTTTGCATAGGTGCCGTCAACTACAGTGGCTTTTATCTCGGGTGCAAATTTGGCCAGCTCATTTAACCAGTTGTAGGTCAGCGATGCAGGGGCGACGATCAAAGCAGGCTGCTTTCCGCGAATCTCATCAAGCATGGACAGCAGGAAGGCAATGCTTTGCAGCGTTTTTCCTAATCCCATATCATCGGCGAGTATTCCACCACAGCCGTAATAAGCTAGCGTGCGCATCCATTGATAGCCAAATTTCTGATAGCCTCTCAAAATCGGGTCTAGCGAAGGCGGAATAGGAAAGTTTAATTGATCCGGATGCTTAATATTATCCAGCCGCTCGCGCAAGGCGCGGCTCAGCTTGAAGGATGAACCGATATCGTCCGGAAATTGCAATAGCGACAAGGCACGCACCGCAGGAGCATGTCCAGCCGCGCCATCCCATGCGATATGGTGCAAGCCAATTTCATTCATGAGCTTGATTAGCCGCTCAAACCCGCTTCCGCGCATTGGAATTAAGGAGCCATTGCTTAATTTAAAGTAGCGCCGCTGTACTTCAATTGCTTTAACCAGCTCGCGAATTTCCTGCTCGGAAATGCCGTCAAGCTGCAGCTTGAATTCCAGCCAGTCTGTCCGCTCATTAAAGCTCAAATGGACGATAGGGTGAAGCTGCTCGGCGAACAATCTTTCCTTAACAGCCGTTGTGGCGTAAATGTCTGCCAAATGCTCAAGCTCTGGGACAAGCTCGTAGAGCATCATGAATTGGGCTTCTTCATCCTCAATTATAAATCCGCCCTCTGTGCGGAAAATGTGATCATGCTCAAGCAGACCTATTATTTGTGCTTCTTTCTCGTTATCATAAATAAGAATCCGCTCAGCTCCGCGAGCGCTCGTTCTATCTGCCAGCGGATTAATAATAATATCCCCATATTGAAACTCTACTCCTACGAGCAGCCGATCCTTGACTCGATCCAAGTAAATGCGCGCTTTAAGCGGATATTGCACGACCTTATCAGCTATACTGTCGGCCAGCTGTACCTCGCCCAGCTTTTTTAGCGATGGGATAACTTGGTCAATATAAGTTTCCATATGATGGCCTGGTATAAAAATAGCGGTGCTATTTGTACGCTTCGTTACTTGCTGCAGCTGAGCAAGCAGGCTGCATTCCTGCTCTCCAACATCAATTAAGCTTCCGTCTGAAAAGGCGAGCCTGTAATCTGGCATTAAAGTAAGATCATTTAGACCATCTGCTATAAGCTCGTAACCATTTTTCTGATTGCTGTGCTCTTGAAAATGGAAATGTACAGGCAGCGGCTGTTGAAAATGAAGCAGCCGGTTGAATACGGTTTGCATGCTGCCTCTCGTTTCATCGATCACTCTGACATGCTCGATCTCCTCCAGCTTAGGCATAAGCTGCTCCCATGCCAGCGGAGGGATAAACAGCATCCGCTCACTGCTTTTTCTTGGACGCGTAAGAGGCTCCTCGTAAAGCTGCTCCTGCTGGGCAAGCTGAATAAGCTGTTCAATGATTTCAAAGTCTTGGGCGGAGAAGCGATGCTGCTTGGGCAAGTAAGTAAACTGGCTGGTAAAGACGAAGGAGGCTTTGCGAGCAATGCGGAGCAGCAGCAGCTTTAATTGCTGCGCGACATACAATCTCGCTGTTCCTATGCGGAGCTCCAGCACAATAATGGTCCGCCCCGACTCATTGCTCGTCAGCTTAACGATATATTCAACAGACAGCTCCGTTCTTGCGTCATGAATAAAGGCATTGCTGGCAGGAGGAAGCTTCTGCTGATGAAATAAGGCAAGCAGCTGTTCAGATGCTTCAATGGCTGAAGCGCTATTGTAAGTATCACGCAATGCCGTATTCTCAACTTGAGCTGCAGGCGTTAATGGCAGTGCCTCCAATCTGTCATCGTTATGATCGCCAAAAATCATTTGCCGCAAAGACAGAATTCCAGCAACAATATGCTCACAATAGGAGTCTTTATGAATAGTGCAAAAGCAGGAAGCTTCAATTCGATCCTGCGAATCTATATCAATGACAACAAATTCTTTGCGCTTGCTGTGAATGGTCGCTTCGTAATGCGATTGCTCTGTGTTAAATATTAACCATTCGACGCGATCAGCCTTCACATAAGACAAGCCTTGCTCGTAAATGGCTTGTCCGCTAAGCTTGTCAATTGACTGCAAGGTGAGAACATTATTTTTCATGTACATCCCTCTTTAACATTTAGGAGTGATAGTAATAGTATACTATACATTTGAAGGGAGCTTACTGCAATGCCGTTCACTTTCTCGCATCCTATATTTGCTGCGCCGCTAAAGCTGGCCAAGCCTCGCTATTTGAGCATAACGGGCTTAATTCTGGGCAGCATGTCGCCTGACTTTGAGTATTTTATTGTGCTGGAGCCATATCAGAGCATCGGTCACACTTGGCAGGGCTTGCTGCTGCAAGCATTTCCGCTATGCCTATTATTTGCTCTTTTGTTTCATAAAATAGTGAAGGGGACTGCTGCTTTGCATTTGCCCGATTGGGGCGGCATCAATAGCAAGCTCTATCGTATCGCATTGAATAATAGCTGGAATTTACGCTCGCTTGCAAAGCTTTTTATTTTTTTCGCTTCAGTGAGCATCGGTTTTTTAACTCATATGATAGTTGATGCTTTTACACACAAGCATGGTTTTTTCGTAACGCAGATCCCATTTTTAGAGCAAATATATGGAGGCATTCCTGTATACAAGTGGCTGCAGCGCAGTTTATCCTTGTTAGGCTTGGCAGCAGAGGCGGTCATATTGCTGGCTTTATTCACTAAACAGCCGGACAGGCTGAACGGGCAGGAACGGCAAGCTGTGCAGGCTGTAACCACAAAGGAGAAACGGGTGTATTGGCTGCTCGTTTTTACCGCTATGCTCGCCGTAACGGGAATGAAGCTGCTGCTGACAAGCAGCGCAAATATAATTGGAATATTAGTTGTAGCACCAATAAGCGGGTTTATGCTAGGTGTGCTGGCAGCATCAATTATGTATAAATTTCGCTAAGAAGAACATTGACATTTATAACTGTATGAAATAAAATCACAGTATCCTTGCGTGGGAAGAGGGGGATAATTTGAATAGCGAATTTACTGTAGCTGTGCACAGCTTGGCATTGCTCGCTTATTTGCCGGAACGAATGGCCAGCAGCGATTATATCGCTCGCAATGTAGCAACTAATCCGACCAGAATTCGCAAAGTTATGGGCTCGCTTCGAGAGAAGGGCTTCGTTAAGACGAAGGAAGGGATCGGCGGAGGTTATATGCTTAACTGCGATCCGGATATTTTAACGCTGGCTGATATTTACAGAACGATGTCTGAAGGTACCTTGAAGCCGCATTGGTGCTCAGGAAACCCGGAAGAGGAATGTGTTATTTCCGCGAATATGCAGCATGTCATGGACCAGTTCTTTACGGAGGCTGAACAGCATTATGTAGCTTATTTGGAAAAAAGTACGCTAAGCACAGTGATCAATCGATTGAAGCTGTGCCAACAGCAGCATGAAGGTGAATAAAATGTCGAACAATATGAAAGTGCCATTATCAATATTGGACGTGTCTCCTATAGTAGAAGGAGGCTCCGTTAAGCAATCGCTGCAAAATACGCTTGATCTGGCGCAGCATGCAGAAGGCTGGGGCTATAATCGCTTCTGGCTGGCTGAGCATCATAATGCGCCTAATATTGCGAGCTCCGCTACGTCAGTTGTAATCGCCCATGTGGCAAGCGGAACGAATACGATCCGTGTAGGAGCAGGTGGCATCATGCTGCCAAACCATGCGCCGCTAGTTATTGCCGAGCAGTTTGGCACGCTGGATGCGCTCTATCCAGGCCGGATCGATCTGGGGCTTGGACGCGCGCCGGGCACGGATCATTTGACCGCAGCCGCGCTTAGAGGCAGCCGCGGCTCGAATGGTCATGATTTTCCAGAGCAGCTGGAGAAATTAAGGGCTTATTTTGATCCGAGCCGCAATGAATATGTACCTGCAGTAAGAGCGATTCCTGGCGAAGGGGCGGAAGTGCCGATCTGGCTGCTTGGATCGAGCGATTTTAGCGCGATGCTGTCCGCTCAGCTTGGTATGCCATTTGCTTTTGCAGGACATTTCTCGCCTAACTTTACAGTGCCTGCGATGAACTTGTACCGCAGCAATTTCAAGGCCGGCGTGCTGGATAAGCCCTACGGTATGGTAGCAGTAAATGTGATTGCTGCCGAAACAGACGAGGAGGCGCAATATCTTGCAACCTCCATGCAGCAATTGTTTTTGGGCTTTATACGTAACAACAGAGCGCCTGTGCCTCCTCCAGTGCGCAATATGGATGAAGTCTGGAGCGAGCATGAGAAGATTGCGCTTGAGCATCAGCTAGGCTCTTCTATTATTGGAAGCAAGGAAACGGTAAGGGAGAAGCTGGCACAGTTTATAGAAGCGACCAAAGCGGATGAGATTATGGTGTCCAGTTATATTTATAATCATCAAGCCAGATTGCGTTCCTACGAAATAATTTCTCAGCTGATGTAAGTAAGCAAGTAAGTAGGTAAGTAATTAACCGGTATAAAATACAAAGCTGCCCCAACTATATAGAGATAGAGAAAATTTGACAATAGAATAGGATGGAGAAACGATGACACTGTCAAAAAGCAATAACAGCAGAATGCTGCTGTTAATGGTCAACATGTTCATTGCCATGCTTGGCATTGGACTAATTATTCCAGTAATTCCGGAGTTTTTGCGCGAGTTCAATGCTGGCGGCAAAACAGCCGGCTACCTTATAGCCGCATTTGGAATTACTCAGTTTATTTGTTCTCCAATTGCTGGAGAGCTGTCCGATAAATACGGACGCAAGCTGATGATTGTAACAGGGCTTGTATTGTTTACAATCTCAAATTTGGTATTTGCTATGGCAGATCATGTTTCATGGCTGTATGTATCACGCTTAATAGGCGGGGTGGGCGCTGCCGCTATGGTGCCGGCTATGCTGGCTTATGTGGCTGACATTACGACAGAAGAACAGCGAGGCAGAGGTCTTGGATTGCTAGGCGCAGCAATGTCGCTAGGTTTCGTGGTCGGTCCTGGCGTGGGCGGCTTTCTTGCAGAGCTTGGCGTTCGTGCGCCATTCTACGTTTCGGCAGGAGCAGGCGCTGTTGCGATGCTCGGCTCGCTTCTTCTGGTGCCGGAATCCCTTTCCATGGAAGCGCGGACTGCTGCAAGAGCGATGAAAGAAAAAAGAGAAAATATTTTGAAGCAATTCGCAAGATCTACAAAGTCCTCTTACTTTATTTTACTCGTGCTTGTATTTACACTTACGTTCGGATTAATTAACTTTGAAGCGATATTTCCGCTATTTGTAGATGCCAAGTTCGGTTATACGACGAGACAAATCTCGATCATTATTACAGTAGGCGCTCTGGCGGGCGTTATTATTCAATCGATATATATCGGCAAGCTAATTAACCGTTTTGGTGAAAAGGCGCTTATTAACTGGACGTTTCTACTTTCAGCAGTATCGCTTGTGCTTATGCTGATAACAGGCAACTTCTACTTTATACTGATCATTACAACGATATTTTTCACGCTTACCTCGATTATGCGCCCGGCAATCAATACGCTGCTGTCCAAATCAGCTGGCGAGGAGCAGGGCTTTGTAGCAGGCATGAATAATGCTTACATGAGCCTTGGCAATATTCTTGGACCGGCAGTTGCAGGCACGATCTATGATGTAGATATTAACGCTCCATATTTGCTTGGGGCAGCTGTTCTTGTGTTGAGTTTGTTCCTATCGATGTCCCGGATTAAGGTGAAAAAACAATCGGCTACTGTAGCATCGTAGTCTACGCAGCAAGGAAGGTGCAGGGATGAATCAGATCATCGAGCAGTTAATGAAGCATCGTTCGATTCGAAAATTTACGGCTGAGCCTGTATCTGAACAAATGGTGGAAAGCATTATTAGCGCAGGGCAAATGGCATCCACTTCGAGCAATGTTCAGGCATACAGCATAATTTCAATTAGCGATGCGCAAAAAAGAGCGAAGCTTATGGAGCTGGCAGGCAATCAGGCTTATATAGCGGAAAGTCCGGTGTTTCTAGTATGGTGCGCAGATTTGTATCGTTTATCCGAAGCGGCTGCGCTTCATAGCCGAAAAGCGGATCAATACGCCGATTCTGTTGAAAATTTAATTGTAGCAACAGTTGATACGGCGCTGGCAGCTCAAAATGCTGCCGTTGCTGCGGAGTCGCTCGGGCTTGGCGTCGTTTTTATTGGCGGCATTCGCAATCATATTGATGCTGTAGCCAAGGAGCTGCAGCTGCCTGAGCTGGTTTATCCTTTGTTCGGCATGTGCATCGGCTATCCTGATCAGGAGCCGATGTTAAGGCCGCGTCTGCCGCTGAGCAGTGTTCTGCAGCATAACAGCTATGACAAGCAGCAGGCCACAAGCGGTATTGCACCTTATGATCAAGCTTCTTCAGCTTATTTATTAGCACGCAGCAATGGGAAAACGAGTGTTCCGTGGTCTGTGCAAATGAGCAAGCGCCTGAACGAGCCTGTCCGGCTTCATATGAAGAGCTTCTTGCAGGAGCGGGGCTTTATGAATCGTTAAAGTGATCGTGTGCTATCCCTGCAGCACTCTGTCATTATTCCAAAGTTTGCTGCAGCTGCTTGTACAAGTAATCTACCGATTGCACTGCGTAAATCGTTTTTACCTGCTTGCCCGCTTTGAACAGCAGCAAGCAAGGCACACTCGTCACTTTGAACTGCTCGCGCAGGAGCGGAGTATAGTTTATATTGGTTTTATAAATGGGCTGGGGAACACCGGCTGCCTGAACGATGCTCAGCATGCGTTCCGCAACACCGCAGGTTCCGCAAAAGGGCGTATAAAACAGCAGTGCGAAGCTGCTGTCAGCTTGCTCGATAAGCGATATAATGGCTGCTTGCTGCAGTTCTTCGATAGACATAAAAAAACACTCCTAAAAAAGAATGAAAACTAATATATATAAAATATGTGGTTGATATTGAAATAATCGGGTTAATAAAGACTATAAACTTTTTTTAAAAAAAGTGAAACTATTGTGAGGCACCCGCGTATAAGCATGTTGTAGACACAATATCAATTTCATATTATCACACACTCCAAAGGGGAGTAGCTGCTACGATAAAGTCGTCATGACGAGAATTTTCTCCGGCTTTATTGGCAACGCTTGACGTTGTTTGCGAGACCTTTGCCTATTTAGGCAAAGGTCTTTTCTGTTTTCCGGAACTGGGATATTAGAAATGGTAATGTGTGATAACTAGAAATCATCATTTATTAGGAGGAACAAACATGGATTTAGGGCTATGGCTCGAGTATGGCTGGGTTTTGCTCGTACTCATCGTATTGGAGGGCTTGCTGGCAGCGGACAACGCATTAGTGCTTGCTATTATGGTTAAGCATTTGCCGGAAAAAGAAAGGAAAAAGGCTTTATTTTATGGCCTGGCGGGAGCATTTGTATTTCGATTCGGATCGTTGTTTGCTATTTCGTACTTAGTTGATGTATGGCAGGTTCAAGCGATAGGTGCGCTGTACTTATTGTTCATGGCCTTCAATCATATATTTAGAAAAGTGGTATTCAAGAAAAAAGAATCCGGCGCTAAAGATAAGCCGGGTGAGAAAAAAGGCAGCGGCTTCTGGATGACAGTTATTAAAGTAGAAGTAGCCGATATTGCTTTTGCGGTCGATTCAATCCTGGCTGCAGTTGCGCTTGCCGTTGTATTGCCTGCTGCTCCGCTGCCTAATATTGGCGGCATGAATGGCGGACATTTCCTTGTTATTTTCTTGGGCGGCTTTATCGGGCTATTGATTATGCGATTTGCTGCCAATGTGTTCGTCAACCTGCTTGAACGCAGACCGGGGCTTGAAATTGCTGCCTTTGCAATCGTTGGCTGGGTAGGCGTGAAGCTAGCTGTATATACGTTGTCGCATCCTGCGCTAGGTGTAATCCCCGCGGAATTTGCACATTCTACAGCTTGGAAAGCATCCTTCTATATCGTTCTGGTGTTGATCGGCGCATGCGGCTGGTTCTTATCCAGTGATAAGGAGAAGGCTGCGGCAGTTACTACTGCTTCATCATCTTCATCTACTACATCTTCCTCCAAGTAGCAATTAGAATGATTTAATAGCTGCTTCCATAATAAGCTGATCAGCTGCCATCGGGGCTTGTCCTCTAGATGCGTACTGGTCAGCTTTTTTTTCATGAACATACTCTCCTTGATAGATGCTAGCCTTCAACAGCAATTATAAACTTTACGCGATCAGGTTCTGTTGCAACAATTTCGTGTATTTGTTGTATATTTAATTTATTGTATATTTAAATTGAAGTTTACGAAGAATCACTTGAAGATAGCTTAGTCTCTGGGTGAAAAAAGTAATCTAAATGCATTTTATCAAGCTGTTGAAAAAGTATTTTTCTAACGAAGCTGGCGAGATTGTCCATTCATTGTGAATGATGCCCAAACTTGCTCTCCGTTCCCTTCTTTTGCTTACCAAATGTTGCCCAAAATGAATGTACATGGTCACACGTTCCGTTATTTGCCTAAAAACCGCCATTTTTTTAATTACGCGGACACACATTCCTCTATTCGGCTCTAAATAGGACTTTTTCTTCGATTTATTTACCAATAGCGGAACGTCTGTCACTTTAACTCCTCAAAACGGTGATTTTGGGCCAAATAGCGGAACGACTGACCATCTAGCGAGGTTGTCGATTCATTGAAATAGCGCTTTTCAGAAGACTGTCGATTCATTCTGTGCAACTATTGATAAGCAATGAGAAAGGGGAAACGGAGAGCAAGATTGGGAATGGAGAAGCGGTAGCGTCCGCCTTTGTAGGCCAATTTTATCCTTTACAGGGGTTATTTCATCAAAAAAATTGGACTACAACAGCGGTCGGAATCCCAATTTTGATCGCAGTGGCACCCCTAGATGCTGCCTGTAACTTTTGTTATCAAAGCAAGAAAACTATAGTAGGCGATAGACTTGCTTGCTGCCAATATTTTTACGATGATGTTTGGATGAATTTTTGATATGATTCGTAGGTTGGCGGCAAGGAGGATCTGGTTTTTATGAAAGGCAATTTTAATCGTTTAATAGTAAAAACGGCACTTATTTTGTGTGCTGCAAATATATTTTATCCGATTGCGGCTGCTGTCGCTGAAAAGGCGCTGCCTTTTGACGATATTAGTACGAGCTATGCGAAGAATGAAATTATAGATTTATATAATAAAAAAATATTGGCGGGCACATCGCCCTCCAGCTTTTCGCCGGCCAGATCGATAACAAGAGCTGAATTTATCGCAGTGCTGAATCGCTTGCTAAAGCTTGAGCCAGTGGAAACTCCAATTAATGCTTATGCTGATGTCAAGCAGAGTGCTTGGTATTACGGTTGGGTACAAGCGGCTGTTCAGCTTGAACTGGCAGCCGGAAAATCCGCTGCAGCTTTTGCGCCGGAGAAGCCGGTTACGCGCCAAGAGGCTGCTGTATGGATAGCAAGAGCGCTTAAGCAGGCGGGAAACACCCCCATTGGGTCAACTGTTTTTGGCGATGGCAGCCTAATTGCTGACTGGGCCAGCGCAGCTGCTGCTTCAGTCTATAAGCTGGGATTAATGAAAGGCGATAATAAAGGCAATTTCAGACCGGCTGAACCTATAACGAGGGAAGAAACAGCAGTACTTATTGATCGTGTGCTGCAGAAAGACAAATGGGTGAAGGAGCTGGACAAAAAGCCGGATAAAAAAATTACGATAGGCTGGCAATACGGACAAACGACCGGGCAATATATTGAGAACCTTTCTATGTCTAATGTAAACACACTAACCCCCCGCTGGTATTTCATAGAAAAGACAGGCGCTGTGCTTGATCAAACAGATCCTGAGCTTATCGCATGGGCAAAAAAAAGCGATAAACAGATTTGGGCAATGGTTGGCAACCGGTCGGATCAGGCTCTAACGCATCAAATATTGACGAATTCAGCAGCAAGCAATCATTTAATTGATCAATTAGCGGAGCTGGTGAGCCGATATGGACTGGACGGCTTGAATATCGATTTTGAAAATGTAGCGCCGAAGGATGGTCCGGCATTAACGGCATTTGTTACGCAATTAGCGGAAAGGCTGGATGCGCTCAAGGCGGTCCTGTCTGTTGATGTGTCGCCTGATTTGGGGACCGACTGGACGGAAGCATTCGATTATGCCGCACTTGGCAAGCAGGCGGATTATATCGTCATGATGGGATACGATGAGCATTATGGCGGAAGTCCCAAAGCAGGTCCGAATGCGTCGCTTCCTTACGTCAAGCATGCCATTGAAAAGCTTCTCAAGACAGTATCTAACGCTAAGGTCATACTTGCCCTGCCTTTTTATAATCGTGATTGGACGTTAAAACCAGACGGCGCTGCGTTGTCTTCTGCTTATTTGACGATTGCTGAGCAAAATGCGCTGGTCAGGGCCTACTCGCTTAAGCCTGTATGGGATGCGGAGTTAGCGCAATACGTTGTCAGTTATACGAAATTTGCAGCCGGGCACCGGATTTGGCTGGAGGAAGGCCGCTCGCTGGCCGCTAAATATAAGCTGGTGGAGGATAAAAGCCTTGCAGGCACAGCTTACTGGTACATAGGCGGAGAAAGTGAAGAAATATGGGCCGGTTTGAGGAATGCTGAGAAATTTTATCGTTATAATTTTTAATTATAAAGACTGCTGAAATAGCCGGCAGTCTTTTTTTGTGCAACAAAACGATTCAATTATAGTTTTTTTCAGGAAATTCATTAAAATATAGGTACAGGTAGAGGTTTTCACCTTAATATATAGTGACAGGTGGAAGTTTTCTCCTTTGTACCTGCATGAAATATGACGAGTGACAATATTAATTTGGCGGCATCTTCTTATGCTGCAAGGAGGCGTTATGAAACGATTCTTTTTATGGCTGCATCAAAAATATGCGCGTAAGATTCAGCTCCGGTTGACGATTTACTTTTTGCTGATACTGCTGCCCTTAGTTATTGTCAGCTTGTATGTCAACTTTAGATCACAGAGCATATTGCTGGAGCGCACCATCGAAACAACGAAGGCTGCCCTTGCTTCGTCGATGGATTATATTGACGTCACTTTGCAAAATGTGGAGGAAATATCGACACTGACGACTACTGACAATGAAATTCTGAAAAAGATTAATCAAGTTAGTCCAGATTTGGATGCGCTTTCGTACATTATGTTTTCCGATGTGATGAAGGAATTGGCGGGGATTACTTCCATTAACCATATGGTTTCTCAGGTTTCCCTGTTCCATTCTGGTTCGCATATGCTGCTTACAACGAATCATGGCGGCAAAAAGCTCGAAAACAAGCAAGTGCTCGATAATTTGCGAAACTTAGCTTCTAATTATGGGACGGGCATTATGTACATTATGCCGGATTATCAGCTCTCTGAGGAGACTACCTTTGGTGCTGTGATGAACACAGACAGCATTTCGCTTATTCGAGTGATGGATCTGAACAATCCCAGCAGAGAGCCCAATTTACTTATTATGTCATTGAACAAGAAGAAGCTGCTCGATCTTATCGGCTCGCTTCTGCCTTCTCCAAATGCACAAATCAATTTGTATACGAACAAGCAAGAGCTTGTCGTCGGAACTGGCATATACGGCTCGAAAATCGTTCATATGGAAGAGTCTATACCCGGAGTATTTACCGTAAAAGCTGACTCACGCCACTATAAATGGACACTGAAGCTGTATCAGAGCGAGAAAGAGCTGTTCCGCGAAATTAACGAAACGAGATTATTCACCTATATCATTATCGGGGTCAGTGTCATTCTTGCGCTTTTAATTTCATGGGCGGTTTATTCGGGCATCGCTTATCCGATTCAAAGATTATGGAAAGGAATGAACTCTTTTGGGAGCGGTAACTTAAATGTTCGCCTTGAAAATAAGCGGATTGATGAGATAGGCTACTTGACGCGCACATTCAATAAAATGGTCGAGGATCAAAAAAATTTGATCGAAAATCATTATGAACAGCAGCTGCGGCTAGCCAATGCCGAGCTGAAATTTTTACAGTCGCAAATTAATCCGCATTTTTTGTACAATACGCTCGATTCGATTTATTGGACAGCCAAAAACTATGAAGCGGCTGAAATTAGTGAAATGGTGCTTAACCTGTCGCGGTTTTTCAGACTTAGTTTAAGCAAAGGCCGCGAAACTTTTTCGGTGGAGGAAACGATTGAGCATCTTCATTTCTACATACGGGTGCAGCAGCTGCGGTTCCTCGAGTCCTTCTCGGTAAGCTACGAGCTCCAGGAGGAAAGCAAATCTGTCCATATTTTGAAGCTGCTTCTGCAGCCATTGGTGGAGAATGCGATATTGTATGGGCTGGAAAGTAAAACAGACGGCCACTTGTGGATATCCAGCAGGCTGGAAGATGCATTTCTAGTACTTACTGTTGAGGATAACGGAATTGGCATTGAAAAAGAAAGGATGGATTATATTCGCGAGCAGCTTGACCGGCTGTCCGACTTTTCTGTCGGCCCATTCTCCTTTTTGGAAGACAATGCGCAAGACGTTTATGGGCTGCGCAACGTTTTTTCGCGCATCAAATTGTTTTATGGCAATAAGGCAGAGCTTAGCATAGACAGCACGGAAGGAAGCGGAACGACGATCGAGCTTAAGCTGCCGCTGGAGCATTGCCAGGAATCCTTTAATTTGCAACCGCTTAAAAATAAGCAGCATGGGGTGAAGGAAGCATGAACTTAATGATTGTTGAGGATGAAATTCGCTTAAGAACAAGCTTGGCCAATAATATCGCTTGGGAGGAGCATGGCATTGAAGTTATAGGCCTGGCTGGGCGAGGGTATGAGGCTTTGGAAATGTACCGCCTTAAGAAGCCTGATATTGTATTGCTGGACATCCATATTCCAGAGATGGACGGGATCACGCTCTCGCGTGAAATACTGGCGATAGATGCAATGGTTAAAATTATTATTTTAAGCGGGCATGATAATTTCTCGTTTGCGCAATCTGCGCTTGAAATTGGCGTTATGAAATATTTGCTAAAGCCTGCCGGTGATACGGAAATTTTGGAATCGGTGCTGGATGCAGCCGGGCAGCTGCGCAGACAGATGGATCAGCTGCATAATCAGGCGGCGCTGCAGCAAAAGTGGAGACAGCAGCTGCCGCATTTGCAAAACAATTTTTTCCGCAATTGGACAAGCGGCAAATATACGGAGTGGGAAATTAAAAAGTACAGCAGCGAGCTGCATATTCGGTTGTCTGCAGATGATCAATATGCGGCCGTTGTGCTGGATATGGATCCGCTGCCGGATGATGAAATGCGTTTTGGCTGCGATGACGGGCCGCTGCTTCAATTTACACTGCACAGTATCGTCGAGGAAATTTTGGAGCAAGAAAATAATGTTTGGGTATTTACGGCGCCAGAGGGCTTTACTGTACTTATTTTCAGCAGCCCGCAGTCTGAAGATGCTCAATATATGATGCTCCATGTGAATGTAACGGTTGCCAAGCTGCTGTCGAAAGTAAAAGAATGCTTGAAACTAACCGCGAGCGCAGGAATTTGCGGCGATACTTGCCGGTTGACCCAGCTTCATCTTACTTATGCCCAAGCGATACGTGCTTTGCAAAGCAGAGTCATATACGGCCATAATATTGCGATCCCTTATCGGGAGCAGAAGAGAAGCATGGCCGAGCTGTCTATTTTGCCGAATCTGGAGAAAAGATTTGAGATTGCGGTTGAAACGGGCGATGAGCCGCAGGCAGGGGAGCTCTTATTGCAATTATGGGAGCATGGGCTGGATAAGGCGGAAACGATTGATGATGTGCAGGAGCAGGTGCTTTATTTCAGCAGCATGCTGACTAAAGTAATTTTGCAGCAGGGGTGGCGGCTCAAGGAGGTGCTTGGAGCAGATTTTGATTATTTGTACAATCATCATCAGCTTGCGACCAAAGAGCAAATATATTCCTGGCTGCAGAGAGCGGTCAAGCAGATTATGGCGCATGTGCAGTATCAGCGCCAAGCAGTCAGCAATCAAATCGTGAAGCAAATTTTACAAATGATCGAGAAGGAGCTGGATACAGAATTAACGCTGCATACAGTAGCAGACCGGCTTTTTGTAAATTCTTCTTATTTAAGCCGCTTGTTCAAGCAAGAAACGGGAAAAACGTTTTCTGCTTATGTGCTGGAGCATAAAATGGAGCGCGCCAAGCAGCTGCTGCAGCAGGGAGCTAAAGTATATGATGCGGCCTATGGAGTCGGTTATCGGGACGTCAGCTATTTTACAAAAGTATTCCGCAAATATTGGGGTGTGACACCGGGCGAAGTTAAACAATGACATTCTTTTTGAAAAAAGGAAATGAGAATACCAGAAAAGGTAATGATAGCCGCCTACTACTTTAGTGCCAAACATCTTACAATGATCACAGATTGGATGCTACGAACAACTTGATTGGGGGGAACACACTATGAAGTCCGTGCACCAGGTCGGACCCAACCGCTCTAAATTCGGAAAATTTATAAAGCAATTGCTGGTAGATATAAGGAAAGATTGGGATTTATATATTGCATTAATTCCTGGTATCGCATTTTTGCTGCTGTTCAAGTACACGCCAATGTATGGTATCATAATCGCTTTTAAAGATTTTAATATTTTTCAAGGCATGGCGGAAAGCGCATGGGTCGGTCTTAAGCATTTTGAAAGATTGTTTACTTCATCAGGCTTTATGCAAGTATTCCGCAACACACTCATTATTTCGATTTATAAAATCGTATTTTTGTTCCCGCTGCCGATTATTATCGCCATTATGATGAATGAGCTGAGAAAAGCTATTTTCAAGCGGACCGTCCAAACGATCGTCTATTTGCCACATTTTCTTTCTTGGGTTATTGTAAGCGGTTTATTCATTGACCTGCTTTCCGTAAATGGCGGGCTAGTCAATAAGCTGATCGTGTCGCTGGGCGGAGAGCCGATTCGCTTTTTTCTGGACAATGACATATTCCGCTCCCTGCTGATCACCTCTGCCGGCTGGAAGGAGATCGGGTGGAACTCGATCATCTATTTGGCTGCGATGGCTGGCATCGATCCGCAGTTGTATGAGGCGGCCAAAATCGACGGGGCTAATAAATGGAGGCAGACGTTCCACATTACATTGCCGGGCCTTATTCCGATTATTGCCCTGATGTTTATATTGAGGCTTGGCGCGATTCTGGAAGCAGGCACCGAGCAAATTCTCGTCATGTACAATCCGAGCGTGTACAAGGTGGCAGACGTAATAGGCACTTATGTGTACCGTGTCGGACTCGGGGAGCAAAATTACAGCTTTTCTACCGCAGTCGGATTGTTTGAATCGATCATCGCCTTTTTCCTCATTATTACAGGCAATTACTTGAGCAGAAAATATTTGCAGCGCGGCATTTGGTAAGGGGGTATCAATTATGAAAGCAGTAACAGGCTCAAATGCTATTAAAGATTCTGTCGGAGAAAAAATATTTTCTGTGTTCAACTATACTTTTTTCATTCTTTTCAGTCTGACGACGCTGTTTCCTTTTATCAATCTGATTGCGAAATCGCTAAGCAGCGAAGCGGCAGTGTTATCGGGCAGGGTCAATTTACTTCCTGTTGATATCCAATTCGGCACCTATAAATACGTGGCGAGCAATGCCATGTTCCTCAATGCATTAAAGGTCTCTGTCTTTATTACCGTTGTCGGAACGCTGCTTGCTTTATTTATGACTGCATTGGCAGCGTATCCATTATCAAAGGTGAGGCTGCGCGGCAGAACATTTTTTATCATCATGTATATTTTTACGATGCTGTTTAGCGGCGGCTTGATTCCTACTTACTTGCTTATGCGCAGCATCGGATTGGTTGACCAGCTGCCGGTATTGTTTCTGCCCGCGATGATCAGCGTCTACAATATGCTCATTATTAAAAGCTATTTCGAAAATTTGCCGGATAGCCTGGAGGAATCGGCCAAATTGGACGGCGCCTCCAACTTGACCATTCTATGGCGCATTACGATCCCGCTTTCGTTGCCCGTGCTTGCGACAATCGCGCTATTTTACGCAGTGCAATTTTGGAATGATTATTTCGCATCTTTAATTTATATTAACTCGCCAAGCTTAAAGCCGCTGCAGCTGTACTTGAAGGAGCTGTTCGTTACATCGAGCGATGCCTTCCTAAGAAGCGGCAATCAAATAAATGTCGAGGCTGCGATGAATGCATCGCCGCAGTCGATCCAGGCGGCCTCCATTATTTTGGCGACGCTGCCCATCTTAATCGTCTATCCATTTTTGCAAAAGTATTTTGTCAAAGGCGTTCTAATCGGTTCCGTGAAAGGTTAAAGCATGTAAATTTCAGCAGGAGGTGAGGGAGAAGGCGGAAGGATGCCAGGGAATGGGAATTATGCAGTGGTTATAATTTTTCATTTATAATAGGGAGGTAGGTAGAGATATGAAAAAAGCAATTATGACTTCAATATCCATCATTATGATCCTGTCATTAATTATTGGCTGCAGCAGCGGAGGCGGCAAAGAAGGTGACAGCTCCAGCTCGCCATCGCCATCTCCAAGCAATAATACACCTGCTAGTGAAACGCCTGCAGAAAATAAGGAAAAACCTGTGCTGCGCCAGCTTATGCCTTACAACCGCTTTGATCCTAACAGTTATGTTGTTTCTGATTTTTTAAGAGAAGCTACTGGCTATGAAGTCAAATATGATATGCTGCCGGTAGAAAATGCCGATGAAAAATTAAATCTGCTAATGGCTAATCAAGAGCCTTATGATTTTGTGAAGGTGAATCCCACTCAATTCGCTCACCTGGCTTCGTCAGGAGCACTAGAGCCGCTGGATGAGCTGATTGAAAAGCATGGAACGAATATGAAAAATGTGATTAGTGAAAATACTTGGAACGGCGCGAAGATGAATGGGCAAATACTGGCGATCCCTGAGTCCTCAGCGAGCGGCTTGTCTGTCGGCACTGCCTTATTATACAGGCAGGATTGGCTGGATGAGCTGAGCTTGCAGGCCCCGACGAATTTGGATGAGCTGGTCAATGTGCTGAAAGAAATTAAAGCAAAGAAAAAGGTTATTCCTTTGACGGGCGGCAAGGACCCTTTCCAAGGTGAAATTGGTTCCGCTATGGGTTGGAATTATGGCATAGGCCAACAATTCAATGTGGCTGGCGATAAGATTATTCATATGGTAGAAGACCCGAAAACAGTCGAATACTTAACGTTTATGAATCAGTTGTATACAGATGGCTTGCTTGATCCGGAGTGGGCGATTAATCAGGCAAACATTCTTATCGAAAGATTCTCAAGCGGCCAGGCCTTTATGCTGCGTGAAGGCTGGTGGAATGCGGCAAATATTAATAATGCAATGTCATCCAGCAATCCGAATGCTATAATCGGCATACTGCCTCCAATGAAGGACGCAAGCGGCAAAGCAGGCGCGATGGCTTCAGGCGGTATTTCGAACTTTATCGTTATTCCGAAGTGGGCGCCTAATAAAGAAGAAGCGATCAAATATCTGGATATGAAATTTGAAGAAGCAACGTTCAAAAAGCTTGCGATTGGAGAAGAAGGCAAGCATCATAAGTTTGAGGACGGTAAATACTACCCGATCCTTCCTATTTTTGAGGATGAATGGAACTTTGCGAGCGATCTGTTAACAGGAATCGATGAAGAGAAATATCCAACCTATTGGCAGGCGCGTGTACGCAAAAATCCATTCGTACAAACTTATTATGAAACGATGCAGGAAAATGCGAAGGGCATAATTTACTACGATGCTTTAACATTTGCTCCGCCAATCGCTGATGTTTCCAAGCATAAGCTGAAGCTTCACAAATTTGTGGAGGATGAGTTTATTAAGTTTATTACTGGAGCAGAGCCAATCAGCAACTACGATAAGTTTGTACAGCAATGGAGAGCTGACGGCGGGGATGAAATGATGAAGGCAGCCAATGATTGGTATGCTACAACAAAATAAATAAGCAGGCCTATGGAGCCCGCAGCAAGCTGCTGCGGGCTCTGGCTGTAACGGAGAGCAAGATTCAATGTATCGAATACCATAGTTGAAAGTGTTACACTTGAATATAGGAACAGCTTCATTCTATTGTAAAGGTGGTTTGAAAAATGAAAAAAAGCGAGTTGGAAGCAGAAGTTGTCATATTAGGCGGCGGAACAGGCGGCTGCACAGCGGCTCTTGCCGCTGCCAGCATGGGGATGCGAGTCATCATGACGGAGGAGACCGATTGGCTGGGCGGCCAGCTGACAAGCCAGGCGGTGCCGCCAGATGAGCATCGCTGGATCGAAAGCTTTGGCTGCACCCGGACATACCGGGAATTCCGCGACCGCGTGCGAAGCTACTATAAGAATAATTATCCAATGTCGAAAGAGGCATTGGAGGATGAACGGCTCAATCCCGGCAATGGCTGGGTTAGCCGCATTTGTCACGAGCCGCGGGTTGCGCTGCAAATTATCGAGGATATGCTGGCTCCTTATATAAGCAGCGGCAGAATCACTGTTTTATATGGCTATGTGCCTGAATCAGCTTCAACTGCGTCTGACGCCATTGAATGGGTGCAGGTGAAGAATATCGTCTCTGAAGAGGTGTTGAGGCTGACAGGGGCTTACTTTTTGGATGCTACGGAATGCGGGGATTTACTTCCGCTCGTTGGCGCGGAATATGTAACCGGAGCCGAAGCCAAAAGCGAGACGGGTGAGCCGCATGCTGTCGAAGCTGCCGATCCGCTCGACATGCAAGCATTTACTTATGTATTTGCGCTCGATTATAAGGAGGGCGCGGATAATATTATTGAAAAGCCGGAGCAATATGATTTTTGGCGCCAATATATGCCGAGCTTTTCGACCTATCCGCTGTTGAGCTGGTTTGTGCAGGATATTAATAAATCAGATCAAATAAGAAAGTTTACTTTTATGCCTGAGGAAGGCGAGGAAATGCCTTTATGGACATATCGAAGAATTATAGATAAGGATTTGTTTGCAGGGCTGTATGAAAGTGATATAACACTTATTAATTGGGCGCAAAATGATTATTTCCTAGGTCCGATCTATGAGGTGTCTCAGGAGGAAAGAGAAAAGCATTTGCATGGAGCCAAGCAGCTGAGCTTGTCGCTCGTATACTGGCTGCAAACAGAAGCGCCCCGTCCAGACGGCGGCAAAGGGTATCCCGGTCTAAGGCTGCGTAAAGATGTGTTTGGCACGGAAGACGGATTGGCCAAGTATCCGTACATCCGCGAGTCGCGACGGATTAAAGCGATGTATACAATTACAGAAACGGATGTCAGTATAGAGGAGCGAAAAGAGCTCGGAATCAAGCGTTATGAGGACAGTGTCGGCGTCGGCAGCTATCATCTGGATCTGCATCATACGACGAGGACGTATCGCAGCTTCTATATTCCTACTTATCCGTATGAGCTGCCGCTTGGCGCCATGCTGCCAGTACGCGTGAAAAATTTGCTGCCTGCCTGCAAAAATATCGGTACGACACAAATAGCAAATGGCTGCTATCGTCTGCATCCAACAGAATGGAATATAGGCGAGGCGGCAGGCTGCTTGGCTGCTTATGCGGTCAAAAATCGGATTACGCCCCGAGAGGTTAGAGAGAACAAGCAGCATCTGCAAGCTTTTCAAGCGATAATTCAGCAGTATGGCGTTGAGATTCATTGGCCGGATGATATACAGTTGTAAGAGTTGGCATAGCTTTACTATCATAGAGACAGCTATTGCTAATGAAATGTTTTAAATAAATGGACAGGAAGGGAAGACACTATGACTAAGTTAGTACAAATGCTGCAAAAGAAGGAAATGTCGCTGATCGTAAGCTTACCGTCTAATAATTATGAAGTATTCCAAGCGGCAGTTGAAGGCGGGGCAGATTCGATTAAAATTCATTTCAATGTTGATCATCGGGCAAGCGGCAATCATTTTTTATCTGTGGATCATTATAAGGAGCTCATAGGGCGAATGGTTAATTCATTTAGCGGCCCGTTAGGAGCTGTTGTAGGAGACGCGCTGCATAAAGTGACTAAAGAGGAAGTGGACCGGCTGGCTGAAGCGGGCTTTGACTTCATATCCTTATACACAAAGCATGCTCCCGGATGGCTATGCTCTGAGCGCAGGTTGAGCAAAATGCTGGCGGTAGATAACAATTATACCGATCAATTGATAGCTTCCTTCAGAAGTATGCCTATTGAGGTTCTGGAAGCTTCCATCATACCGGGCGAGGAATACGGAACATCCTTGTCCATTCATGATTTGCTAAACTATCGTCATTTGACAGAGCTGGCAGGCAAGCCGGTAGTTGTGCCAAGCCAGCGCAAAATTGAGGTGCATGATTTGGCAGCGCTGCAAACGGCCGGCGTTCAAGGCGTAATGATCGGAGCAATTGTAACCGGTACGGAGGCGCAATCGATATACGAAGCAACGAAAAAAATGCGGCAAGAGCTTGATAGACTAGCAGGTTAAACAGGAGAGTGACTCAAATGTGGAAAATAGCGCTTCTTCCGCTGGACAGCCGCCCATGCTGCCAGCAGTTTCCTCAGTTAATCGCCAATATTGCCGGTGCAAAGCTAGTTACGCCGCAGATCGAGCTGCTTGGTAAATTTACGGAGCCCGGAAGCTGCGAGGCGGTTAGCAGTTGGCTTCGTTCTGCAGCCGAGGAGGCAGATGGGATTGTTGTATCGGCGGATCAGCTTGCATACGGAGGATTGATCGCTTCACGTACGCACGATAGAACATTGGAAGATGCGCTGCGGACACTGGATGTGCTGCGTGACATCAAAACGCGCTATCCTGCAAAGCCCATTTATGTTTCAAGCGTGCTGATGCGTATCGGCATTACAGGCAAAAATGCGCAATTTGCTCAGTATTTACAGCTGGTTTTTGAATACTGTCAGCTGCATGATCGCATTAATCGGCTTAAGGAAACAGGGCTGGAAGAGCCATTCAAGCGGGTTAAGGAGCAGATTCCTGAGGAAGTGCTGTCCGATTTTTTTAAAGCTCGCGAGCGAAACATGCATATTCATAAGCTTCTGATTGACTGGGCAGCGTCCGGGGCGATTGATTTTTTAACGATAACGCAAGAGGATGCCAGTCCTGTAGGCCTGCATGTATCGGAACAGTATGAGCTGCAGCGTTATATTTATGAACGCAGCGTTCAGGCTAAGACGATGATATACCCTGGGGCGGATGAAGCCGCGCAGACGCTGCTTGCAAGATTGCTGCAGAACCTGCAGCAAAAGCGGATTAAGGTGTATCCGCAATTTACGTCCGAGTCTGCTAAGCTTGCTGTTGCTCCGTATGAGGACAGACCAATTAATGAGAGCGTAAAGCTGCATTTATGGGCGGCGGGGGCTATAGTGGTGGAGACGCCGAATGAGGCTGATTTCATTTTATCTGTGAGCGCTCCAATGAACCACGCAAGCATGCCTGCCAGCGGGCTTAGAACAGCCTTCTTTGATTCACGCCATATGCTGACGGATCTGGTAGAGAAGGTAAAGTATGATTTGTCAGCAGGACGCAGGGTTGCAATAGCAGATGTCGGGCTGCCTAATACAGCGGATATAGAGCTTATCCAATATTTATTGGATGAGCGGCTATTTACCCAATTGAGCGGTTATGCGGGATGGAATACAGCCGGCAATGCGCTGGGAACTTGTATAGCCCATGCTGTAGCACGAACGCTTAATGATAAGGATGACGGCGAAAATAGTAAAGAAGCTGATCATGCACATTATTCTTTTTTAATGTCACGGCTAATGGATGAATGGGGATATCAAGCGCAGGTAAGGGATCAGGTAAACGATTGGGTAACGAAACATACGTCGGTTAGCCCATGGAACTTGGAGTCGGATTACGAGGTTGTCAATGAACAAGCAGTTCTGCGTATGAATGATCTGTTTGCAGCTGTGAAGCAGCGGCTGCTCGAGGCACAGCAAGCCTCCGCAGCAGCCGGCTGCAGGGAATGGATTGACGCAGAGTTAACCTTCGTACAGCTACCCTGGAACCGCACGTTTGAAATTGACGTACGTGTAGAGGTAAAGCTGAAATAGGATGGATTTTTAAAAAAACGCGCCTGTCTAAAGGACGGCGGAGCCGTTTATCCTTGATATTTCAGCTTTAAGATATTTTGCTCCGATGCAAATGTAGTGCTATTGAATAAAAGCAGAGCATCATTAATTTGGTGCTCTTGCATATAGCCGCTAATGCTGCCGTTGTAATAGCGGATATCGATCACATGCAGCTCGCGCACATGAGCGGTCAGAAATGGCAGCATGCTGTGAGCATAGGAGTCTTTCACAATGAGCAGCTTGTCAAGATCAGTCTGCTGCTCCGCAAGATCGGATCTGATTTGCATAAGCGCATGAACTCCGCCTTGAAAGTAGGAGTATTTATCTTTTTTATCCAAATAGGAAGGATCATACAAGGAGCTGCTCGTCGTATCTGTATCTGCGATGTACAGCTCTTTGTTTATCGTTTGTTTAGGTTCATAGATTTGAATAGAATCAGGCTTTACTCCGCTGAACAAGCTTCTCGTATGAAAGCTTCCAAGAAAGCTGTTGGTTACCGTATTGATTTGGAACTGGTCCTCCTCAAGCGGCTTCCAGCCCATTTGCTCCGCATAAGCTTTATAGGCCAAATAGGCGCCGTAGGTCGTCCAGTGATGATCTGTTTTATAATAAAGCGGCTTGTCGCTATTTTTCATTGGCTCCAGAAAGGTGAAGCCGTCAAGCCAGCTTAAGCTATGCTCAACCTGTTGTCCGATAAATTGATGAATCAGCTGCTGAGAATAGGATTGCGCAAGTAAAGGCAGCTTGTCAGCGTAAAGACCGATAGAGGTCGGGGCTAGCAAAAACGTTATATTTTGGCTTGGATACTGGCTTGCAAATTGATTGACAGCATCGGTGTATTGCATCAGTTTGCCGTAATCTGGCTCCTCCAGCTTCTCGAATAGACAGCCGTCCTTGCCGCGGTAGAAACCGTTGTTTTCTGACTGCAGCCTGATCTGCTCCATAACAGATTTGCTTTGCACCCATTGGTCGCGAAATGGAAAATGGTCGGTTACATAGGTTTCAGCATCCTTTGTGAACGAACCGTCAAACAGCTTTTTCCATGTAAATTGCGGCACCGCCTGCAGGCTGCGATTTTCCAGCTCGGAGAAAAAGCTTTTGGGCAGCAGGATGAACAGGAGACATAAGGCGCTTAGAATAGAAATGAAGCTCCATGTGTACAGCTTGCTGATCGTTCTATTTGTTGATGACATGTCTGGAGCCTCCTTGCCTAAAACCTGAAGTATAGAAACGGATTGAATGAAGCATCAACCAAATAAGCAATTGAAGCTAACAGCAATAACAAGTGCCAAATAAGTCCAGCTGCTTGAACGGAAGCTGAGCTTGCCCGATTAACGAGCAGCTTTGCTTTGCTGATTGGGATAGACGCTGCGATGAGCAGCAGCAGCAAGATGGCGTTTGTATACCATTCATACAGTGCGGCATCGTTCCATAATGGCATGCTGTTGCCGCCAAACATCGCTGTAAAATATGCAGCGATATCAGGCAGTGATTCTAACGCGAACAGCACCCATCCGAATAAGATGAGCAGCAAAGCGTAGCTATGCCTTATCCAAGCTGGCGATGCTTGCAAAAACCGCAGTATAAACCATTTTTCAAATATAAGGATAATGCCGAAATAAACGCCCCATAACAAAAAGTTCCAGCTTGCGCCATGCCAAATTCCGGTCAGCATCCAGACGATGGCAATGTTGCGCAGCTGCTTGAGCAGGCCATGTCTGTTGCCTCCCAGCGGGATATAAACATAGTCGCGAAACCATGTTCCGAGCGAAATATGCCAGCGCTGCCAAAACTCCGTAATGCTTTGCGATATATAAGGGTAATTGAAGTTTTCATTGAAACGAAAACCTAGCATTAGCCCAAGTCCGATAGCCATGTCCGAATAGCCGCTGAAGTCGAAATATATCTGGAATGCAAAAGCGATTATACCGAGCCAGGCCATAAGCACCGTCAAACTGCCAGTGGGCTGTGAAGATATTTGATCCCATAACAGGCCGATATTGTTGGCGAGCAGCACTTTTTTGGCAAGTCCGATAATAAATCTGCGTACGCCTTCTGCAAACATGGAATGCCCGATTGTGCGATCGCGCAATTGCTTCGCAATCGTCGTGTACTGTACGATTGGCCCGGCAACAAGCTGCGGAAAGAGTGAAATATAAGCAGCAAAATCAAGCCAATTGCGCTGAGCCTCTGCATCTCTGCGGTACACATCGATAATGTAGGAAATCGATTGGAATGTATAGAAGGATATGCCGATCGGCAGCGGCAAATCAAGCAGAGGCATGGAAGTTCCCAGCAGGCTGTTCAAATTACTGATTAAAAAATCGGCGTACTTGAAAAAGCCAAGCACGCCCAGATTAATTGCTATTGATGCAGCGACGATAAGCTTTCTGCGCAAAGGGCTATGCTTTGGACTGCTCAGAAGCAATCCGAATACATAATCGCCGATCGTAGCAAATAGCATCAGCACAATATAGACAGGCTCTCCCCAAGCATAAAATACAAGGCTTGCAAGCAGCAGCACCAGATTTTTCAAGCGCTTGGGAGAGACATAGTATACCAGCAATACGGCTGGCAAAAACAGAAACAAAAATAATAGGCTGCTAAAGACCATGTGGCCTCCATCTTTCTCTAGTTAGTAGAAGGTCGTTTTATTTTGCTTCAAAGAAGCTGTTGAAGGTTTCAACAATTTGATCGGCCGACTCAGAAATAACGAATAGCATGTATTTATCGTTTGTTACAATTTTATAATTTTTCGCATTTTCATATTGATCCGGCAAGTATGTTTCGAACTGCTTCTGAACATCGGCGGCACGCTTTTTCATGCCTTCTTCAATTGCAGCCTTGGACGCATCGTCCTTTGCTTTGAAAATAGCAATTTCATTCGTTTTCACATTCATCATAGGCATCTTGATTGCTAGCTGCTCAGCAGTCGCCGGGTCCAAATGATACATATCTTTTACCATTTGCGCATCCATCGCTATAAGAGATGGCTGTTCAACTATGCTTAAGATAGCGTCCACCATCTCGGCAGGTGTGCTTTCTGTTGTAATGTTAGCCGCGCCATTGCCATCATTATCGGAAGGCTGCTGTTCATTGTCATTGTCAGGTTCTTTATCTTTATCTCCATCATTGTCATTTGATTGGTTGCCAGCTCCATTGCCGGAGTTGTCACTTGCGCCTTGCTCGGTTGGAGGAGTAGCTTCAGGATCCTTTTTGTCGTTGCCAGCACAGGCTGTCAAGGCAAGTCCCATTGCGATTACTAGCATAAATGCAATTATTCTTTTTTTCATATGTTTCTCATGCTCCTTTATGTCTAAGTTGTGGTCCACATTATCTCAAACGGGTATGGGACAAATTTTGTTGCATACTTACTTAAACCTGCTACTTCTGAACTAAGTCATATAGGTGTTTTTTTACAATTGAACAGATGGAGATTCTATGTTTGTATATTCGATTTTTGCTTTGAAATAGCGGAATTTGTGAAACATTTGGATGTACCGCTCCAATTACTATTTGCGGTAGATTGTGAAATAATTCCATGATCAGCCCGATGACTGATGGATCATTTAAAGAGCATCTAATGACAAAAAGACTGTTGCGGGCTTTAATCGCGCTGGTTTTTTATTATTAATGCACAGTTTTATTCGATTTTTCAGGTAAACGATGATAAAATGCTTACAACAGCATTTTTGCGAAATATTGACTTTGAGCGGTCTGTAGGAGGAACTTTAAATGGAGTACATTAGTACAAGAGGCAAGGTTGGCAATATCGGATTTATTGATGCTTTTATGATGGGGCTTGCAAATGATGGCGGTCTTCTTATTCCAAAAGAAATTCCGGCAGTTTCAGCTGAGCAATTGAAAGATTGGCAAAAATTAAGCTATCAAGAGCTAGTGCTTGCCATCTTTGAATTATACACGAACGGAGAAATTCCCCAGGAGGATTTGAAGCAGCTCATTAAAGACAGCTATTCAACCTTCCGTACACCTGAAGTTACACCTGTTCATAAATTAAATGACGAGCTTTATTTGCTAGAGCTATTCCACGGCCCAACGTTTGCGTTCAAGGATATTGCATTGCAATTTATGGGGCAATTATACAGCTATGTAGCATCGAAGAAGGGTGAGAAGATTCATATTCTTGGCGCAACTTCGGGCGATACAGGCGCTTCGGCCATTGAGGGCGTTCGCGGCAAGGAAGGCATTAAAATTTGTATATTGCATCCGAACGGCAAAGTAAGCCGCGTGCAGGAGCTGCAAATGACAACTGTTATGGATGACAATGTGCTGAATCTTTCAGTAGAAGGAAACTTCGACGATTGCCAGCGCATGATCAAGGAGCTGTTTGCTGATCTTGATTTCAAAGCAAAAAATCATTTGGCAGCTATTAACTCAATCAACTTTGTACGCATTATGGCGCAGACGGTTTATTACTTCTATGCGTATTTCCGCGTGGCGGAGCAAGCTGGTGCTGTTAAAGTTAACTTCAGCGTGCCTACAGGCAACTTCGGCGATATTTTTGCAGGCTATTTGGCGAAGCGCATGGGATTGCCGGTTAATCAGCTGATTTTAGCTACTAACGAAAACAATATACTTGAGCGCTTTATTCATGAGGGCATCTATATGCCGGGCGAATTCCGCGCGACATACTCGCCATCGATGGATATTCAAGTTGCGAGCAACTTTGAGCGCTATTTGTACTATGTGCTTGACGAAAATCCAGAGACGATTGCCGGGCTTATGGAGCAATTCAAGGCTGAGGGCAAAATCGAAATTTCGCAAGAGGCACTTGCCAAGGTGCAGGCAGAATTCAAATCGCATGGCGTAGGCGGAAACGAGTGTCTTGCTACAATTACTCGCCATAACAAGGAAAGCGAATATTTGCTTGATCCGCACTCTGCTTGCGGCGTAGCTGCAGCTGAGAAATGCGCTCCTGCAAAGGAAATCACTATTTCTCTTGCTACGGCTCATCCAGCGAAATTCAATGAAGCGATTGAGCTTTGCGGCATTGAGCAATCCTTCCCAGAGCAAATTGCAGCGCTATTCGATAAGCCTCAGCGTCAAACGCTTGTCGACGGCGTATTGGCTGATATCGTAGCCGAGCTGGAGAAGTTCTACAATAGTTAACAGCGGCAGAAGGGTATTCCCTGCAACACATATTTATTCCATGTCATAGTGTTATTATTCTGACCCGCTAATTATTTAGCGGGTTTTGTTTGAATTATTTATAACTCGACGATCGCAGAGCAAAAATCAGCATAAAGGTAAAATGGAACCTATAATCAGCTGCATAATTGCGTAACGGTTGCTAGGAGACTGTCGATTATTAGTGGGCAACTATTGATAAGCAATGAGAAAGGGGAAAAGGAGAGCAAGAATGGGAATGGAGAAGCGGCAGCGTCCGCCTTTGTAGGCTAATTTTTTCCTTTACAGGGGTTATTTCATCATAAAATTAGACTACAACAGCGGTCGGAATCCCAATCTTGATCGCAGTGACACCCCTTTTTATTGCTTGTTGCAACTATCCACAATTAATCGACAGAGGTCATTATTGTCAGTACAACTGCGACGAAGCAAGTCAACTCGACTTAAATGCAAGGAAATTTAAGTTTGGTTAGAGCTTCTGCTTGTGTACAGTGGTAAGCTTAGTAAGTATGATAAGTAAATTTAATCGAATAGGACAATTGTAAATCGGAGGCTGTTCAGGATGCAGGAGAAAGGATCTACAGATAAAACAAGAAACGACTTCCATCTAAGCCATTTGGCTTCTGTCGGACAAATAGCCGCGGGTATCGCCCATGAGGTTAAAAACCCGCTGACTGCCGTCAAAGGATTTCTACAGTTGTTAAAAGAAAGAAATGAAAGGGATTACATAGAAATTGCTGAATCAGAGCTAGAGAATGCAATTGATATTTTGCAAAACTTACTTCATGTGTCTAAGCCTGATTTAGAGGAAGAGCCTTACGTATCGATTGACTTGACAGTCGAGCTGGAATCGTTGACACAGCTGTTCCAGGATCAATTTTATCGGGTTTCTGTTCATACCAATTTGCAAGAACCAGGCACATACATTTTGGGTAAAAAGAATCAATTAAAAAAGGTGTTTTTCAATTTGTTGAAAAACGCTTTCGAGGCTATCCCTGAAAAAGGTTCGATCCATATTGAGCACTTGTCAACTGAGGATGAAGTGACAGTTTGTATCCAGGACGATGGTGTAGGCATCCCGCATGAAAAGCTTCGTATGCTGGGTACTCCATTTTTTACGACGAAAGCAAATGGTACCGGGATGGGGCTGACTCTCGTATACTCGGTGATTTATCAGCATAACGGTTCGGTCGAAGTGCAGAGCATGGAAAACGCGGGAACCAAATTTACAATTACTTTTCCGAAAGAAACAAAGAATATGAAATGGAAAGAGGTAATTTGTCTGGAGTTGGAACAAACGACGAACTTGACAGATTTTTTCGTAGTAAACCGAGAAGTTTTCGAACGACGTCTATTGATGGGAGCAGTCAGCGTCCGGGATAAAATCGAAGAAATTCTTGCCATCGGGAATATTAACTTGTTGGATAACGCTCATAAGCTGGTGCTATTCGTTATTGAAGGAAAAGAGTATGAAGTAATTGCTTTTGCAAAGCAGGAAGGAATTACATGGGCGAAGCATTCGTTAACTCTCGCCTTCAAATTGGAATGGATCCAGGCAGTTCGACGTGTCATGTGGGACTTTTTGTATAATTATGATCGACAGCACAACCAAAACGCCAGCAAGGAGCATTATTTTAACCTGGAAAAAAACATCAATCAGTTAATGGATCAATTCCTTAATCAACTATTCATCAGCTACTCGCATTTTAAAGATGATCTGATACTGGCTCAGCGAGAAATGGTAACGGATCTTTCCGTTCCGATTATTCCGTTGACTCCATCAACTTCTATTCTGCCCTTGATCGGCACGATCGACGAGGCCCGCGCCGACACGATTGAGGACAAAGTCATTACACAAATCGGCAATGAGCGAATCGAAACGTTAATCATTGATTTGTCAGGTGTAATGGAGATGGAGCCCGAAATCGTTAGAAAGCTTATCAACGTCTTAGATGGGATTACTATGTTGGGTGGTCAGCCAATCGTAACTGGGCTCCGGCCGGAGATCGTGAAAATGATGATTCGGTCGGGCTTGTCCTTCGAACATAAAGCAATTACAAAAGGCACCCTGCAGCAAGCGTTAGTGGATCATTTGAAATAATCTTGTATTTAAGAGCAAGGGATATGTTTACTTCAGCGCACGATTCCTCAGCGCAGAAGGAGAGGCTTGCTTGTGCTTCTTGAACGTGCGGCTGAAGTAATAAATATCGTTGAAGCCGGATCTAGCTGCTATATCGGTTATTGACAGGCTGCTATGGCGCAGCAGGTAGTCGGCCTTGTCAAGCCGAATGGCCGTTATATATTCGGTTATCGTTCTTCCGCTGATCTCCTTGAACAGGCGGCTGAAGTGAAAACGGCTAAGCCCGGTCATATCCGCCAGCAAATCTACGGAAAGCTCCTCGGAATAGTGCTCCTCTATATATTGAAAGACGGGGTCAAACCGCTCTATATTTTTCATGCGCTGTACATATTCGTCCTGTGACAGCTCTGTTGCAACGTGATTGCGCAGCAAAATCGTCAGCAGACGATAAAGCTCGGCTTTAATGGCAAGCTCATAGCCGAATTGCTGCTGCGACAGCTCTTCGACGATAACCATCATACATCGCTGAGCAGCGCTGTCATCTTTAATATAATTGTGCAGCAGCAGCCGATTTTGCGAAATCGGCGTAATGAATTTGCTCTCAGCCGCGTCTACGAATTGGCTTTGCAGCAGTGATAAATCTGCAATTAGCGCGTAATAGGACAGCTTGTTGGATAAGCTTACGCCATAGTGAAGCTCATTGCTGTTTACGACAACAATATCGCCCGCTTTGGCAATAATCGGCTTGGAGCCGCACTCGAAATTAGCAACGCCTTCTACGACATACAGAATTTCGATGTGCTCATGCCAGTGATGCGGAAACACGACTTTTCCATACTGCTCATAGTTAATGCGATGCACCTTTATAGGAAAATTGGGATTGGGCATATTCATCGTCTCGCGCAGCGATTCGATTTTTTTCATATTGCAGGAACCTCCTCCTGAATAGCACAAAAGTACAAATAAAACGCACACCGATTCATGGCAACTTGTTTCCATTACATTATAATACGTAGTGAGAAGATAATACACTATTTGTATGAAGTATACTAATTGAGGTGACTGGGGTATGAAAAAAGTACAGGTTGGCGTTATTGGTGTAGGCTCGATTTCACAAATGCATCTGGACTCGTATCACAAGCATGATGGTGCAACAATTTATGCTGTTTGTGACTTGAATGAAGAGCGTGCAAAACAGGTTGCAGAAAAGTACGGCGCAACGAAGGTTTATACAGACTATAATGAACTGCTTGCTGATTCTGAGGTAGAAGCAGTTAGTATTTGTACATGGAACAACACCCATGCTGAAATTAGTATTGCAGCACTTCGTGCAGGCAAGCATGTGCTTGTTGAGAAGCCGCTCTGCCGCACAGTAGAGGAAGCGCTTGCTGTTCAAAAAGCTGTGGAGGAAACAGGAAAGCTGTTGCAGGTTGGTTATGTTCGCCGTTACGATTCCAATGCGCAGATGCTGCGCGATATGGTTGATAAAGGTGAATTTGGCGAGCTGTATTATGCCAAGGCTTCTAATCTTCGCCGCTTCGGCAACCCAGGCGGCTGGTTCTCAGATATTGAGCGCTCAGGCGGAGGACCGCTTATTGATATCGGCGTTCATGCCATTGACCTTTGCTGGTACATGATGGGCCGTCCAAAAGTAGTATCGGTTAGCGCAAATACTTACAAAAAGCTTGGCAACCGTGCAAACATCAAAAACCTGTCCCACTACAAGGCAGCGGATTATGATGCTACGAAGAATACGGTTGAAGATTTGGCAAATGCTATGATTCGCTTTGAAAATGGCGCTTCTATTATGGTTGATGTGAGCTTTACGCTGCATGCCAAAAAGGATGAAGCATCGATCAAGCTTTACGGTGAAAAGGGCGGCTTTGAAATCGATCCTAATCTCGTTATTGTTTCCGAGAAAAACGACACTATTCTAAATATTGTTCCGCAAACAGACAGCGATAAATTCGAGTTTGTGAGCGCGTTCCAAAATGAAATCAATCATTTTATTGATTGTGTAACAAATAATAAGCAGCCAATCAGCCCAGTTGCTGACGGTGTAGAAATGATGAAGATTCTATGTGCAATTTATGAATCAGCAGCTAAAGGCGCGGAGGTAAGACTATGAAATTAGGAGTAAGCACTTATAGTTTATATAAAGCATATGCCGCAGGCGAAATGTCAGTAACCGACATTATTGCTTATGTCGCTGAGATTGGCGCAGATCATGTTGAAATCGTTCCGATTGGCTACAATCTTGTCGAGCAGCCGGAAATGATCGATACGATTAAAAATCAAGCTGCGAAAAGCGGTATCGAATTGTCCAACTATGCGATTGGCGCAAACTTTGCGGATTTGAACGATGAAGATTACCGCAAAGAAATCGAGCGTGTGAAGAAGGAAGTGGACGCAGCAGCAGCGCTTGGCGTTAAGCGCATGCGTCATGATGTTGCTTCCTCGAAGGATCTTTCGATCTCCAACTTCCTTAGGCAGCTGCCGCGCCTTGCTGATGCTTGCCGCGAAATTGCTGATCATGCGAAGCAATACGGCATTATTACAAGCGTGGAAAACCATGGCTTTTTCATTCAACACAGCGACCGCGTGCAAGCACTAGTTCATGCGGTAGATCGTGAAAACTTCAGAACAACATTAGATGTCGGCAACTTCCTATGTGCGGATGAGCCTTCAATTCAAGCGGTTAAAAACAATATTTCTATCGCTTCTATGGTTCATATCAAGGACTTCTTCTACCGTCCTGCAGACAGACAGCCAGGCGATGGCTGGTTCAATACGACGAACGGCAACTGGCTAAGAGGCACAATCGTCGGCCATGGCGATATCGACATGCGCCAGGTGCTCAGCATCGTAAAAGGCAGCGGATACGACGGCTACTTGTCCATCGAGTTTGAAGGCATGGAAGAGTGCAAAAATGCAACGAAGCTTGGCTTTAACTATGTGAAGCAGGTTTGGAACTCACTATAATACCGAGGAGGCGTATAACAAATGGCAATGGAAAATAAAATTGGTGTCATTGTAGACAGCTATCAGGTAGGCGTGCGTGAGGGCTTGAAAAAAGCAAAAGCAGCTGGCGCCGATGGCGTTCAAATTTATGCAGTTAAAGGTGAATTTTCTCCACAAGCGCTAAATGCTGCGGCGAGAAAAGAATACCGTGACTATATTGAATCGCTAGGTCTTGAAATTTCCGCAATCGTTGGGGACTTGGGCGGCCATGGTTTCCAGGATGCATCGGCTAATCGTCAAAAAATCGATGAATCCAAGCGCATTATGGAGCTTGCAATGGATATGGGGACGAACATTGTTACGACTCATATCGGTATTGTGCCAGACGACAAAAACTCTGCGATTTACGAAGCAATGCACAAAGCTTGTGACGAGCTGAGCACATTCGCAAGCGAAATGGGCGCCTATTTTGCAATTGAGACAGGTCCGGAAACCTCTGCACATTTGAAGAGCTTCCTGGATACGCTAAGCTCCAAAGGCGTTTCCGTCAACTTTGACCCTGCTAATATGGTCATGGTTACAGGCGATGATCCGGTGCAAGGCGTACACAATTTGAAGGATTACATCGTGCATACGCATGCCAAAGACGGCATTCAGCTTCGCCCGGTTGATCCTCGTGAAGTATATGGCTTCCTTGGCTTTGAAAAAGGCATGGATCATGATGTTATTGCTCAAATGGCTGAATCCGGCGCTGCTTTCCGTGAAGTTCCGCTTGGCGAGGGCAGTGTAGATTGGAAGGCCTATTTGCAGGCGCTTCAAGATATCGGATATAAAGGCTACCTAACGATTGAGCGCGAGGTAGGCACGAATCCGGAGGCTGATATTCAGCTTGCCGTAGATTTCTTGAAAAAGCTGAAAGGCTAATCATTTCATTATAAAAAAAGAAGAATGCTTAACGGCTGCAGCAGCTGTTAGGCATTCTTTTTTTTGAGATCCTTGATATTATAAGACTTTATATGTTTTCACTATAAACTTATTCTTATAATTCTCGAAGAAACCGTACGTCTGAGAAGGACGACTGTGTTGTTCTTTCTTAATAGAACAAATCTTTGTTGTCAGAAGTTACTAATGCAGCATAACTATACAAAATGCCTAGAACCGTTCTGTGCAAGCGGACTGATGCTATAATAAAATCACAGAAATGATGAGTATGACATATAGCGGAGAGGGGACGCAACTCGTGGGGGCAATTTGGAAAAGGCTGTTTCCGCAAAAGCTAAAGTATCGTTTATTTATGTCTTTTTTTATTCTCATTTTAATTCCATTTAGTGTGCTGCATTTTTACAATTATCAGCGGGTTGAACTCGTTATCCAGCAAAAAATCAGCGAGAAAAGCCATGATCAGCTGGAGCAAATTATTCAATCGCTCGAGGACGTAATGAGTATCGCCTTTAAAACCTGGATTATGCTGGAGCAGGATTTGAAAGTCAAATCGATTCTGCTTCAGCCTGAAGAAGGATCTATCCTGGGTAATAAACGGGAAATGGAAGAAAAGTTTACCTCCATTAACAACAGCTTGTTTTTGCTTAATCCATTTGTTTATTACACCGTGCTTGATTTGAAAGGCAATATTTATACGTCATTTCAGCCTCGACGGGCTTTGAAATATGATGACTATAAAAGCAAGGATTGGTTCAGCACCGTGTTGAATAGCGATAGCTATGCCAAATGGATTACGAATGATGAAAACTATGTTTCGAACGATATTTCCTCCAGCAAGCAGCTTTTATCGATGTACATGGCTTTCAAGGATAAAAAAAATAATATGAAGCCTTACGGCATTGCCCGGATTAGCATTGATTACAACTACTGGTTCAAGTCTGTTATACATCGCTCATCACGGGATCAGAGCTATTTTATGGTTACTGGCGATGGGGAAATGGTAGCTCAGTCATCAACTGAGCTCAGTCTATCAGAGGAAGCTATGCTGCGGATTATTGAGGGTGGAGAAAAGGGCTATTTTATTGATAAAACTTCTGCAGCGCTAGTTAATTACAGTTATATTCCAACGCTTGATTGGTATATGGTAAATCGAACGCCGTCCGAAATATTGTTCAGTGAAATAGAGATGATGAAGAGCCAATATTTTTTAACGTTTGCGGCCTTTATGGCATTGTTCATTATGATGACGTTTATCATTTCTTCTACCATTACCCGTCCACTATATCATTTGCAAAAAAAGATGCGAGATGCGGTTCATAAGAGCTTGCGGATCCGATTGCCGCAGGATAAATACTCTGGTGAAATTCTTGAGCTGACCCGAACCTTCAATACGATGCTGGACGATATGAATACTTTAATCCAAAAGCTGAAAGAGGAAGAACGGCAAAAGGAAGCAGTGCATTTTAGAATGCTGCTATCGCAGATGAATCCTCATTTTCTGTTGAATACGTTAAATACGATGAAATGGAGCGCCATCCGAAGTCAAAACGAAGACATAGAGGAAATGTGTGTGGCACTCGGAAAGCTGCTGGAAATGAGCCTAAACTCGGAAATTGATATGATTCATTTGAAGGATGAGCTGGAGCTCGTACAAGCTTATGTGCATATCCAACAAATCCGTTTTAAATATAATCTTGAGGTGGAATATGAGGGTGAGGAGGACACGCAATTTGCATTAGTGCCAAAGTTCAGTATTCAGCCGCTGGTTGAAAATTCAATCCGCCATGGCATTGGAGCTAATGGAGATAACATCAAAATTAAGATCAAAATATCTAAAGCAGAGAAGGACCGCTTGCGAATCGATATTATTGATAATGGCATTGGTTTAAAGGAAGCAGCGGAACAACGCCCCGGAAGAACACGGCGCGGCATTGGCATCTCCAATCTGAAGGAGCGTCTGGAGCTTCTGTTTAAAGAAAAAGGGCACCTCATATTAAAAGATGCTGAAGCAGGAAAAGGTACGCATGCCCGCATAGAAATTCCGCTGCTGCTGTCTATGCCGTATGAAATGTTAAATGGAAAACAACAAGAAATGGGGGAAGTATGATGTGGAGAGTCATTCTTGTTGAAGACGAAGTGTTCGTTAGGGAATCGGTGAAGGAGCTGATCGATTGGAACAGCATGGGGTTTGAGGTAGCGGGGGAGGCAGGCAATGGCGTTGAAGCTTTGCAGCTTATTCATGATATGAAGCCCGATCTCGTACTGGCAGATATTATTATGCCGCAAATGGATGGAATCGAGCTGCTCAAAAAAACGCGAGAGGCTGGCTACAAGACGAAGTTTGTTATGCTCACTTGCATGAGTGAGTTTGAATACTTGCGGCAAGCGATGGAATACGGCGCCTCCAACTATATTTTGAAGCTGTCTATGAATGTAAAAGACTTGCGTGAAACGCTGGGCAAAATTAGAGAGGAATTAAATAAAGAGCTGGCTGAGACAGCATCTGTTCAAGGGACTGGGACTAATGCTCCAAGCAAAAACAATCCAGCTTCGGAAGATTCGGCAAAGCATCCGGCCGTTGGAATCAAATTAGAAGAAGAAAAAATAACTCATCCGGAAGTAAACAAGATTATTGCGTATATTGAAGAGCATTATGCCGAGGATTTATCTGTAAAGTTTTTATCGCAGTATGTCGTTATGGGAGAGAACTACGTCAGCTCCTTATTTAAAAAGAAAACGGGGCAGACGCTTATTCATTATTTGCATCAGGTCAGAGTGGAGAAAGCGATCTGGTATTTGAAGAACTCAAAATTAGCCATTTCTGAAATCGGAGCGAAGGTAGGCTTCGTTAATGATAATTATTTTATTAAAATATTTAAGCGCTTCACCAATGAGACGCCCAGCCAGTATCGCAAGCAGCATGAATAACGGCGACCGGAAAATGATTGAACAAAACTATGTCTATGACAAAGCTCAAATTTGCTAATAATTGTTCTATCAATTTGACAGATTTGTTTATTCAGTGTTGGACTTCTGATTGTTAAGCTAAACATGTCAGCGATGGCAAATATAACGAAAGCAACAATTCAAGAGGAGGTCGGCACTTTGAACAACAGAAAATGGCTTACAGTATTGCTCGTATGCATGCTTGCTATTGGCTTGCTTGCAGGCTGCTCCAGTAAAGGAAATGAAGGCGGAGGGGGAGCTGCTTCTAACAATCCGGGGAATAACGGAGGCAGCGGAGGCTCGAAGGATGCACCAATCAAGCTGACGATGTGGGGAGGCGTTCCGCCGGAATCAGGTCCTCAAGCGGCAGTCGATAATTGGAATGCGGAGAATCCTGATATTCAAGTCGAGTATATCCGTTTCGTAAATGATGACGAAGGGAACTTGAAGCTGGATACAGCGCTTTTGACAGGACAAAATGTTGATTTATTCGTTGGCTACGATCTAACAAGGTTGACGAAGCGAGTTGAATCCGGAGCCGTGCTTGATTTAAGCGAATTCACAGATTATCCGATCGTTGAAAAAATAGGACCGGATTCAGAATCGTGGAAGATAGACGGAAAGTTTTATGGCATTCCAACTAAAAAAAGCGTAAACTTTGTCGCCTTGAATAAAGATATGCTTGATGAAGCGGGACTTGAAGTGCCGAAGGAATGGACTTGGCAGGAGCTGCGTGAGTATGCCAAAATTTTGACGAAGGATAATCGTTATGGCTTTATTCAGCATCTAGAAACGTTCCCTGGCCCTATGGATTCTATTCTGGATAAAACAGGCTATGTCAAAGCGGACGGCGCTTCGAATATGGATGATCCTAAAATCGTGGAGTGGCTGGAGCTAATGAACGGCATGATGAGCGAAGATAAATCGACTCCTCCATTAGGTGAACAAATTACTTCCAAAATGCCGGTTGAAAATGTATTCCTAAGCGGTGAAGCGGCTATGCTCAATATTGGAGAATGGCTGATCCGCAGCTCAAACAATTTTACAGATTTCCCGCGTGATTTTGAAATCGCTTTTGCGCCAGTTCCAAGAATGATGGATAATCCGGAAGATTTCCATATCGTCGGGGGCCTTGGTGATATTGTTTCGATTAACGCCAAGACGAAACATAAAGAAGCAGCTTGGGAATTTTTGAAATGGTATACCGATGGAGGAATGACGCCGCTTGCAGCTGGCGGAAGACTGCCGGCTTCCAAGGAAGTCGATCAGGAGGTAGCGCTGAAGAGCTTGCTCGGCGGCAATGAAGCTACTTATGATGTTCCTTCACTGAATTATGTTTTGTTTGAAGATCCGACCGTTACGTTTGTCAGCAGCATTCCACAAGAGATGAAGGACATGCGCAGACAGGAGTATGAGAAGTATTTCCTAGGCAATCAAAGCGTAGCAGATACAGTTGCGAATATGGTGAAGCGCCATAATGAGTTTTTGAAAAAATAAGCAGCGCTACCAGGGCGATCCCATGTCATGAACATGACGGGGATTGCCCTTTTTTTATTGCAATTTTTGAAGTTTCGCGGTCACAGTTTCCGCTATTCGCTCATTTACTGCCCTTTTCTTAGTGTTTTTGGAGCAATAGCGAAACGAGTGTCACTTTTATCGCGCAAATGAAGCGATTTAAGCACAATAGCGGATCGTCTGTCCAGCAAACAGTCACGCATACGGCGCAATAGTACATTTGGATCGTCTGTCCAGCAAACAGTCACGCATACGGCGCAATAGTAAATTTGGCATGTCTGTCCAGCAAATCGTCACGCTTACTTGGCACAATAGAACATTTCTTTCCTAGTTCCGCAATTGCGAATAATTGTTATATCAATCAGGTGGTTTTGTTCCTTAATTTGTGCGCCAGTCCTTGTTATCTTTAGAGTGACATAAAGAGAAAGAAGGCGGTTGAATGAACAACTGGATGAAACGGCAAAGCAAGCTTGGCTATTTGTTTATCGGGCCGAATATGCTAGGGATATTCGTATTTTTTGTATTGCCAGCGATATACTCCTTTTATTTAATGTTCACAAATTACAAATTTATGAATCCGAATGTAGAGTTTATCGGCCTTGCCAATATTAAACGTATGCTTAACGATGAAGTGTTTTATATTTCCTTAAAAAATACGGCCATTTTCTTATTGTCTGTGCCGGTGTCCATCGCGCTGGCTTTTGTCGTGGCCGTTGTGCTGAATCAAAAGCTGTATCTTAAAAAGCTGCTAAGGGCTTTATACTTTTTGCCGTATATTACAAGCGGCGTAGCCGTTGCGTTTGTATGGATGCTTCTGTTCCAGCCGACGCAAGGCCCCATTAATGCCGCACTTAAAATGATCGGGATTGCCAAGCCGCCAGGATGGCTGTCAACTACGGATACTTCCATGATTGCGATTGATATTATCTGGATTTGGTTTATGCTCGGCTACAACATGATTATTTATTTGGCGGCATTGCAGGAGGTATCTCCTGAGCTGCTCGAGGCGGCCAAAATCGATGGAGCGCGGCCGTTTCAATTGCTGCGCAAGGTCATTTGGCCGCTCGTCAGCCCAACGACCTTTTTATTGCTTGTAACAGGAATGATAATGACTGTCAAAACGTTTGGAATTATTCAAGCCATTACACAAGGCGGCCCGGGCAGCAGTACGACGATTTTGTCCTTGTATGTGTATCAAAATGCTTTCCGCTACTATGAAATGGGCTATGCTTCAACGATTTCCTGGGCTCTGTTCCTAATCATCCTATTGATTACGCTGGTGCAATGGGCAGGACAGAAACGTTGGGTTCATTACTAAAGAGGGGGAAGCAGGATGAAGGCATCGCTGACAAAATGGGAGAAAAGAAAAGAGCTCTTTAATCTCAAGCAATTTATGATTACATTACTTGTGCTCGCATGCGGCATCGTGATGGTCGTTCCCTTTCTGTGGATGATCAGCACGTCCTTTAAAACGCCAAGTGAAGTGTTTCAGTTTCCGATTAAGTGGATTCCAGATAAGCCGGTTATGGATCATCATATAAAAGTATGGTCGGGCGACAAAAGCTTTTTAACCTATTACTTAAATTCCTTGAAAATATCGATTATCAGTACGGCAGGAGCAGTTTTTTTATCCGCATTTGCTGCATATGGGTTTGCTCGTATTCAATTCAAAGGAAGAAATGTATTATTTGTTCTCTATCTATCGATGATGATGGTGCCGCCTCAGGTTTTGTTTATTCCAAAATTTATTATGTTTGAGTGGGCAGGCATCTATAATACGCATTTGGCGCTTATTTTGCCAGGCATGTTTACGATCTTCGGTGTGTTTATGATGAGGCAGTTTTTCATGTCTGTTCCTTATGAAATTTCAGAATCCGCCTTTATCGACGGTGCGGGACATTTGAGAATTTTCTTTCAAATCGTTTTGCCGCTAGCTAAGCCAGCACTTGCTACATTGGCTATTATCGATTTCTCTTGGCATTGGAACGATTACGAGAATGCTTTGGTGTTTTTAATTGATGAGAAGCTGTATACCGTGCCGCTCGGATTGCAAAGCTTTATTTTGGAAAATACAGTCGACTATAACGGAATGATGGCGGCAGCCTCAGCAGGCATTATTCCAATGATCATTGTGTTTTTATTCGGGCAAAGGTTCATTATTCAGGGTATCTCGAATTCTGCTGTGAAAGGCTGATGCATATCGTATTCGACTAAAGAAAAGCCGTACTCCTTAGGAGGCGGTTTTTTTGTTTTGAATTATAAAAATTTATAAGTTTTTTTCTATAAACTTGTTCTTATAATTCGCCGGTAAACTCGCCTTTCCAAAGGACGGCGGAGCCCTTGATATTCAATTTACAATTGAGAAACATGAAATGACATGCTATATTCTACTTGTTTAAAAACGTAGCGAGGGGGAGCGCGTTTTGAAAATAAGCATGAATGCCAAATTTATTATTGGCTTATCCTGCATTATATTGTTTTCATGCTCGATTACAGGTTTTTTATCTTATCGAACGCATCTTCAGCTATTTGAGGAAGAGGTTAGCGAGCAGTACGGCAAAGCTAATGAGCAGGCTATGTCTACACTGGACTTGCGTATACAGGAAATCTACCGTATTTCCAACAGCATTGTGTTTAATAGTGTTATAGAGAAGGTCGTTACGAATTTAATGACAAAGCGTGACAACCTTTTCGATAATTATCTAGAGCATGAAGAGCTGCAGAGCCTTCTCCGCCAAATTAAACTGGACGAGCCTTATATTCAGTCCGTTTATTTTTATGATTTGAACGGAGTTAATTACTATTTTGGTCATATGAATGAGAAAATCGGACAGCTTGAGCCTGCAATATTTGAAGATGTGCTGCGCAATGTGGAGCAGTCAAACGGCCAGTTGATCTGGCTGAAAAGGGAAATCGTCTCGCCTTTTAACGAGAATGAAAAGACAGACTTTATTATTGCTTCCCGTTGGATGAAAAATAACCGGTCACTGGAAAGATACGGTTTGCTGGTTATGGTAATTGACGAAAGATTGTTTGCTAAAACTTTATATGATTTGACGAAAGGGACCGATTCTCAGGTCTATTTATTCGAGCAAAGAAATCAGCTGCTTTATTCCGACGATGACGAATCGCTCTTGCCGGATATGCCGGTATTGTCCAGCAGCGTGTTTGTCCGCAAAGAGGAGAAGGGGGGATTTTTATACGCGGTTAATCACTCAACTGCTAATCAGTTTACACTTATCAGCCGGGCGTCGCTAGAGTCCTTCCAGAGCAAAAGCAAGGTGCTGCTTAACATCAGTTTAGTTTCCGGGCTGGCAGCGATTGTGATGAGCGGCGTGCTGATTGTGCTGTTCAGCACATCAGATCAGCTGCTGCAATGGGCTGAGGAGCTGGCGAAGCAGTTCATAGCCTGCTTCCAGACATGGCAAGCGAATATGAACAATAATGTCATTGACAAAACGTTGAATTATATCGAACAAAACTATATGGAAACGTGTGGATTAAGCACTGTAGCCGAGATGTTTCATATGAGCGTCACTTATTTCAGCAAGCTTTTTAAGAAGGAAACCGGCGAAACCTATACGAATTATTTGACGAAGGTACGCATGGAAAAAGCGAAGCTCCTGCTATGTAATACTGACATGAAAATGTTTGAGATCGCTTCGGCAGTTGGTTTCAACGATCCAAATTACTTTACCAATGTATTTAATCGGACACAAAATGTGTCTCCAACCGAATTCCGCAGGCTGCATCAATAGATTCAGCCTTTTTCTTGCTCCCAGCTGTATTCTGCGCAAGATCACTCCTTTCCACTGTATGTCAAAAATCTATAGATTTGTGGCTAGATATTCAAGGCGCCCATGGCAAGAAAACTCTACTATTAATCATGTAAGCACAACCAACAGTTACTGCTGCGTTGCTAGGAGCAGTAGAAAAGACAGGAGGGGACGATGACTACGGCGGAACAGAAGGAATTGGGGAGAGCCGGCGGAGCAGGAACGGCTTCGAAGACGCGCAGTGCATGGAAAAAGCAGCTTTGGAAACAAAATATCCCGCTTTTTATCATGTTCACGCCGGCCATATTGTTTTTTATCGTAATCAAATATGCACCAATGGGCGGGCTTATGATTGCATTCAAGGATTATAACTGGACAGACGGCGTATTCGGAAGTCCATGGACAGGCTGGGACAATTTCAAGCTGCTGTTCAATCAGGCACAAACGCTCAACATTATTCGTAATACGCTAGTTTTAAGCGTGTTAAGCCTATTGATTGGTTTCCCGGTGCCAATCGTGCTGGCGATACTCCTTAACGAAGTGAGAAAGTCATGGTTTAAACGCACCGTGCAGACGATCGTGTATCTGCCGCACTTTTTGTCCTGGGTTATTATTGGGGGCATTATCGTATCTTTATTTGCTCTAGATTCAGGGACGATTAACAAATGGATAACCGCTTTATTTGGCAAGCCATACCCGTTTTTGTACGAAAAGCTATCATGGATATTTATTTTTATCGGATCTGGCGTATGGAAGGAAATGGGGTTTAGTGCCATTTTGTATTTGGCGGCGCTTACGGCCATCGACCTTAACCTGTATGAAGCGGCAAGTATGGATGGAGCGAGCAAATGGCGGCAAATTTGGCATATTACGCTTCCTGGCATTGCGCCAACTGTGATTCTGCTGCTTATACTCAATGTCGGCAAGGTAATGGATGTCGGCTTTGATCAGGTGTATATGCTGCAAAATAGCGCTGTATCCGAGGTAGCTGACGTAATCAGCACGTATATCTACACTGTCGGAATTCAGCGAGGCCAGTTCAGCTTGACGACAGCCATGGGATTATTTGAAAGCCTGGTCGGATTTATGCTAGTCATCCTAGCTAATACCATCGCTCGTAAATACAATCAGGGACTATGGTAACGTCAGGAGGAGCTTTATGAAATCAACAACAGGAGAAAAGATTTTTTACGCGATCAACTATATTTTTTTGCTGTTAGTTGCGCTCAGCTGCCTGCTGCCGGTCGTCCATCTTATGGCGCTGTCGCTTAGTGATACACATGCTGTAGCATCAGGACGCATATCGCTGTGGCCGGTTGGCTGGACATTGGAATCCTATGCTGCTTTATGGAGTGGCACAAGAATCGTCGATGCGTTTTATAACAGCTTGATTATTACGGTTATCGGCACGTTGCTGTCGGTAGCATGCACGATACTAACCGCCTATCCGGTATCCCGAAAATATTTTATAGGCCGTAAATTTTTTATGCTGGCCATGGTGTTTACCATGATGTTTTCAGGCGGGACAATACCGACCTATTTGGTGCTCAAGGAGCTGCATGTCATTAATACGTATTGGGCTATCTGGCTTCCGGCACTTGTAAGCACGTACAATGTGCTGGTCATGCGCACCTTTTTTGTCAATATCCCCGACGAAATCGACGATGCTGCCAGGATTGACGGCTGCGGTGAGTGGAGAATTATGCTGCAAATTATATTGCCGCTGTCTATGCCTGTACTGGCAACAATTACGCTTTTCAACGGTGTAGGCTTATGGAATGCCTTTATGAACGTCATTATTTATATGAATGAAACAGATAAATACAATTTGACTGTACTTGTTCAGCAAATGATTCGTCAGCAGTCGGTGCTGCAGGAAATGGTCAATATTTCACCGGACGATGCAGCTAGTATTACGCCGGAAGGGCTAAAGGCTGCCAGCGTTATGGTTCTTATTATTCCGATGCTGGCGGTATATCCGTTTCTTCAAAAATACTTTGTCAAGGGCGTTATGATCGGCTCTATTAAAGGATAGAAAATTCATATCTGTAAAGGGGTATTCTGAATGACACTAATGAAAAAATGGAAGCTTTCTGCTGTTTGCGCGTTGTTGGTAATGGGAGTGCTGCTTGCTGCTTGTTCGTCTAACAGCAATAATACCCCAAGTAATACTGAGCCTGGCAGCACTAGTTCAACCCAGCCGAAATCAACTGACGACAGTCAGGCAACGGAGAAGCCAAAGGAGAAGCAAAATATTTCAGTTACCGTGTATGATCGGGGTAATGTGCCTAAAACGGAAGGGACAGTGGAGGAAAACCGCTGGACAAAATGGATTAACGAAAACGGTCCGCACAATGTGAAGTTTGTCGCGGTGCCACGCTGGGAATCACGAGAGAAGCTGAATGTCCTGTTCGCATCATCCAGTGCGCCGGATGTTATTTTTGAAGTAGCGCCGCATATTAAAAATCCAATCTATGAGCAGAAGCAAATGATGCCGATTGACGGGCTTATTGAAAGCAGCAGCACCGAATACAAGAAGCTGCTGGAGGAATATCCGGTACTTAAAAAGGTTGGGCTTAAAGCAGACGGCAAGCTATATGAATTTGCCCGTTTGAACGAGGTTGCTCCTATTCATACTTTGCTTATTCGCCAGGATTGGCTGGAGAAGCTGAATTTGAAAGTGCCGGCAACGACAGAGGAGCTTTACGAGGTAGCGAAGGCGTTTGCCGAGCAGGACCCGGACGATAATGGACAGAAGGATACTTATGGAATCGCGCTCAGCTTTCAGTCCGGTTTTGTAATCGACCAAATATTTCAAGCGACACGATGGGTAGTTGAGGACGGCAAGCTAACGCGGAATTGGGAAAATTTCAAAGAAATGTCAGAATTTAAGAAAAAGCTGTTTGAAGAAGGCATCGTTGACCGCGATTATTTGAATGACAATAATGGGGCAAAGGCGAAGCAGGATTTTATTAACGGCAAGCTGGGCATTTATCCGCTTCAAATCAACTGGATCAGCTTCGTTAACAATGAGCTCGCGAGCTTGAAGAAAAATGATCCGAACGCCAAGGTTGTGCCGATCGCTTATCCGGAAAGCCCAGCAGGCAAATTCAACCCGGCTTTCACTAATCCTGTTCAAGCTACAGCGTTTGTCAACGCGCAAGCAAAGCATCCGGAGGCCGTAATGGATTATATCGATTTTCTTGTGAAGCCGGAAACGGCCAGAACGCTTAAATACGGCAATGAAGGCGAGCACTGGAACTTGAATGCCAATGGCTGTCCGCAATCTGCCGATATGGAAAAGTCTAAAAATGAAGTTTCCTGGTCAATCGATTTGCAAATGATGACATCCTTTCTGCCGGATGATAAGTGCGGCAAGATAGAGGTTGATTTTGATCCTGCATCCAATCCCATTCATGCGGAAGGGCTCGAAATGTATAAAGCTGCACAGCAAATTTATTTGGATACGAGCAAGCCCTATGTTGAAATTACTCACCCTGAGCATATGCCTCAGCTGCCTAAGGATCTCGATTTAATCTCTTCTAATTTAACGAAGCCGATCGATGATATTTGGGTGAAGGCTGTTGTTGGCGGCAAGGGGTATACGCCAGAGCAGGCGATGAAGGATGCAATGGATACCTGGAATAAAGGCGACGGTAAGAAAGTGGAGGACTGGTTTGAAAACTGGTACAAAAATGACAGCGCCAACGCCTTTCTAGCCAAGGATATTTATGATGTGTTAAAGCAGCAAATGGGCAAATAATTCATGTAATAGACAGGCCGCCTGTATAAGGCGGCTTAGCGAAAATGAAAATTCAAGGGAGGCTAAATGATGAAAATGCGTACATTAGCTGCAATGCTATGTGTATGGTCATTGCTGGCTGCGGCAATCGTCCCGATTCCTAACGGGGGAATGGCAGCGGCAGCGGCTGTAGAAGGCATGACGGATTATTTAGATAATTTCAGTCTCGTCTTTGATCGTAAAAACGCCCGTATTGAAACAGCGGATGCCCACTATTTCGGCGGCGATACAGCTCGAATGACTCGCAATACGATTGATCCGGGCTATTTGGTTTATCATACTCCATATGAGCTTAAAAGCTTCGCGGTCAGCAGCTTTTTTCTAACGAGCCTGTCAATGGAGCAGCACGGATTTTTAGTATCCGCTGACGGTATTTCATACACGGAGCTGACTCCAAACGTATCTGCCGTTGGCCAGCCAGTTTCCAATTGGCAGCAGTTTCTATACGAAAGCTTCGAGCTTCCTGCTGGAACGCATTATTTGAAAATCGAAGTAAAAGGTACGGAGAAAGCTTGGACGCCGCAAATTTCAAAAGTAATGCTGAATACGAATACGGCTTCCGTTACAGCTGATCCGCCAGACGGTATTATTGGCAGCACTCCGCTTACCGTAACATTAACGAGCGCTACCGAAGGGGCGCAAATCTATTATAAAACAGCTGCGGATTCGGAATATTTGCTGTATTCAGGCCCGCTGTCGCTTACAGAGCAGACGGTTTTGGAAGCCTACGCCCAAAAAGAAGGCATGGAACCAAGCGCCGTAAAAAGCTATACGTATTACGCTCAAGGCAATCTTGCTGTCGATCGATTTGGCCAAGTCATCACATCTGATTTTCCAGAAAAAATTACGAATGAACAGCAGCTTTTAGATGATGTGGCAGCTGACGCTGCTTATTACGGCAGTCTCACTGCACCTGATTGGGATCCATACGGAGGTTTGAAGAACAGCAAGGAGCAGTATGGGCTGGATGCTACAGGCTTTTACAGCATTCAGCAATCCGGATCGCGCACCATTATGGCAACTCCCGAAGGGAATGCATTTTTCAGTATGGCGGTCAACGGCCTGCAGCCAAATGATTCCTATACGCTAGTTACAGGAAGGGAAGAAGTGTTTGAATGGCTGCCGTCTTATAATAGTGAATACAAGTCTGCGTTTTTAAATGCCAAGGACTATTTCTCTTACTATTTGGCAAATCGGATTAAGAAATACGGCGAGCCGCATACGTCACGCAAGTTTTTCGAGGATAGCTGGTCAAGGCTGGGAAAATGGGGCTTCAACAGTGTCGGAGGCTGGTCGCAAACAACTTCAGCCAATGAATTCAGCGCGCCGTATGTTGCATTTCTGCCGCTAAGCAGCATGGAATGGGCAAAAATACCTGGCCTTAAAATCTTCGATATATTTGCCGAAGGAGCAGAGGATAAGCTTGATGAAGCTTTCAGCGCCCTGCTTCCACAGAACAAAGACAATAAGCTGATTATCGGGTATTTTCTCGGCAATGAATACCATTATCATGAATTTATAGCCAAAGTTCCGAAGCTGAAAGCAAGCGAGGCTGCTGTAAAAGGACGCTTCGTGGAAAAGCTGGAGGAGCAGTACAGCGCGATCGAAGCTCTTAATGAGGCTTGGAATGCAGACTTTGCAAGCTTTGAAGAAATGAAGGAAGCCCCGTTATTTATTGATACTTTGCAAGCGCAGGCCGATATCGAGGCATTTTTCAAATACTATTTGGATAGCTTTTATGGGACAGTAGCGAGAATATTTCACAAATATGATTCCAATCATCTTTTGATAGGCGATCGTTGGCTGACGACGCCATCGAACAATCCTAAGCTGCGCGGATGGCTGGCAGAAGCATCAGGCCGTTATATGGATGTTATCAGCATAAACCACTATTCCAAAAATTTGGATAAGACAATGCTGCGCCATGTTCATGAGGCATCAGGCGGCAAGCCGATAATGCTTACGGAATGGGGCTTTGGCACGACAGAGCAAGGCCTCACATCGCCAATTTTGGTAGCTGATCAGCAGGAAAGGGGATTGCGCTACCGTAACTATGTGGAGGGGGCGGCTTCACTTGGGTTTGTAGTCGGCTCGCAGTGGTTTTCTTATTTGGATCAAGCGGCGACAGGCCGCTGGAATGAAGGCTTTAATGGCGAAAAATACAATTTTGGGCTCGTCAATGTTGCCGATCGTCCTTATAAAATATTTCTGGAAGAAGTCATGAAAACGAATTATCAAATCTATGACGTCATGCTCGGCCTAAAGGAGCCTTACTATTATGATTTTGGCGATACGCCGAGGGAGCCAAGCGCCTATACGATGGATATTCCTTACACAGACACGCCTATCCCGATCAACGGGGATGCAAGCAGCTTCTTATCTTCAGCGCAAAAAACGACGCTAACAGCTGCTAATATTGTAAGCGGTTCCGGGGGAGAGGCGATAACAGCAGATTTCTATTTTGCATGGGATGAGACTAACTTGTATATGCTTGCCGAAGTCGATGATCCTACGCCGATGAAAAACAATTACCGCGATGCGAATATATGGAAGGGCGACGGCGTCGAGCTGTTCTTTGGACCGAACGATATGACAACGCATGGACCGCTTCTATTTTATGACAGCCAAATTATTTTTAGCGCAGCGCTTGAGAATGCAGAACCGTATTGGCGCTGGTTCAATTCCAGCAGGCAAAAGCCGCTGCAAATGGAAGTAACACCAAAACAAGATGAGCCTGGCTATATGCTTGAAGCGGCGATACCGTGGGAAGCTTTACAGATTGAGCCGGAGGAAGGCATCTCATTCAGGTTTGATTTCGGCTTCGATGACAGCGAGGATGGCGTTAACCGCAAGCGGCAATATATATGGAACGGCACAAGCTCCAACGCAACCAATCGAGGATTATGGGGAAAGGCTGCACTAGTGAGGGAGACCGATTCAGAAGAACCTGGCGGCGGAGGCAATCCGCCTGGGTCGGGCTCAGAAGGAACAGGAGTTATTGGCGGATCTAATGGAGCAAGCGAAAAAGAACCTGTCGTTATAAAGCTTGAGCATGCTAAAGCTTTGCAGCTGCTGGCAGGAGGAATGACGAGAGCAGGCAAGCTCGCCTTTGGGGGAGAGATGTATGAAGTAAAAGCGCCGGCAGGTGATGATCCCGGCCAATTGTCCAACGAAGTGCGACTGGCCTTTTCATATTCAACCGATCATATTGATGAACAATTGCTTGGCATCTATTATTGGGATGATCAAAGCCGCAAATGGCTGTATGTTGGAGGAAAGCTGGATAAGGAAAAGCGGAAAATGGTCTACGAAGCGAAGCAGACAGGGATTTACGCAGTCTTGGAGCTGGACCGTTCTTTTGCGGATGTTGCGCCTGGGCATTGGGCTGGCCGTGCCATCCAAGTTTTAGCGGCTAAGCATATAATCGATGGAGTGGATGAACAGCGCTTTAAGCCGGATACGCTGACTACACGCGCGGAATTTGCTGCTTTGTTAACAAGGGCATTTGGCTTGAAGGCTGCCGGCGCTGCCAGGTTTGAAGATGTGCCAAGCGGAGCTTGGTATGCGGAGGCGGTTGCCGCGGCAGCGGAGGCAGGCATCATAAAGGGCGTTACGCCTGAACGCTTTATGCCGAGTGCGCCGATCAGCCGTGAGCAAATGGCGATTATGATCGTACGTGCCTATGCTGCAATGACAGGTCAAGCTGCTTCAGAACGGGACTTTGATTTGTTAGAAGATTTTAAAGACAGTAATGAGGTTTCGGATTGGGCAAGGGAAGGTGTCGCTGAGGCCATTTCGCTCGGCATCATGCAGGGCAAAGGCAGCGGTCAGTTTGCGCCAAAAAGCAGTGCCAAAAGGTCAGAAACTGCTATGGTCCTTTGGAAACTGCTGCAAATAAAAGAATCGTAACCTGGACAGACGTTCCGCTATTGTACTCATATGGCCCTATCTGCACGCTAATAGTGACAGACGTTCCGCTATTGCTCGAAAAATGCAAGGAAAGAGCCGGAAATTGTACCAATAGCGGAACGTATGTCCGTGAAAATCCGAAAACAGCAAATTTGAGGCAAATAACGGAATGAGTGTCCGTGAAAATCCCCGAAATACAGTTTTGAGGCAAATAACGGAATAAGTGTCCTATAAGCACAAATAAAGCATGTTCCCAGCGGCGGAATCTTAGACCAAGTTGCCATCGCACGAGAAAAGGCAATCCCGTCATGTTCATGACTTAGGGATTGCCTTTTTTTACTGAAGCCTGCCAGTTTTACTCGTACCAGTAGCCTTTATGTCCTTTTTCAAGACGCATTAGAGCTTCTAGATAGTAGTAATCGCCCCAGATTGTATAGTCGTCTGGCGATATTCCGCCTCTAACGTGATAAGAACCGCGCTCAATCAAGCCTTGAGCATCAGGCTTGCCCATTGTGGAATACTTTTCTACAAGACCCTTCATAGAACGATTTACGCCGTCCTCAAGGAATGCACGCTCAGGATGATCTGCTGGAAGATGCTTGAGCAGCTCCAAGATTCCGCATGCTGTCGTTGCTGATGCTGAGCTGTCGCGCTTCGTATCCGGCGTAACAGGAACATCAAAATCCCAATAAACCACATTGTCCTCTGGTAAACGCTCTAGGAAATAGCGGGCCATTCTAAGCGATGTTTCCAGGAACAAAGGATTTTTTGTGTAATGATAGGAAAGTGCAAAGCCGTAAATTCCCCAAGCTTGTCCGCGAGTCCACGTAGAACCATCTTGATACCCTTGATGTGTTCCGCCACGAATCGCATTTCCATTTTCCTGGTTAAAATAAAAAGTATGGTAGGAAGAGTCATCACCGCGAACAAGGAAGCGGCGGCTTTTCTCTGCATGCTTAACAGCAACTTCATAGTATTTACGGTCGCCGGTTTGCTCATAAGCCCAATATAGAAGAGGCAGGTTCATTAGGCAGTCTATAATGATGCGTCCGCCATTGTCAGCGTCGCCTTTTGGTCCCCAAGCTTGAATAATTTGCGATTCCTCGCGCCAGCGGCCCATCAAGTGATCAGCTGCAGCAATCGTTAGCTCTTTCGCAGACTCATCCTTTTGCACCATCCATTGCGCTTTGGAGGATAAGGAATATAGGAAGCCAATATCATGGTGATCAATCGCAACCTTGGCCGCCAGTCTTTCGCGGAAGCTTTCAGTTGCCTTATTGGCAGCTTGCAAGAATACTTCATCTTTCGAATACTCATAGCATAGCCAAAGCAAACCTGTCCAAAATCCATCTGTCCATTCGTTATTTGGGTTCAGATGATAGACATCATTTTCACTGACGTGAGGATATTGATCTTTGAAGCGAGTAATATTGTTGCGTGTTTTTACAACTGCGTCTTCAATTGCTGCTTTCCACATCGTACATCTCTCCTATGCCATATTTGAATCTAGTCTAAGCTTAACAAAAAATGCACAAATAAAGTTCATTTCTTTTGTGTTAAAATGTAGTTATATTGCGGTTGGACGGAGGGGTACTGTGAACAGGCTTGAGACAATTAATTTTCAGGATAATCCATTTCACGGGAAATTTTTTACGGAAGCAGAAATTAACTATAAAGGTTACTTCCATACGCACGGCGGTATTGAATTTCTAATTGTTCATGAAGGGAACGGCTCAGTGACGATTCCTCAGCATGTATACCGGATGGAGCCGGGTTCCTTGTTTATTTTCCAGCCTTACCAGCTGCATCATGTTCGTGCAATGAATACTACGGTTGATCCTTACTTAAGAAGCGTATTTCAATTTGATCCGATCGCGCTGCTGCCATACATTAAACCATACAAACAGCTGGAGCAGGTTCTGATGTATTTGTGGAAAGGTCAGCTTTCTCAGCAAGCATTTTTTGGCATGGCAAGTCGGTATCCGATTGAAGAAAATCTTTTGTTTTTTGAAAACCATCATACGCGGGACAGAGATAAGCAGCAGGAGCATTACGCGCTGCTCGTCATTCAGCTGCTCCAATATTTGCAGCAAGAGATGGCTACATTAGCTATTTCTATCGAAGCCACAATGCCTAGAGTGATGTCCCATACAGAAGCGATTTTGACATGGATTGAAAAGCATTATGCCGAGCCGTTTGAGCTGGAAAGATTGGCTAGTGAGCTGCATTTGTCCAAATATTATATTTCACACCTATTCAAAGAGGAGACTGGTCATACCGTTACAGAATATTTGCTTGCGCTGCGCAGCAAGGAAGCCTGTCATTTGCTTATGGATGAATCGTTGTCTGTAGCAGAGATTGGAGAAAGGGTAGGTTGGCCGATTCCGTCACATTTTATTCAGCAGTTCAAAAAATGGGTAGGCTGCACGCCATTGCAATATCGCAAACGCAACTCATTTTAAAATAAAAAAACAGGAAATCTGTTACGGGCAAGAAGTGTTAAGGTGTTTTTCTTGGCTGAACTAGTAGGAATAATAATATTTTGAGGTTATAATGAAGGGTAGAAAATCAGTTAGAAGCTGTGTACTTAAATTTATAAAACGTAAGGAGCACTTGAATAATGGAAAAAGTACTTATATTTGGACACAAAAATCCGGATACTGATACGATAACTTCTGCACTTGTATATGCAGACCTTAAGAGCAAGCTCGGCATGAAAGCAGAAGCTGTACGGCTTGGAGACGTTAATGGCGAGACGCAATACGCGCTTAACTACTTTGGAGTGGAAGCGCCGCGCTATGTGGAGCTTGTATCCGAAGAGGTTAATGAAGTTATTCTGGTTGACCATAACGAGCGTCAGCAAAGCGCTACCGACATTGAAAAAGTACGAGTAATCGAAGTTATTGATCATCATAGAGTTGCTAACTTTGAAACGAGCGGTCCGTTATACTTCCGTGCTGAGCCTGTTGGCTGCACGGCTACTATATTGAACAAGCTATATAAAGAAAACGGCGTTTCTGTAAGCAAAGAGATGGCAGGACTTATGCTTTCCGCTATTATTTCCGATTCATTGTTATTTAAGTCACCTACTTGCACAGAGCAGGATGTAGCAGCTGCGAAGGAATTGGCGGCAATTGCTGGCGTTAATGCTGAAGTTTACGGTCTTGAGATGCTCAAAGCTGGCGCTGACCTTAGCGACAAAACGATCGAACAGCTTATTACGATCGATGCCAAGGAATTTGCAATGGGCAGCTATAAAGTAGAAATTGCTCAGGTTAATGCCGTGGATACGAATGATGTGCTTAGCCGTCAAGCTGAGCTTGAAGCTGCGCTTAATGAGAAAATCGCGGCGAAAGAGCTGGATTTGTTCTTGCTTGTCGTAACTGACATTTTGAACAATGATTCTATTGGCCTAGCGCTGGGAGCTCAAGCTGCTGCTGTGGAGAAAGCTTTCAACGTATCGCTTGAAAACAAACAAGCTGTACTTAAAGGCGTCGTTTCCCGTAAATCTCAAATCGTTCCTGTACTTACTGAGACGCTTAGTCAAATGTAGGTTCATTTATAAGCATCACAGTCTGGAGAGCCGCACTCTCCAGACTGTTTTTTTGAAAATGCCTTGGTAAAATTGCGGTGCGAGTAGGTATCTTGGTTAATCTAAGTGGAATTTGTGCATCTAGTTTAGGCTTTTTAGGTAAATATGCTGCTCTAAAGGGAAAACATGTACTTAGTCTCGAGCATTTTCTGCTTTTTGGCTAGATTTGCTCAATCTAACTACATAAAATCCATTTAGATTTAAAAAAATATCGAAAATGGCAAATCTAAGTACAAGAAATCCCTTTAGTAGGGGAGTTGAGAGTAAAACTGTATGGTCAAAAAGAAACTGGACTGCCGAATTTGGCCACATAGTGCTTCTCAGGAGGGTGTCGATTAATTGTTGGCACGATTGGCAAGCAAAAAGAAAGGGGAACGAAGAGCAAGATTTGGGAATGGAGAAGCGAGAGCGTCCGCCTTTGTAGGCCAATTTTATCCTTTACAGGGGTTATTTCATCAAAAAAATTGGACTACAACAGTGGTCGGAATCCCAAACTTGATCGTAGTAACATCCCTTTCGATTACTTTGCATCACATCATTAAAGTTAGAGATGAGGATTACTTATGTTTGAAATTACCGAATTCAGTATAGAGCAATTAAAAGACCCTTATGGTATTATTGCTGGAGAAAGATATGAATTTATGCTCGACCTGCAAATCGATGAAGAGGACGAGCTTTATGAAGAGTCTGGCGTAGTTTTGCGTGTAATTGCTGCTGTACAGGACGGCATAATAACGATTGCAAAGTATGAGTTTCTAAATGCTTCAACCAATCAATATATTGCGCTTGATATGGAGGAAGAGGAATTGGCGATGGTAGAAGCTTTCTGCAGGGAGCAATTGAGTGAAAAGGAAGCTTAGGCTGCAGCAAGACTAATAGCTGGATCAATATTCTAGACTTTTATTGAATGCCTAAGCTAAGTATTTGCTTAAAGATGAGCCTTGTTTACCTGCTCATTGCGAATCATTTGCTCAAGTTTTTCAGTAAGCTGCTGATGAACGGGATCGGTTTTTTTAAAGCTCCAGAAGCGCTTGCGCTTTTCTTTTTTTAGAAGCTGCAGCAGGTACAGCTTTTCTTTTAAAGTCAGCATTGGTGGATTCCTCCTGAGTGTTACATTGATATTTGAAGTTTAGCATAAAATAGCATATTGCCGGTCGGCGATCTGTTCTTTATTTATATTATAAAGGCTGGACAGGCTGCCGGGAAAGTTAGTTCAATGCTATAATGATGTACATGAACATGCAATGGTGGGATGATAAATGGAAAAAGACTTATTGAGCAGCGCTTGCGACGATTCCTGCGCAGGCACAGAAGTCGATGTCGCTGAGGTGCGCAGCAAATTAGTGGAAGACAGCGTTGCTACTGAGCTTGCCGATTTATTTAAGACGCTGGGCGATCCGACACGTATTCGAATTGTACATGCCTTGCTGCAATGTGAGCTATGCGTGCATGATTTGACTCAGGTGCTTGGGATGGGGCAATCGGCCGTATCGCATCAGCTGCGGCTGCTGCGCAATATGAGATTTGTGAAGCGGAGAAAGGTCGGCAAGACCGTCTATTATTCTTTGGATGATGATCATGTCGAGCAAATATTTCTGCTTACCTTGCAGCATGTAAGTCACGATTAATAGCAGTGATTATGATTGTGGCCACGATGGTGAATGCTTCTTCTTTTGAAGAAGTATTGCAGTCGTGGTTTTATTGCTGTATGAAGCTCGAAATGCGCATTTATACGATTTACTCTTTGTAATATTTAAGAGTTTGCAAGTTTTGAACGTTTAATAGCCTTAATTGCAATTGTTTTGGAACAGCAGCGCAGGTTTTCATAGAGAGAAAGGGAGAGAGAATGCTATATGTGGCTTACGTTTTCGATTTTAGCAGCTTTTTGTTTCGGGCTTAGAGGCATTTTGTATCATTGGACAAGCCAGCAGCCGCTTAGCCGAAATTTATTATTGTTTGGGACGTTTACAAGCGGTGCTATTATTAACCTTGCCGGTGCTCTAATGTTTTCGTCGGAGTGGACGACGGCATGTTTGGTCGGTGTGATGATGGGGCTGTTCTCTTTCGGCGCCAATGCGAGCATGTTTAAAGGTTTTGCAGAAGGAAAGGCGTCATTGGTCGCGATTCTTACTGCTTTGCCGCCTGTGTTCGTTGTTATATTAGCACTTGTTTTTTGGAACGAGCAGCCGCAAGTGATGCAGTGGATTTCTTTTGTCATCATCGTATCCGGCATATTGTTAGTGCGTTATTCAAATGATATTACACTGCGCAATTTGCAAGGCGCTCAGTGGGGATTGCTCGCTATGATATTGTTTGCTTTCAATGATTTATCCGGCAAATGGTCAACGATTCTGTCAGCAGAGCTGTTTCCTACGATGTTTTTCATGTTTATTACAGGCAGCATTTGCTTTGGGGCATGGTGGATGCGCGACAGGCGTGCAGAAATGCAGCGCACGCAGCAGCTGGCGGCGGCCGGCAGCCAGGGCAGCAACAGTTATATAGCAGCTGCCAAGGAGGGTTCTTGGAGCATTAGCAAAACGTTTGTCGTCGGGCTTGGTGTCGGGATTACGAATGCAGTAGGCATGATGCTGCTGCTGACAGCCTTTGATCATGGAAAAACAGGGCTAGTATCTGCTGTTTCTGCTTCAAGTGTGCTGATTGTACTGCTTTATACCCGTTTTGTAGTAAAGGAAAAGTTTTCAAAGGCTGAAGTGGCAGGCATTTCTATCGCTTTCGCGGGAATCATTATTATGAGGTTATTTGGTGCTTAAAAATATCCCTGTCCAATCATTGCCAAATTATAGTTCCTATTATAAAATTTTTAGGACAATATTCCTATATGGAAGGTTGTAACAATAATAGGACAGGTGGTTGAGGATGAAGGCAGAGCAGTCAGAATTAGATAAACGCAACAGGCTTCTTACTAAGATTTTATGGGGGCTGCTGGCATTAGGGGTCATTACTGACCTTGCAATTGGGCTAAACCTGCGCATTGTATTAACTTTGCTAGTCGTAGGCGGGGCAATGAATGTGATCATTACAGCAATGACGTATCGCAACTGGCTTACAGCATATGTGAAGTATATTGTGCCTGTCAATTTAAGCATTATCGCTTCTATGTTAATTTTAGCTGATCCTAACCCGATAGTAAGCACATACTTTCTGGTTTACGTTAATCTGGCTATTATAACGCTTTATTCTGATTATAAACCGATTATACTGACGGGTGTGCTTAGCGCTTTATTAACGACTTATATTTTTAATGATGATATGCTGCGTCAAGCGATTTTCCCGAACGATTCTTTAGTTTATTTGTTCCTTTATTTAGTGTTTGCAACAGTGGGGCTGGCGTTCTCCGCAACCTTTACTCAGAAGCTGCAAAAGCAGATTACAGATCGTGAGCAGGAAGCGCAAAATTCCCGCAATATGGCAGAGTCATTGCTTGGCAAGCTGCAAGCTTCTATTTTGGTATTATCAGAATTCAGCGGCAATCAAAAGGAGCAAATGAATGCCGCCAGCCGAATCTCTGAAGAAGTGACCTCTACTTTCCGTGAGATGACAGCTGCTATATAGAAGCAAACAGGCAGCGTGCTTAGTATTAACGATTCTGCGCAGCAAATCGATTCCGGCATTAAACAAATGAGTGAAAGCTCCAAGCAAATGGTTTATTATGCCGAGCAGAATGAGCAGCTTACTGATCTTAACAGTAAGCAAATGGAACATCTTTCTCATAGAATAGAAACGGTTCGTGCTATTATTGCTCGAACATCAGAGATGATGCAGCAGCTGCATGAGCAGAACGAACAGGTCAGCACCATTGTTGACACGATCAGCCAAATTTCTGAGCAGACGAATTTGTTAGCGCTTAACGCTGCTATTGAAGCAGCCAGAGCCGGCGAGCATGGCCGCGGCTTCACTGTGGTGTCCGGCGAGGTAAGAAAGCTTGCTGATTCCGCACGACATTCCGCAGAAGAAATTTCGCAAATATTGCTAAGTATCCGCTCGCAGATCGAAGCTGTTTTTCATCAGGTTGAGGAGGGGCATGCTACAATTGTAACAAGCAGCGAGGAAGCGGAACAGGTTAGGGAACAAACAGACAAAATTAATCGCAATATGCAGCTTACTCGCGAGCAATCAAGCGAGGTCGGCAGTTCGGCCAATCAATTGCATCATGAGTATACTGTAATGGCGGATGAGATGATTCATATTGCAGCGACGACAGAACAAAATATGGCCTCCGTACAAGAAGTGCATGCCAGCATGGATACACAAAATGCAAAGATTCATTTCATCGTAGATGAATATGCTAAGCTGGATCAGTTGCTAGTTGAACTGAAGCTGCTTGTTGGAGCGGATAACAGAAAGTAAAACATGACGATATTTATTCATATATTATTGACGAATGTGCTTCCTATGGGGATCATGATTCTACTAGGGGTCATTTTACAAAAAGCATTCAAACTTGATATTAAAACATTATCTAAGCTGAATTTCTATTTATTTTCACCGGCGTTTATGTTTCAACTGCTATATACAACAGAAATCTCAGGCTCTTTGGTAGGCATGACGATTTTATTTTTAGTGTTGTTTATGTTTTTGCAGTATGCCGTTGTGGAAGCCGTGATTCGTCTTCGCGGATATGGGCCGAGTATGAAAAGCTCCATGCGTAATTCAGTATTGTTTTATAATAGTGCGAACTATGGGATTCCGCTTAATCAGCTCGCATTTGCGGGAAACCCTGTGACGCTTGCTGTACAGGTAATCATTATGATGGCGCAGTCTCTAATACCAAACACATATGGCATATACAATGTGAATGCCCACAAAGCAGATATGAGACAGGTATGGAAAACGATTGTTTCGATGCCGATTATTTACGTCATTCCAATTGCCTTAGCTCTGCGAGGGTTCCAAGTACCGATTCCGCAGCCGATCATGACGCCTATTGAGTATTTATATAATGCCTTTATAGGTACGGCGCTTATTACGCTAGGCGTACAGCTTGGCAATATGGATTGGAGAATTAAAAAAGCACAGCTGATAGATGTAAGCATTTCTACTACCTTACGTCTTGTTGCAGGTCCGGCATTAGCAGCTTTTATTGTATTTTTGCTAGATCTTACAATAGGAGTAGACCGTGTGATCGCTGCTGCGCTGATCGTTTCATCGGCAGTACCGACCTCGCTTAGCAGTGTATTATTAGCGGTAGAGTTCGATAATGAGCCGGAATTTGCTTCGCAATCCGTCTTTTTATCTACTCTTGTCAGTATTATTACGGTAACGGTCGTCATTTATTTATTGCAAGGTTGAAGCATGCTGGAAATGGAAAAAGATCGCTCCCCCTGTTATGTTAGCAGGCAAGGGAGGCGATCTTTTTGTTTGTTACGGGGGCGGCCCAATGTATATGAAATTTCATATAGAATACGCTGAAATGCTCCGAAAAACAAGATTGTATATGAAATTTCATACAGAACTGGCGGGCGCCGCCTGAAAACGGATGAATGTATATGAAAATTCATATAGAATACGCTGAAGTGCCCAGAAAAACACAATTGTATATGAAATATCATACACAAATGGTGGGCGCCACCTCAAAACGAACGAATGTATATGAAATTTCATACAGAACTGGCGGGCGCCGCCTGAAAACGGATGAATGTATATGAAATTTCATATAGAATACGCTGAAATGTCCCGAAAAACACAATTGTATATGAAATTTCATACACAAATGGTGGGTGCCACCTCGAAATGGCTGAATGTATATGAAATTTCATATAGAATACGCTGAAGTGCCCAGAAAAACACAATTGTATATGAAATTTCATACTTAAATGGTGGGTGCCACCCCAAAATGGCTCAAAACTACTTTTGGCACATTTCGCGAAATGTTTGCGGCATTTTACTTCAACTGATCAATAATCGCACGATAAGCAAGAACCGCTTCATAATCGTGCACGCTAAAAATGGTCGGATCTACGCCGGATTTGACAATGATGACATTTTCGCGCTGATTGACGAAAATATGCTGACCGTAAATTCCTCGTGCCATAAACTCTGTACCGTCGCTGCCCAGCGGCTTCCACCATTGATATCCATAGCCGAAAAATTCGCGTGCTGCACCTGGTTGAAGATCAGCACGATCTGGCTCTATGGAAGCTTTGACCCATTGCTCAGATATGATTTTTTTACCGTTCCATTGACCGTTATTCAAGTACAGTCTGCCGATTTTGGCGTAGTCACGTAATGTTGCATTTACAAATGCAAATGCGATAGGGGTGCCATGAAGGTCGGTATTCCAATAAGCATCATGCTCCATGCCCAGCGGCTGCCAAATTTTTTCCTCCAAATAAGCGGAGAGCTTGCGACCAGTCGCGCGTTCGATCAGCATAGCTAGCACTTGAGTGTCGACGCTTTTATACTGAAATACGCCAGGATTTGTTTCTTTAGTAAGCCCCTCAATATAGTGCTGGATTGGCAGTGCTTTTTCACCAAATATATCAATTAAAAAGGTATGTATCTCGGCATCCTTATCTGAGTAATCCTCGTTGAACTTGACGCCAGAAGACATTTGTAAAATGTTTTTAACCGTCGTGCCATCATAGCCGCTGCCTATTAATTCAGGCAAATATTTGGTTACGGAATCATGGATATCATTGATGGCACCCTCGTCAACAGCAATTCCTACTAAAGCCGACACGATAGACTTGGCAACTGACATGGAATGAGCAGTAGATTGCTCCGTATAACCGTTCACGTATTGTTCTGCGACAATCTTGTCATCCTTTATGACGAGGAATCCTGTTGCAAAAACTTTTTGTAAAAAGTGTCCGACACTGAGAAGCTTCCCGTCTACTTCATAGTGTATATCGTATACTTGCTGCATGTTTTCTTGAAAACGGAATTTTTCTGCTGGTGCTTTAATATCTTGCCTTGGCATGATGTGCTTCATATTTCGAAAGCTCCACGAAATATTTTCTTCGTTGAGCATAGTTCCTAGCTTATTGAGATCGTAAGGGGGCTGCTGCGTTTTTATATTTGTTTGGTTAAGCTGCAAAATAATGACCTCCTATCTGTGATGTATTCATTATACCTTAAAGCTATTGGAATAAGTAATGGACATGCTTTTACTGTTTGTGCAAGAGAATCTTATAAAAATCGTAAAAAAAACTATTGATTTTAATACGATATATCGGATACGATATTAATAATTCGATATATCGTATTGTGGAAGGAGGGTTTCAACTGGAACAGCAATGGCTGCCTGAAGAGCGTTTATTTGTTAATGCTGAAACAAGAAGAGAAGGAAGCGCTTCAGGGAGAAGATATTTTAGCCGCGGAGGAGTGAAGTTTGCCTTGCTGGAGCTGCTTAGTCAAGAGCCGATGCATGGCTACCAAATGATGAAAGCGCTTGAGGAGCAATCCGGCGGGTTGTACAAACCGAGTGCAGGCACAATTTATCCAACGCTTCAGATGCTTCGAGATCAAGGCTTTATAAGCTCTGCGAAGCAAAGCGGCAAGCAAGTATTCTCGATTACAGAGGATGGTGCTGCCTTTTTGCAGCAGGAACGGGAAGCGATGGATCAGCAGGAGTCGGAAGCGACCGAGGGAATACAGCAGCCTGCTGATATTAAGGAAGTAAACGAAAAAACTGAGGCAAGAGAGGAAAAGCAGCATGCCGCGCATGTAGAGCAAGACGGCAATGCTGAAGCTCAGGCTGATGAGCATGATCAGCATCAAGGCCATAAACGAAATCGCCGATTGACACCGGCAGGCAGGGAGCTTCTTCATCTTCTAAAGGCGGCGGAGCGGGCGGCTATTAGCGATGGGGATAAAGCCGTGCAGTTTCGCTTTATTTTGAATCAGCTTCGCAACTCGCTTTACGAACTGCTGGAAGAGGAAGAAAGCTAAACCTTAACGTAGCAGGAAGTGATTTTTATATGAAATCTCAAAGGATTTTGGCCGATTTTTTTCGGAAATCCTGGTATATTTACGCTTTTTCCATCATGTTTCATTTGGTGGCGAATGTTTTTCATGTTTTTTTTCCTAAGTTGCTCGGTCAATTTACAGATAAGCTTAGCATTGAAGGGCTATCATCCGACATGATTTTGCAATACAGCGCACTGCTTCTTCTGGTAGGGGTAGGGCATGTTATTTTCAACGGCGTTGCCATGTATCTCATTATGCGTGTCGGCAGAAAGTTTGAATATATCGTACGCGGTAGACTGTTTCGCCATTTCACTAGCCTGAGCGAGCGATTTTATTCCAAAAATGGCGTCGGCAAGCTGCTCAGCTATTTCATGAATGATGTAACCGCTGTGAGAGAATCGATTTCGATGGGAATTAATCAGGCGGCTAACGCGACGATCCTATTAGTGTCAACCGTATCGATGATGCTGATTATCGGAATTCCTTTTTATTTAATATTGGCATCAGTTGTCCCTATTCTGTTCATTCCGATTATTGTGACGACGCTAGGTCCTCTTATTAAGCAGCGATCCCGTAGAGTGCAAGAGGCGCTTGGCAAAATGACGGAAACAGCTGAGGAGCAATTTGGCGGCATTCGCGTTACGAAAAAGTTTGCAGTGGAACCGATTATGAACGGGCGTTTCGGCGGCACTGTCGATAATATTAGGCAGGAACAGCTGCGGCTCGTTCGCGTATCGTCTTTTTTTCAGGCGCTAATCCCTTTTCTTGGCACGATTTCGTTAGTTATAGCGCTGGCATTTGGCGGTTATTTGACAATAAATAATCAAATTTCAATTGGTAATTTTGTATCTCTAACGCTTTACATTCGTATGCTTATGAACCCTTTGCAGCAAATTGGCAATGTCATTAATTCGATTCAGCGCTCGCGAGCCTCGTTGGAACGCCTTAATGAGCTGTTGTCTACGACCTCGGAAATTATAGAACTGGAGCAGCCGAAGCAAGTAGAGTTTCAGCGCTCGCCGATTGTTATCAGCCATTTGAATTTTTCTTATCGCAACACAGCGGCGCCTGTTCTAAAGGATATTAACCTAAACATTGCGCCTGGCATGACGGTAGGCATTATTGGTCGAACCGGCAGCGGCAAGACTACTTTAATGAAGCTGCTGCTGCGCACTTATGATGCGCCTGCAGGCACAATCTTTATCGGCGGCGAGGACATCCGCCAGCTATCGCTCAAAGACCTGCGCACAGGTATAGGCTATGTTCCGCAGGACGGCTTTTTATTCAGCACATCGCTGCGTGACAATATCGCTTTTTTTGATCGCAGCTCTGATTTAAAAGAAGTGCAGGAGGCTGCCCGGCAGGCACAGATTTACGATAATATTGTGGCGCTACCTGATCAATTTGAGACGAAGCTTGGAGAAAGAGGGCTTACGCTGTCTGGCGGACAAAGGCAAAGAACGAGCTTGGCAAGAGGACTTATTACGAAGGCGCCAATTCTTATTCTTGATGATAGCGTCAGTGCTGTTGATGCCGTAACGGAAAGCAAAATTATTGATTCTATTAAAAAAGAAAGACGGGGCAAGACGACGATTATTATTGCTCATCGAATAAGCGCGATTAAACATGCGGATGAAATAATTGTAATGGATGAAGGGGAAATTGTAGGCCGCGGCACTCATAAGCAGCTATTGAAGGAAGACGGCCTATACGCACAGTTATACGCGATACAGAAGGAGGGCGATTATAATGCGGCCTCAGCAACATAACTGGCAGGAAGGCTTAAGAACGAAGGGACAGCCTGAAAGCGCAAAAGCACAGTATGTTCCGGCATTCCGGACATTACTCGTGTATATGAAGCCGTTTCGCATAGCGGTGCTGGGTGTTTTCTTTTGCAGCGTTATCGCCATTCTATCCGACTTATTGCAGCCTTATTTAATGAAGGTTGCGATTGATGATAATTTATTGGCAGGCAAACAGGATTATAAGCAGCTCATTATTATTTGCGCTATTTATTTTGGACTGTCGCTGACGAGCTTTTTATTTACTTATTTGCAAAGTAACCTGCTGCAATATGTAGGGCAAAATATTGTTGCCAGTATTCGGAAGCAGCTTTTCTCGCATATTTCGAAGCTTTCAATGAGCTATTTTGATAAAGTTTCCAGCGGCAGCTTAATAACGAATGTATCGAGTGATACAGAAGCGTTGAATCAATTTTTTAATCAGGTTTTATTAAGTCTGTTTCGTGACGGCTTGATGCTTATTTTTATTTTAGTTATGATGTTTCAGCTTGATGAGCAGCTCGCTGTATATTGTTTGATTCTGCTGCCGATTATTTTTACAATCGCTATATTATTCCGTTCCTATATGAGAAAGACGTATCAGCTTACTCGTTCGAGATTGTCGCGCATGGTTGCTTTCGTTGCGGAAAATTTAAATGGCATGAATCTTATTCAAGTATTTCATCAGCAAAAGGAGCAGGAAAAACAGTTTGTTGAAAAAAATCAGTCGTATTTCAGCGCTAATCTGCGCGAGATTAGAACGAACGTAATTTTTGGCCGCACATTCGAGTTGCTGTCAAATCTAACGATTGCGCTTGTTACGTGGATTGGCGGAAGAGCTGTGCTTAGCCATGAAATTGAATTCGGCGTGCTTTATGCGTTTATTACGTACATTCGCCAGTTTTTCCAGCCCATCAATACGATTACCCAACAGTGGAATACATTGCAATCCGCAACGGTAGCGATGTCACGGATATGGTCTGTTTTTGCGATTAAGCCGGAAGTAACCGATGAACTGGCAGCCAAGTATGAAAAAGAAGGCAATCAGCCGTTAACCCTTCAGCAGGTGAAGGGAGCTGTAGATTTTAACAATATTTCTTTTGCATACGCCAATGGCATTACGGTCATTAAGTCGCTTGATTTGCATATTGCAGCAGGAGAGATGATTGGTGTCGTCGGTACGACTGGAGCGGGCAAAAGCTCGCTGATCAGCTTGCTTTGCCGCTTCTATGATGTGCAGAAAGGCAATGTGGAGATTGATAAGGTGGATGTGAGACATATTCCGCAGGCAGAGCTGCATCGAATCGTTGGTCTTGTGCAGCAGGAGCCGTATTTGTATTCTGGAACGATTATTGACAATGTACGAATGTTTGATGAAACGATCTCCCGCGAGGAGGTTATCGAGGCTTGCCGTTTTGTCGGGGCTATGCCGATTATAAAGAGAATGGAGAATGGATTTGATACGATACTTTCCGAGAGAGGCAGCGGTCTTTCGGCAGGTGAGCGTCAGCTCATATCCTTCGCCAGAATACTTGTATTCAAGCCGAAAATTCTTATTCTTGACGAAGCGAGCGCCAATCTCGATTCGCAGACGGAACAGCTTATTTCCCAAGCGCTCGATATCGCATCCCAGGGCAGAACAACGATTGTAATCGCACACCGCTTATCCACGATTGTTCATTCCGACCGGATCATTGTGATGAGCCACGGAGAAATTGTAGAGCAGGGCAATCATAAGCAGCTTCTGAAAAATAAAGGGCATTATTATGATCTTTATACTCATGCGATGGAAAGTGAGAAGCATACTGCAGATGTGATGAATTAGGCGGAAAATAAAAAAAGTGCGTTGAAATTGCTCATCCTTTGGATGGGCGATTTTTTTTGCGTTTTAATTTAGAGTGATTCAGAAAACAAGGTGTTGTAAAAAGAGATGAGTAGTGTAATTATGGAAATAATTAGTAAATTTAATGAGGTGCTTATAATGAAAGTTTGGAGAGTATTATCTGATAACAACACTAGGGGTGTTTACGGGGTTGGGGATAGAGTTTTTGATATTTTTACCGATTTTGTTGGGGAGCCAATGAATATTACAGATGTTATAAAACTTGCTATAGAAGAAAAAGGGAAATTCTATGATCTCCCTTATATGGGTGGTGGGAGTTTGGTGTTTAGTGAGAAAAGTTTTGAAGTATTAGGCAAGATGATTGCAGAAGAAGTCCAGTTTATAGATGCTGAGATTGTACAAGATAAATGCAAGCTTACGCTTATAAATGTTTTTAATGTTATGGATGCTATTGATTATGATCGTTCAATTCCGGAAAGGAGACTGTCAGGAAGAGTCAAGGGTTTTAAAAAGTTGAATTTTAAGCTAGAGGCAATAAATTCACGCAATTTGTTTAAGACTCCGGAGTCTGGTATAAGAATATATGCTACAGATAATTTTAGAGATGCGGTGCTGGCTTCCAAGTTAGGAGGACTTGAATTTGTTGAGGTATGGGATTCTGAACGGAACGATGAAATGGAAATAGAAGATCAACGACGTTATGAAGTGTATTTAGAGGAAATAGAGAAAAATAAAGGTATTGAATACAATTGGGAAGAGGCAGTTGAGTTAATAAATCGAGGTAAAGTTGTAATTAGCGGACCTTGGAAAATGAAGGTCGATGAGAACGAGGTTATACAAATCGCAAGGCTTAGTATGGATTGTAATTATAATTGGATAAATTCTAATATTATTCCACCCATCCTGTTAGGATTAAAATGGCATGTAAAAGAGTAATTCATTTCGATATTCACCTATAAAAATGCCAGGGGAGGTATGCAGGTCGCTTAAAAAACCTGCACACTACCGACTGACCGTTTTACATAGATGAGAATGACCATTTGTTATGTTAACATAATTCAATGTATACGTAGCTTACTTGCCATACTTCACATACAAACGCCCAGTTTCTTCCCATATGCCGCCTGGCTCCAGGCTTACAACACCAGCAGTATCAGCATCAATATCGACATTAGGCGCGTTGACCAGGTTTGTCTGCGGCTCTGGGCAGAAGAATCCAGGCGTGGCGTTATTATTATAGATCATCCACTGCTTGTATGCTGTACCTACATCATATACAAGAGAAATTCCTGTACGAGTATCTGTCAGCACCATTTGATTGCGGCCGTTTTGCGGAACAGCGGTGTAGTGGTTGTCCATCGGCGCCCAGAATGGTGAGATGCCTTCGGATTTCATCAGCTCTTCTTCTTTTAGCAACGGCTGGAATTTACCTGAAGGCAGCATTCGTTCGCTCATCTCCCAGCGATTGCCGATCGTCATCTGGAAGCGGTAATCATCGCTGCTGCTTGCAGAGTCAAATGGCGCGTTGAGCGTAGTATGAAAGGCGATTAGACATGGCAGTGCGTCATTGCCTTCATTACGCACCTGCACATGCTGGAACAAGCCTTGCTCACTTAGCGAATAGCGAAGCTGGATTGTAAAAGTATGCGGCAGGTAAGTATAAATCGGATGGTCTTTATGAACGGATATGGAAAGCACGACAAAGCTTTCGGTCTTAGTTGTGCCATAATCAAGCACATCGAACTTGGCATTATGGAAAAATCCATGCAGATGATTGTTTCTTGCCTCTTCTGTTATCGGGAAATTATATGTTGTTCCATTCCAAGGGAATTTTCCATCTTCGTAACGGTTTGGAGGAAAAAGCAGTGGAATGCCATGTACAATCGGGCGTGCCCGGAAATCGTCCATCTGATCAGCTGCAGGCTCCCGCAAAAAAGAAATGGAATTCAATGTATCACGAAACGCAATCAAATTGGCGCCAATATTAGGCAGCACAGCCGCTTCAAAATTGGCCCACTGCAGCCATACCGCAGCCTCGTCATGAAAAGGCTGTTCAAATGCTCGTCCAATAGCTTTATCTGTCATTAGGTTGACCTCCTGGAATCGGTTGAGTAAAATTGCTTCCTTCCTAGAATAGCAGGGCTTGCCAAAACAAACAACCGCCTTGCTTCGTTACGGGAAGCAAGGCGGTTGAATGCTATAAATGATTATTGAGAAATTCCCATGCTTTTGGAAAATAGCTGCTGGATCATGGATTGCTTCCTGCGGTTAACGGATATCCGCTTCGCATCTGAGATATCTGCTCCGAAGTAGATTGTGCCGCTCGCAATGGATTTGATCTTGCCGATGTTAATAAAACAGCTGGAGCTAATAGCGAAAAAGTTCTTGTTGTCGGTTAGCTGCTTCAATTGTTCGGAAGACATTCTCTTTTTAATATTGTAATTCCTCCCATGGAAGCTGACCAAATTCTGTACGCCGACTTTAAAAAACAAAATATCCGACTCTAACTCAAAATTCTCATACACATTCCGTTCTTGCAATGCCACATTCATCATCTCAATTCCCCCTTAGAAATGTGAATACTGATTGTTAGCGCTTTCATTATAACATAATGGACTTACTATTGTGAAGTGTAAAATATTAAAAAGAAGCCGAACAGATTACTTATTTGAAATGCAAATCCAAAACGTACGTTGCGAGCAGCATAAAAAATGCATTGTATGATTAGTTATCATATGCTATGTTCAATTTACTGGCTTGTTTATGTTCGCAGTTAGCCCTGTAAGTATTCGTTTCAGCAAGTAGGTTTTTAATTAGAAAGGCGGCTCGTCACATATGTCATCCCATCAAAAAATAGCTCCACAGCAAAGCGCAGTGAAATCAGCAACGGTTTATATGATACTTTTTGCTATCAGCTCGGTGCATTTGCTTAATGATTCCATGCAGTCAGTCGTTGCAGCGTTATTTCCTATATTTGAGGAGTCGCTTAATTTAACGTATGCCCAGGTTGGCTGGATTGCTTTTACACTTAATATGACCTCATCCGTAATGCAGCCTTTCGTCGGCTTAGTATCTGATAAAAGGCCAATGCCATGGCTATTGCCAATAGGTATGCTGTGCAGCATGGGCGGTATGGCAGGGCTTGCTTTTGCTCCTAATTTCGCACTGCTGTTATTATCTGTCGTGTTTATAGGATTAGGCTCAGCTGTATTTCATCCCGAAGGATCACGGGTTGTTCATTTGGCAGCCGGCAACCGCAGAGCATTTTCGCAATCGATTTATCAGGTAGGCGGAAATTTCGGACAGGCTTTGGCCCCGCTTATGACTATTTTTATTTTTGTTCCGCTAGGTCAGCGCGGTGCCGCTTGGGGCATGCTGCTGGCTGCAGCAGCAATAGCGATATTATTCAAGGTTGTGCCATGGTACTCAGCGCAGCTGGCAGCTGAGGGTGCTGTCAAAATGAAGAAAAAGGCAGTCGAACGCAAACCGCTGCACAGCAAGCAGGTTGTGATGTTTGCTTTAACGATCTTGTTTATTGTCGTGTTTGCCCGTTCTTGGTATTCTGCCGCTATTACAAACTTTTATCAATTTTATGCAAAAGAGAATTACGAGCTTACGATATCGGCTGCCCAGGTTCCGCTATTTTTGTTTATGGCAGCGGGTGTTATCGGCACATTTTTTGGTGGTATAATGGCTGATCGGATTGGCCGCAAAAAGATGATGTTAATCTCCATCGTGGGCGCAGCTCCATTTGCGCTTATTATTCCGTATCTGCCGCTTGGCTGGGTATATCCGGCTATTGCAGTGCTTGGGTTTATTCTGCAATCTGGTTTTGCAGTAAGTGTCGTTTATGCGCAGGAGCTAATGCCCGGTAAGGTCGGTACCGCTTCTGGTCTAATAACTGGACTTGCTTTCGGCATGGGGGCGCTTGGCTCAGTCGTGCTTGGCAATATTGCGGATTCGCAAGGAATGGCCTACGTCATGATAGCATGCAGCTTCCTGCCGTTAATCGGTGTATTGTCGTTTTTGCTACCTAAGGATCAAAGAGAATAATGGACTGGCATGGCAATATAGAATAGTTGGGGCTTACCAGTGAAAAAAAGCAAACATTTATTGAGAATGTTTGCTTTTTTGTTGAATTCGAAACTGTTTTGTGTATAATATAGTAGATGATGTTATGATTTGTTTGTTGATTTAGTAAACATTTATTTCGAATGTTTGGAATGGAGTGTGTTGTATGCAGCTTGATGAAATGTTCTGGTCAGCGAGCTTGGAGCAATTAAAGCAAGGCTATGTTTTTGAAGAGGATACTAATTGCTATCGTTGCTTGCTTTGCGGCGAAACCTTCGAGGATGGGGAAGTGTTTCTGCTTCCGCAGCTCAATAAATTTTACGAAGCGCGAAAGTATGTTGCGCATCATATTAAGGAAGCCCATGGGTCTGTTTTGCAGACTTTGCTAGGTATGGATAAAAAAGCGACGGGTCTTACTGAACTGCAAAAAGAGCTGATTGAGCAGTTTGCTGCTGGTCAAACCGATGCTCAAATCGTTAAGAGCTATGGCAAGGGCAGCGCTTCGACTATTCGCAATCATCGTTTTGTGCTTAAAGAAAAAGCGAAGCAAGCCCGGCTTCTGCTGGCTATTATTGAATTGATGGAGGCCAGCACTGTATCTGCGCCAAAGTTTGTGCCGATTCATCGTACGGCAACACAAGTTGATGAGCGATATGCGCTCACAGAAGAAGAATACGATGCAGTGCTGAAGCAGTATTTTCCAAGCGGCTTAAACGGGCCGTTAACGAATTTCCCGCGCAAGGAGAAGCGTAAGGTAGCTATTCTGCGCCATATTTCCAGCTTTTTTGAACGTGGTGCTTTTTATAGTGAAGCTGATGTCAACGAAAAACTAAAGCCATTTTCGGAGCAGGATTATGTTACTTTAAGGCGTTATTTAATTGAATACGGATTTTTGGACCGTGAGGATGACGGCAGTAAATATTGGATAAAAAGTTAGGAGTGAAAGTTAATGACCAAACAGAATAATAAAGCCAGACGGGCAGAGCTTGTTGCCCAATATCAGGAGCAGAAGCGCTCGATGGGCGTCTATCAAATAAAAAATGAAGAAAACGGGCGCATCTATATCGGAAGCTCCACCAATTTGCAAAGCGCATGGAATAAAGAACAGCTTACTTTATCGCTTGGATCACATATCAACAAACAACTGCAGCAGGATTGGAAAGATTTTGGCGAGCAAAAATTTTCATTTCTCATCCTCGAGACGGTTCACTTTGACCAGCCGTTGCTTTATGATTATAAAGATGTGTTGTCCGCTGACGTCCATGAGTCCGCACAAACAGCACGAAATTATAAAAGAGAAGTAGATAAATTGAAGGAGAAATGGATGGAGAAGCTTCAACCGTTTCAATCTAAAGGTTATCATTAAGCCGCAGCAGCAGCTTGAGCTTTTCTTGAATGATAAGACTTTTTTAGACAGGATAGGAGTGTTACAACAATGTCTGCTCAGGCTGAAACAGCAAGTTCAACAGGCAGTTTATTTCGCAACAAATTTTTTCAAACAATTTTGCTTTCTAACGTATTGCTGCAGATTGGTATTTGGGTAAGAAACTTTGCTATTTTGATGTTTGTCACGGACAAAACGAACAATGATCCATTCGCCGTTGGATTGATGGGATTCGTAGAGTTTTTACCAATATTTGTGTTCTCCTTTATTGGAGGTACATTTGCAGATAGATGGAAGCCTAGACTTACAATGATTTGGTGTGACTTTTTGTCTGCCATATCCGTATTCGTCGTTCTTATTACGTTGACTTATGGCTCTTGGCATATGGTTTATCTGGCAACATTTATTTCTGCCATACTATCACAATTTTCACAGCCATCAGCTATGAAGCTGTTCAAGCAGCATATTAGTCCAGAGCAATTACAGCCTGCTATGGCGATGTTCCAGTCGTTAGTCGCTATTTTTATGGTTATTGGACCATCATTAGGTGTAATAAGCTATCAGCATTTTGGCATCGAAATTTCAATAGGCGTTATGGGTGTGGCGTTCTTATTGTCGGCGGTCGTGCTCTATCGTATTCCGAAGGATAAAGAGATTGATAAAAGCGAGTTTGCTAATGATCGCAAATTTTTGTCTGATCTGACCGATGGATTGAAATATGTATGGCGCAGCCCCGTTCTTAAATCATTGGGCGGAACGTTCGCGCTAGCGGGTATTGCAGTTGGAATTGTGCAAACGCTGGGTATTTTCGTCGTCATGGAAAGACTTGGACAGCCCAAGGAATATTTGCAATTTCTATTAATGGTCAACGGGGTTGCGATGCTAGTCGGCGGTGGCGTAGTAATGGCGATTTCCAAAAAAGTCGCACCGCAGAAGCTGCTTGCTATAGGCATGCTGCTTAGCTCGCTCACTATGGTTGGCGTAGGGTGGTCAACTAGCGTGCCGCTGACATTGGTGCTGCAGTTTATTAGCGGACTTGGTTTCCCTTGTATTCAGATTGGCATAAGCACGCTCATTCTTCAGTGGACGGAAGAAAAATTTGTTGGCCGCGTCAATGGCGTACTGACTCCAATGTTTATGGGGATGATGGTCATTATGACATTAGTTGCAGGTCAGTTGAAGGTTCATTTTCCGCTTGTCGGCATTTATTCAACTGCTGGATTGCTCATGCTGGCGGGTACTATGCTGCTCGTGCCGTTGTTTAAGTATAAGCCTGCGAAGCTTGCAGTACAAAGTGAATCGTAATCAAACCAATATTTGCTTGACATAATTTGGTCTATATCGTAATGTTTGCTTATACGCAAATTGCGAAAGTGAAGCACACTTTCTCCTTTAATCAAGGGGAGGTGTGCTTTTTTGTTTTTAAAACAATACTGGGAGGGGAGTTTCATTGTGAAACAACATATTTACAAGAAGAGGCGATTACTTATAGCAATGGTATTCATAATGGCTATTGCAGGGAGTGAGATTCACAGCAGCTCTGCTGAGGCAGCGACAAAGCTTGAAGACAACGAAAAGTCGAATAACTTGAAAGAAAATCAAAGTGTGAAAAAGAAACAAAGCACGGCAGAAAAACAAAACACGACAGAAAAACAAAGGCTAATAGAAATAGAGTTGTCCGTCTCTGCGGCAACCGTACAATTTACATTGGAAAGCTCTTACGGACCGTTTCTGTCATCATTAGTATTTCCAAGCGGCTATAAAGTAGAAGGAGTTACAAGCAATAAAATCAACAAGCCAGTTGATTCGGTAAAGACGGCCAATGAGGTTAGTTGGCAGGCTATATATGTTGTTAATAACGCCTCAGCAGGTAAATATAGCTTTTTTATTGAATCAGAAGCTGCTCCTTATGTAGGGGTAACCTACCATATTCCGTTATTTTCAGATATTGCTAACCATTGGGCTGAGAAACAGATTTCACAGTTTGTAAAAAGTGGTATCGTATCAGGTGTAGGCAATGGCAATTTTGCTCCAGATCGTGCAGTTACAAAAGAAGCATTTCTTAAAATGCTTATCTTAACTTTATCGGAAGAAAAGCAGCACGGAGAGCGTCAGTGGATCCGTTCCTTTCGCTGGAAAGTAATTGATGAGGAATTACGCCGAGAGCTAGGCCTACAGCAATTTAGTTTTATCAATAAGGACAAACAGAAAGTTTGGGCAACACCTTTTATTAATGCAGCTAGTCTGCTGGGCATTGAGCTGGATTTGGATCAAAGGATGAGAGAATCTCTGCTAAGGAGAGACGAAGCAGCTGCTATGATAGCTGCTGTATTGGAACTGACTGATGAGAGCAGCGATGGGAGAATTCCTAAAGTTGAATTCAAGAAGAGTAAAATGGACGAGACTATTTTGGAGCAGCAGGTCACTCTTCGGGATTATAGTAAAGCGATTGAGCGAGTGCAGCGCTTTAGTATTATTAGCGGCTATCCGGACGGTAGCTTCAAACCTGAGCGATCTGTTACTCGTGCTGAAGCGGTCGTTATACTTGATCGATTGCAGCAGTATTTTAATGAGTGAAAAAGTGGTGGTGGAGAAAGTATGGTATACGCTGTTGAGAAACTCGTTTTGGAAACCTCTATCGAATCCGAGGAAACTGTCGATGCATTATGGGCAACTATTGATAAGTAATGAGAAAGGGGAAACGGAGAGCAAGAATGGGAATGGAGAAGCGGCAGCGTCCGCCTTTGTAGGCTGATTTTTTCCTTTACAGGGGTTATTTATTCATAAAAATTAGACTACAACAGCGGTCGGAATCCCAATCTTGATCGCAGGGCCACCACTTCTTTTGGTTGTTGCAACTATCCACAATGAATCGACAGTCTCCCGAGTAACCTTATTACACCGAAAAAGCTTGCTTTGAAAATGTAACGAATCCTAGTAGCGTTATTACATCGAAAAAGCTTGTTTTGAAAATGTAACGAATCGTAGCATGCTTATTGGCTGTAAAACGCTGGCCAAATGAGCATTTGTTCACAGATAGCGCCTCTACGATTTGTAAGAATTTAAAAAAGTACCATTTTACGTGAAATAGCGCATTGAAGATTCGTTAAAAAATGGACAGCCTCTCGAACACTCCGATTTGGGTCTGTTAACTGGACTATTTAAGTAACTCTAGAGCTTTTCAGTAGCCTAAAAATCCCACATATGACAAAGGAGTGGGTATTTATACGTAGAATAGAAGTAATAGGATAATGAATGAGTTTCTATTACTTAGGAGGTTTATGCTTTGAAAAAAATGATGATTGCATTACTTACTTTGACACTATTTATTACGGCTTTTCCTTACACGACTACGGTTCAAGCAGAGGAAGCGGAGCTGCCTTTTAACGACATAGAGAAGCATTGGGCAAAGGAAAGTATATTAAAAGCTTACGAAAAAGGCTTGGTGGATGGCTTTCCAGATGGGACATTCCGGCCGAATGATATCGTACAAGCGGATCAGTTTATTGTCATGATGCTGCGAGCTTTTTCTGCAGATGTAGATGGTTATACTATTTTTGATCCGGAGTGGTATGAGTTTTTGTCCACATACCAGCCAGGTTTTTTAAGTGAAATTAAAGCTGCTGTTCGTAAAAATCAGTTTGATTTTCAGACAGCTAAGACAGGGTATTGGGCGAAACCATACATAGATATGCTTTATGAAATGCCGTACTTGTTGGAATTCGATAGCGTGTTTCCGAAGGATTATAAGCGGTTTGGGAAACAAATTAAGCGGGAGGAAGCGGGCTATTTGCTCGCGGAATGGTTTAATCATTTTGAAGGCAGTTTTGATTCGAATTATACGGAATTTGTAAGGAATAATAGTGGTCTAAAAGACTTTAATACTTTTACAGATAAAGTCGGCGCATATAGAGCAAGTTTATTAATTTCTGGACTAATGAATGGTTATCCCGATGGTTATTTTTATCCGCATCGTTATGTAACGAGAGCCGAAGCATTGACAATGGTTCTTAGACTGCGCGATTCGTCTTTTCGAACACCATACAAACCTGATTTGGAGGGGCAGTATTATACAGAAGTTGAAGGATACATAACTTTGTATAGTGATAAATTTAAATACGATACTTATAACGAATTAGTGCTATTAGGAAAAAAACACATTACTAATGGTTATCTACAAATTGATAGAGGTAATACTATGAGAGTTTTTTCCAATCAAGAAGATTATGAAAGTTATACTTATTTTACACGTACTGGAATGTTTCATTTACGACCTCATGTGGAATTGAGCACAGGGGTAAGTAATGGATCAGATCGAAAAGTAATTGTTCGCTATCCAAAGTCAAAAGAGATGCCCAATAGTAAAGGTTACTTTGATGCTATTTTAGAGCTATTTGTAGGTAAACATAAAGACGAGGAGCTTAAAAAGATGATGCAGTTTCAAGAAAAAAATCTATCTAAACAAGTGTACTTCACATTTAATAAGAAAGATTTTTCTATGTATAGCAGCGGTTCAGATATTGTACTAGAAATGTATTACTAAAGGAGTGACTAGCTTGCGTAAAAGATTGAAGCAGATAATAACAGCTTTCTCGCTTTTAGCGATGTTATTAACATTCTGGCCTATTTATGATTTTGCTGAAGCATCAATGACAGTATCGGCCCCAAAAACTATTAATACTTTTCCAAATAAGTGTGGCTATAATCCAGCCATTGACGGAGAAATTCCATCGCATGTTAAGCCTTGTAGTGAAAATGGATTTAAGTTTAATTCCGATTTTTATTACAAGACGTGGATACTAAAAAATAATCCATATAAAACTGAACCGCCAAAAGGTCTTATTGTTTATGGGTCACCTGAAGAGGTTGCTACTGCTCAAAGTTATAAAAAAGGAATGCAGGACGCGCAAGCGAATGTTATTGAAGATGAAGGACATTTCTATAATTATCGCGATGAGTATGGACGAATGGTGTTTGGAGAGTGGCGTTTTTTAGGCTATGACGAATCCGGATCTTTGTATCCAAATGATCATTTTATCCGAGATAGCGGAGATGTAACTACTCAGCCGGTTGATAAACGATGGTTATTTGAACCTTGGAAAAACTTGCCGTCAAACTATAAATATAAGCCCGGTGGCGCAGGCGCAGTTTATGGTCTTAATAATAGTCCAGATGATAAAGATTTTCTGCTTCTCAAAACAAATATCGACCGCTCTATAGGTTTCAAATTTAGAGATGCACCAACAATTTCTTATGCTGATCGAGATCGAGTTCTACCTAAAGAAGATAAGTACACAGACGTCCGAAACTTCATGAACATCGCTCAAGAACCTACCGTATGGGAGCCAGGCATTGGCATGATGTACCACTGGCATCCGGTTAAAAAAGCTCTTTTTTATCAATCGTTCCCGCTGCTGCAGCAAACGCCGCATGAGAAGAGTCAAAATAAAGCCGTTTGCGAGGTAACGCCAGTCAGCAGCAAGCCTATTCCGCTTGGCAAAGAACGATTCATTGAAGTGGATGTAAAGTTAACAGGAACGCTGCAGGACGAAGAGCATTTCGGCAAGCGTGATATGGAGTCGGCATTTTATACACGTAAAGATATTGACTATTGGCGATTGGACTTAAAAGAACGGGACACTAATAATGTGCTGACACGCTTATCTAATAAAAAGACAGATGGAGTAGTGCGCAAAGACAATACAGCAAGTACGATCTATAAATTAAAAATCGATACGGAAAAGCTGGATAAATCAGATGAAAAAGCATGGGTATACACTACGACTGGCGAAGCAGTGATCTACTATGCAAATCATATGCCGATTGATCCGTCTATGACAAAAGCTCCATGCCAATTGAAAGTAGATTTTCAAACGACAACGGTGAAAACGTCAATGCTTAGTGATTTTGCTGTCATTCCTGAAATCGTGATAGACCGAAGATCCGAACTGACTAAAGAGAAGCTGGGCTATGTCGATTACTCGTATGGCAAGGATGCAGATTATTACGAATTTGAGATTACTAATATTGCAGACGGCACAAAGGCAACGAAAAAGTTCGATCCAGCTATACCAGAAGTGAAGAAACCGGATCTCGGTTATTTGGATCAAGCAGCTGTAAGCAAGTTCTTATTTGATTTTATTATTTCGAAGTTCCCAAATGAAACCGTCACGTCGAATACTGGCCAGCGGTTTATGGTTAAGCAAACCATAGTCGATAAAGATGCGACAACAAACAATTCCTCAACTGCTACCCGCTATATAAATATCGTTCAAAATGGAAGCACCAATTTGTGCGAAACACTCCCCTCTCCACCGCAGTATGTTACTCCAAATGTAGATTGGCCATTTGATTGGTACGATGTCGTTCCATTCCCGGTTACCGAAAACGCGCCGGAATATGTACCTCACAAAGTTTGTGAAACGCCCCCCGATTACAGCCATTTTTCCAAACGAGTCCTCGTTGACGAAAAGGAAATCAATGCCGATCAATTCTTCAAGGGTGAGTATATTTTTGGAGAGGACAAGCAGGGAATACGTAAGGTAACGGTGCTTTTAACTGCGCCCGACGGGACGGAATCGCATTTTATTCGTCATGTAGTCGTACATGAAACGAAGCCAAAAGTGTATGTACAGCTGGAAGGGCTGTTTAAGGAAAATCGGACGATGCGTGCGATCGATCGTTCAGTGGCGAGCAATTCAGTCTGGACAGAAGCGAATGCACCGCTTGAAATTACCTCATTTAGCTTAGTAAATGCGAATGATTCTGCTCTAGTATGCAGAGCTGGTTACTGCGAATCTAATTTGTCCGAAAAGCTGTTTATGTATAAGGAGCCGGGACAATATCAAATAAGTATGGCCGCCAAGCGTGTTATTCCTTATGGAAACGGAAAATCAATAACTCGTTACTCTGATCCCTATGTCGTTGATTTTGAAATTTTACCGGACCACAGACCAGCGATCATTGCTCACACATATAGCGAGCAAATTAGCAGGCTGGACAGCTTGCCGCTATTTTATGATGTGCAAAGTACAGATGGCGACTTCATCGCTTACAAAAAGCTTCAGGTTTATTATGATCCGCAAAATGACGGGAATTTCGATCAAATCGTCTACGAAACGGAAGATGATGTAACTGAACTGCCTGTGCTGGACCAGCTAGGCCAATATAAAATAGTAGTCGAAGCGAGAGAAGGTACGAATGAAGAACGATTAATGGAGTTCATTACGACTGCTGATGATAAAACACATCGCTACGAAGGTTATTTTTCGGTAGATAATTACGCTCCTTATAGTCACTTATATTTGGATACGCCTGTTGAATTAGCTGAGCTGGACGTTTTTCTGATGCTGGATAAAGGCTTGAAGCAGGTTTCGACGGATTACGTGAAAGGCAATCGTGTGACACTAACGAATGATTTCACACGTTCTAATATGATGGCCAATATTGGCATATGGGATATGAAAACTTACACATATAGCCAAGATGCCAGCACTACGAGATATACAGGCACATCTTATCCTTCCTCGACAACGGGATACACATCATCAGACGGGTATAGCGGCACTTTATCTCTATCAAGTGTGAGCAATCCTAAAAGACGGGTAGACGAAGGCAAGGAAGTTCCAGTAACAGACAGTAAAACTGCCAATGGTTCTTGTTCTAATACGGTGACGACTAATTACGATAAAGACGGTAGAGAAACATCACAATCGAGTACAAGTGTTTGTCCTCAGACCCAGTCTTACAGTGATGGCAAATTTTCTGGTACGTTGAGCCGAACGGGAGAGTCGCCAGGAAGCCGCAGCTGTGGATCGCCGGGGCCGAGCGGTTATTCCTGCACGCGTACTTGGACGGCTACCTATTCAGGGACGGTTTACTGGACCAGAATGGTTTATCAAGAAAAATGGGTCGAATATGACGATTACATTGGTTACTATAAAGGCACGATTTATAAAAATATTCGGCAGCCATACGATGCAAGCTTTATGAAGGCGGTCAAAAATAAATACGTAGTGTATATTACGGAGCAAACGATTTCGGAGCTTCCTGATCTGCAGCATGTATTGAATAAGCATGATGCCAAGCTGATTGTAGTTGGCAAAGATGCGGTTCAACAGCAAATTCATCATGACGGCTATGTGAAAAATGAAGGACAAATGGAGACCGTTATGCAAGCAGTCATTGATCAAATTGCGGAAAATAATCCAGCTATTCCAAAAGTGCTGAAGTTAGCAGGCGAACCCATCCGTACTATGAGCGCTTCATTTGATTATGAGGATGATGAACTGCCTGTTGAGTTTGATTTGCTGCAAATAACTCATGATCCAGATTATTATGATCATTCACTTGGTCTTGAGAGTTTTTCCGGCCAATCGCTTCTATCGATAAAAAACAATAACAATTGGCATCCCTATCAATCCGAAGTAACGCTTCATAAACCAGGCAAGTACATCTTTTATCGCAAAATAAAGGACAAGCCTTCTAATGATCTGAATTTTGCACAGTATGCCTACGAATCTAACGAAGCAGCTGTTGAGGTGCTTGTCCACCGCCGCCCAATCGCCGACGTAACGCTGGATTTCGACTATGTGCCTAATGCCAATATGTACCGTACAACGTGGATAGATATGAGCTATGATTTGGATCATAATGTTACGAGAGCAGCAACTGACCGAGGCATTCAGGATCGCACGCTGCGCTTTCAAAACCAAAGGACGGGTGAAGTGTTTACAAAAATTCCAGATATGCTGCCGCCAGGAACTTACGTATTGGATTACAAAGCGCAGGATATTGAGGGTGAATGGTCTGACCCGATTCAGCGAACCTACGTGCTGCCGGATGCTGTTCCTGTTCAGATGAAAAGCAATCTGAAGACTGTGTATAGCGGCTTTTCATTAAATAGTGTGCCTGCCAGCGAGCAGTTGACTGCCTATGAGCTTTGGACAAGGTATCCCTATTCTATATCTTTGCAGCTCTCAATGGGGAGCTATATCAATAAGACGGTGCCGTACTATACAGGCAGGAAAAACGGTAATGATATTTGGTGGCAGGACGAAGTATTGACGATACCTAACACAACCCCGGATGGAAATTATACGTTTACTGTAAGAGGAAGTGGTTCCGTTGCGGGTTCTAATTCTTCACAAACCTATACGGTTAAAGTGGTTACGCCAATCCATTTAAAGGGTGAAATATTTGCCCAAGGTGAAAATGCCAATAAAGCAACGGTTCTTGTTGTTAATGATTCCTATGATTTTATCGCTCACACAACAAAATACCCTGATGCCGCCTTCCGAGCTAACGCAACTACCGTTACCTTATTTAAAGGAACCTCCTATCAACGGGTCATAAATATGGCCTCGAAAACTATAAGTTCAACTGGATATGGGGCAAAAAAATGGTCGTACACTCATAAAATAGGGGCGATGCCAAACGGCAATTATACGATAGAATGGCGTTCAACGACACCAAATGGCAATGTAGAGGTTGTGAGCCAAACCGTACAGGTCATTAATAATCGGCCGCCGACTGCTGATTTTATATGGGAGCCGCAGCCTGTATATGAAGGAGATTTTGTACAGTTCAAATCGATAGTAGATGATCTGGATAAAGATAGATTAACGATTCAATATGAGCTTACAAGTCCAAAAGGAGTAAAAACAAATTACAGCTATATTTTTAATGCTCCTTACGAGTCGACAGCTCCGGCAGTCCGTATGCTTGATCCTGGCGACTGGACGATGGTACTGAAAGTAAGTGATGGAAAAGCGCCAACCGTTTCAATTAGCAAAACGATGACTGTTCTGCCGCTTCATATTACTGGTTCGGTGCATCATACGGATCTTTGGAATGAGCATAGACAAGCATTTAACCGCAAGCAGAGCGGGCAAGCTGATATTCCGCGCAGCTATAATATGTTTTGGGCAGGGGAGCAGTTTGTGTTAAAGGCAGAAACTACAAACACGACGACTGCAACAAAAGCGGAAAAGGTAGAGGTTTCCTTTCTTGACTTTAAAGCAGTTATGGAAAATGAAGCAGGCAGCTCATACAAGTGGCAGGGCGAATTATGGGACAGCTCCTTTCAAAAGCTCCCTGAAGGTGAGGCAACCTTTAGATTCACTGTATTTTATAACAACGGAACAGTAAAAACCGATGACGTGCAAATTATTATTAAAGGCGATGTTACAGCAGTAACCGGTGTTCATCGCGTGCAATAGCTGCAGCGCAAATGTGCAGTCAAGGATAAACGGCTCCGCCGTCCTTCGCTTTAACGAAGGAGGCGCGTTTACCGATGAAATATAGGAATAGGTATAAGGTGAAAACTTAAACCTTCCTATATTTTCAAAAAACAAACAGCTCCGTCCTATAACAGGTACGGAGCTATTTGCTATTCGCTCTTTATTTTAATAAAAAATTTGTTAATTGCAGCATAAGCAGCGCCGCGAACAGCCGATTGCTCCTGCAGCTCAGCGAATTGTACCTTCAGCCTTTCGCGATGCAAAGGGAGAGCGCGCTTTGCGACGGACTCTTCAACAGCTTCCTGCAGCCATTTTTGGGCACGCACCATGCGATTGCCGATAATGACGAGATCAGGGTTAAAAATATTGACGATGTTGGCAATACCAGCCCCTAAATAAGCGCCAGCATCTTTGATTAATGAGATGACTTGCTCGTCACTATTTTCTGCTGCTGCCAGTAAATCCTCAAGACTTTCGTATCCTAGAGGCGCTGCTTGTTCCAGCAATGCCTGCTCAGAGGCATAAAGCTCCCAACAGCCTTGGTTGCCGCAGCTGCACAGCTTGCCGTTATACTCAATCGACATATGTCCAAGCTCGCCTGAAAAACCGGAAGCGCCTGTATACAATTCCTTATTGAGTATTAGTCCGGTTCCGATACCGATGCCGACACTGACGTATACCTGATTAGCTATATCTCGTCCGGCGCCATATTTTAGTTCGCCGAGTGCACCGGCGTTGGCCTCGTTATCGATCGTAACCGGCAATGCAAATCGCTCTTCGAGCTTTTTGCGCAGCTCGATTTGATGCCATTTTAAATTTGGCGCCAGCAGTATAATGCCATTGTCGTCAACTATGCCGGGAACACCGACTCCAATGCCGATCAGCCCGTAAGGGGATTCTGGCACCTGTTTGATCAAGCCTTCTATAAAGGCAGACAGCTCATGAAAAATGTGGTCGCGATCACGCAGCTTCAGCTTCTGCTGGCGATCGATCAGCACATTGCCCTCCAGATCCGTCAGGATGCCATGAATATAGTTGACTCCTAAGTCTATGCCGATTGCATAGCCTGCATTTTTGTTGAAGTGGAGAATGACCGGTTTGCGGCCGCCGCTGGACTCGCCAATCCCGACCTCCAGCACAAGATGATTATCAATTAAATCTTGAACGAGATTAGATACCGTAGCTTTATTCAGTCCTGTTAAGGTAGAGATTTGCGCTCTGGATAATGGAGCATGCGTCAGGACGGATTCCAATACGATCGATGTATTTATTTTTTTAATGAGTGCCTGGTCTCCGGTTGATTTTGATTTCAAAAGGGATGAGCCTCCGTCTGTTTCCATTTTAACTGCCAAAATAATTATATCATAAAACTTAGTTTGTTGGATAGACAAACTAAGTTGGCTTATGTTATTCTTGATTCAAGCAATAAAAATGATGAGAACATCAAAGGAGGATTTTGTTCACAATGAGCTATTTCAAAAATATTAATAAAATCCAGTTTGAAGGTAAAGGCTCGGACAATCCGCTAGCATTTAAACATTATGATCCTAATCAAGTGATCCTTGGCAAAACGATGGAGGAGCATTTGCGTTTTGCAGTAGCTTATTGGCATACTTTTAATGCAAACGGCACAGATCCATTTGGTTCCGCTACTATGTTCCGCGAATGGGATAAATTAGACGGACTTGATCGCTCCAAGGCACGCGTTGAAGCAAACTTTGAATTTATGGATAAATTAAATATTCCGTTTTATGCATTTCACGATGTAGATATCGCACCAGAAGGCGCTACGCTTCAAGAAACCAATCAAAATCTTGACGTTATTGTAGCGATGCTGAAAGAGCATCAGAAGCAATCCGGCAAAAAATTGCTATGGAATACAGTAAATATGTTTACAAATCCGCGCTATGTGCATGGCGCCGGCACAACCTGCAATGCAGATGTTTATGCTTATGCAGCTGCTCAGCTTAAAAAAGGTCTTGAGGTTGGTAAAGAGCTTGGAGCAGAAAACTATGTATTCTGGGGCGGCCGCGAAGGCTACGAAACATTGCTTAACACAGACATGGGCTTCGAGCTGGACAACCTGGCCCGTCTATACCGTATGGCTCTTGATTATGCGAAAGAAATCGGTTTTGACGCACAATTTTTGATCGAGCCTAAGCCGAAGGAGCCAACTAAGCATCAATATGATTTCGATGCGGCAACTACAATTTCATTCCTAAGAAAATATGATCTGCAGGATCATTTCAAGCTGAATCTTGAAGCAAACCATGCGACGCTTGCTGGTCATACATTCGAGCATGAAATTCGTACAGCAGCGATCAACGGCATGCTTGGCTCGCTTGATGCAAACCAAGGCGATTTGCTGCTTGGCTGGGATACGGATGAATTCCCGACTGATCTTTACTCCACTACGCTTACTATGTTCGAAGTGCTTAAAGCTGGCGGTCTTGGGCGCGGCGGCGTTAACTTTGACGCTAAGGTACGCCGTCCTTCCTTTGAAGCGGAGGATTTGTTCCTTGCTCATATTGCAGGAATGGACAGCTTTGCATGGGGACTAAAAGCAGCAGCTAAATTAATAGAAGAAAAAATTCTTGATAATGTAGTTGAAGAGCGTTACAGCAGCTTTAAATCGGGAATTGGCGCAGACATCGTTGCAGGTAAAGCTACACTGGCATCTCTAGAGCAATACGCGCTGCAAAACAACCCGATCGTGAACAAATCAGGCCGTCAAGAGCGTCTACGCCTAGTGCTTAGCGAAGTTATTTTCAGCGTTTAATCTCCTGTAATATACTATGCTTAACAATTGCATAAGGATAAACGGCTCCGCCGTCCTTGGACATGCGCGTTTACCGATGAAATATAAGAACAGATATAAGATTACAAAACTTTATACTTTCTTATATTTTAAAAAATGTGGCCAGGAAAGAACGACGATGTCGTTCTTTCTTGACGTCTACGATGACAACGGGAGGCTCTGAACAAATGAGCTATGTAATAGGTATTGATTTGGGTACAAGTGCAGTTAAAGTACTTTTAGTAGATCGTAACGGAACAGTAGCGGCAGAAGCTTCGCGCAGCTATCCGCTTTATCATGAACATTCTGGGTGGAGTGAACAGCGGCCGGATGATTGGGTAGAAGGGACATTGGCTGCCATTCATGAATTGCTTGGCAGCTCCGGTACTGCCCCTGAGCAGATTGAAGGCATCAGCTTCTCTGGTCAAATGCATGGTCTCGTATTGCTTGATAATGCGGGCACACCCGTGCGCAATGCAATATTGTGGAATGATACGCGCACAACGGCACAATGCCGGGAAATTGAAAGAACGCTTGGCGATAAGCTGCTTTCGATTACGCGCAATCCCGCTCTTGAAGGTTTTACGCTGCCAAAAATGATTTGGGTGCGCGAGCATGAGCCGGAAGTTTTCGCTAAAGCGGCATTGTTTGTGCTGCCCAAAGATTATGTGCGATATCGCTTAACCGGGCAGCTCCATATGGATTACTCTGATGCGGCAGGAACATTGCTGCTCGATGTAGCGAACAAGAAGTGGAGCAGCGATGTGCTGGATGCGTTCGGTCTTCCGGCCAGCTTCTGTCCTCCGCTTGTTGAATCTCATGCCATGGTTGGCTGCATGACGGCAGAAGCAGCAAAGCGCTCTGGCTTGACTGAAGCCGTGAAGGTTTTTGCAGGCGGGGCTGATAATGCTTGCGGTGCGATTGGGGCAGGCATTTTATCTGAGGGATTAACGCTTAGCAGTATCGGGACATCTGGCGTTATTTTGTCATATGAGGACGATAAGACGAAGGATTTCCAAGGCAAGGTCCACTTTTTTAATCACGGCAAGGAAGATTCCTATTATGCGATGGGCGTTACGCTTGCAGCAGGCTACAGCCTGAGCTGGTTTAAAAATACGTTCGCGCCGAATGAATCCTTCGATCAGCTGCTGGATGGCATTGCCGATGTGCCGCCTGGCTCCCGCGGTCTGATTTTTACACCGTATTTAGTAGGCGAGCGCACTCCGCATGCAGATCCTCATATTCGTGCCAGCTTTATTGGCATGGATGGCTCGCATAAGCGAATTGATTTTGCGCGTGCTGTTATGGAAGGCATTACGTTCTCACTCAATGAATCGGTTGCAATGTTCCGGAATGCAGGAAAAACTGTCGATAAAATCGTATCGATCGGCGGAGGAGCGCAAAATCCGGCTTGGCTGCAAATGCAGGCGGATATTTTCAATGCGACCGTTGTTTCTCTCGAAAATGAACAGGGCCCTGGTCTAGGGGCAGCCATGCTGGCTGCATACGGCTGCGGCTGGTTCGAATCGCTAGAGGCATGTGCAGAAAAGTTCGTAAAACATGCTGATTCGTATCCGCCACAGCCGGAGGCTGCAGCTGCGTACGAAGACTTGTTTAAAGTATATCAGCAGGTTTATGTGCAGACGCGAGGCATGAACGAGGCACTTTCAGCTTTTAGAAATAACTAATTGCTAACTGCTCCTGAAATGCGGCAATGACCGCTTTCGGGGGCAGTTTTTATTAGCTTTCCAACGACAGGCGGAGCCGTTTTTCTTTGTGTGCTATAATTGGGTTGAAATGTAAATGTGGAGGTTTGGATTATGCGAAAATATAATACGAAAATTGCCATAGGCACATCTGCTATAGGCATAATATTTTTAGCAATTGCATACCTCAGCGGCTTTTTGCTAGTTGGAATTATTTTCTTTCCAGTATTATGGGGCATTATTTACAAATTCATACAAAAAATTAAATTTGCTAACAGGAAACATCCATAGAATTAACTTATTAGCTAAGCGGAAGTTTCTAACGAATCAAGAGAGGGTGTCGATTAATTGTGGGCAGCGATTAGCAAGCAAAAAGAAAGGGGAACGAAGAGCAAGATTGGGAATGGAGAAGCGGCAGCGTCCGCCTTTGTAGGCCAATTTATTCCTCTAAAGGGGTTATTTCATCCAAAAAATTGGACTACAACAGCGGTCGGAATCCCAAACTTGATCGCAGTGGCTCCCCTTTCTATTGCTTCTTGCCCTATCCACAATTAATCGATACCCTACTAATCTTCGTTAGATAATCAATTGAGCAGCAAGCAGCCTCATTTCAACACTGAACGCCACTCCCCAATCGCTTTAAAGCACATTTTACAACTCGCCCAAAGCCTCATAAGCCGCATTCGTTCCCGCACAATGTCCGGTTGTGAAGGCTGCCGTAATATTATAACCTCCTGTATAGCCATGTATATCCATAACCTCGCCGCAAAAGTATAAGCCCCCCATTAGCTTGGACGCCATCGTTTTCGGATCGATTTCTTTCAGATTGACTCCGCCGCCTGTCACGAAAGCTTCTTCAATGGACAGCGTACCATGGATAAGCACAGGGAAAGCTTTCGCAAGCTCCGCAAATCGCTGCCAGGCTTGCTTCGGGATATGATCATGAGTAATATCAGGGTTCAAGCCAGCTTGCTCGAACAATAAGGGAAGCAAGCGCTCCGAAATAAAGCCCTTCAATACATTTTTGACCGTTTTTTTGGAATCAGCCGCAGTTAGCTGATACGTATGATCACATACTTGCTGGACCGTCATGCCAGGAAATAAATCAATTGTGCTAAGTACACTGGTATCCCCTGTTTTTTTCAGCTGCTTAACAACAAACTGGCTGCAGCGCAGCGCGATCGGTCCAGATAAGCCGAAATGCGTAAAAATCATATCGCCTTCATGGGTAATCAGCTTTTTGCCCTTTTCATTCCATATAGATAAGGCTACATCTCTCAGCGATAGCCCTTGCAGCTCTTTGCTTTGTATAAATTTTTGATGCGATACAAGCGGCACTTCTGTCGGAAAAAGCTCCGTTATAGTATGTCCAGCTTCCTCTGCCCAGGCGTAACCGTCTCCTGTCGAGCCAGTTGCAGGCACTGATTTGCCTCCGACAGCGATAATTACTGCCTTGCTTTTGAAGGTTTGTCCATTTTTCAGCTTAACTCCGGCAGCGCTGCCATTGTGATAAATAACTTTCTCTACGGGGCTGTTGGTCATAATGGTGACGCCTTGAGCACGGACTTTACCGACAAGCGCGTCCACGACTGTCTTGGCTTTATCAGAAACGGGAAACATTCTGCCGTTATCCTCTTCCTTCAGTCGAATCCCCAATGCTTCAAAGAAATGAATAATGTCTTGATTGCTGAATTGAGCTAATGCGCTATGCAAATAGCGGCCATTGCCTGGAATATTTTTAATCAGCTCGTCAATTTCCTTTGCATTGGTTACGTTGCAGCGACCTCCGCCTGAAATGCCCAGCTTTCTGCCCAGCTTGTCTCCTTTATCAATTAAAAGCACGCGTGCGCCGCGTGAACTGGCTGCAATACTTGCCATCAAGCCTGCTGATCCTGCACCTACAACAATTACATGATATGACATTTTATACGCTCCACTCGATATTTCGTAAATATTGTAAACAAAACATGATATACTCTCGATATACAGATTCATCATACAGTATAATCGAATATAATATGAAGCACAAAGCTATGAAGGGAAGGTGGATAATATGCTTCACGAGGAATGGCGCAAGAGCAGCCGGCATGGCTATGAGCTTTATGTACAGCAATGGATGCCCGAGGCAAAGCCGATTAAAGCAATTGTTTGTTTGGCGCATGGAAGCGGGGAGCATAGCTCACGGTACCTTAATGTAGCAAAGGAAATGACAGGGAATGGTTTTTCGGTTATAGCATTTGATCATTATGGTCACGGTCGTTCTGAGGGCAAGCGCGGGCATTTCCTCTCACTAGAGGCGGCACTCACTGATACAGCGAGCATCATTGAGGAAGCAGGCAGTAAATTTCCCGGTGTGCCTATTTTTCTGTATGGCCATAGCATGGGCGGCAATATAGCATTGAATTGCGCGCTAAGGCTGCAGCCCCCTATCAAAGGGCTTATAGCGACAAGCCCATGGCTTGAGCTCGCCTTCAAGCCGCCTGGCTTTAAGATTTGGCTTGGAAAAAAGCTGGTGAAGCTATTGCCTGAAATGCACCAGTCTACCGGATTAAAGGCAGAAGATTTGTACAGGTCCGGCAATCAAAACGCAATAACGATGGTTGGCGATCCGTTAAGCCATACCAAAATTACTTTAAAAGCATTTATTGAGATCGAAGAAGGCGGGCAGTGGGCACTCCAGCATGCAAGCCAATTAAACGTCCCTTTCCTTCTTATGCACGGTAATGCGGACCGCATTACGTCCTATGCTGCAAGCAATAAGCTTGCCGGACAGCTGGGAGAGCGCTGTCATTTTATTACCTTAGAAGGAGGCTATCACGAGCTGCACCATGACATAGAAGGGCAGAAAACTATAGAGCAAATAATATTATGGATGAATAGACAGCTGTAGTTAAGGAGGCTCGGCTTCGGTGTTGAAGGAGTTGCTGTTACAGTTTTTTATTTGCTTATTACCGGTATTCGCTTATCAGCTATGGCATGATATTGATCATCGATGGAAAAATCATCAATTGTATATAGTAGTTGTGTGCGGAGCGTCTATTGTTTTATGTAAGCTAACAGCAATTGACTTTTATGGTTTGCAGTTGAATTATCAGATGATTCCTTTTATGACGGGTGCGATATACGGGGGAATCCCAGTTTTACTCAGTCTGTCAATTATATATGCGGCAACTTATATCGGTTCATACGATAATATAGAGCATTATATTGGACTGCTATTTTATATCGGAGTTGCCAGTCTGCTTATAAGATTTTTACTTACTGCGCTGCAGCAGATTTCAGGAAATATAAAAATTAAAAAAATGCTGTCAATCGCAGTGATAATGATGACGATTACGAGCATTCTTTTGTTCAGTTTATTAGACCGAAATAATTTTGTATGGACTTGGTCCAGAGTCTTGCAGATCGTTATGTTTATTGCCATGTTTTTTATTGCAGCGTGGTATGTATTTTTCAGATTTGAAGCGATCATTAGAAAGAAAGTGGTCTATGATAATTATAAGCAGTTGTATACGAATTACTTTATCGAGGTTGAAAAGCTCCAGCAATTTATTGACCGCTCCTCTTTGGGTGTTATTATTATAGACAACAGTGGGAATATTACTCAGATCAACAGTTATATTATTGCTATACTGAATCATAAATCAAGTCATGAAAGCTCTGATAAATTATTGGGCAGCAGCTATGAGCATTTTTTCAATCAAGTTGACAGTAAATTCGGTGTAAAGCTGCTGCAGGACGCTTTAGCCGGGAAAACCGCTTCTCTCGCACAGGTTCGGCTGGACCAGGATTTTTATTTATGCACGACCGTAAGTTTGTACGATATACATAACAGTGAAATTTCCGGTGCTGCGCTCATTATTCAAAATATTACCGAGCTTGCTCAGCTGCGCGATGAAGTCGGACGTATGGAGCGGCTCAGCATAGTCGGGCAAATGGCTGCCAGCATTACGCATGAAATTAGAAATCCGCTTGCGGTTATAAGAGGCTTCATTCAGCTTATGCGGGAGCGCAGTCCTGCTGGTCAGCATGAGTATTATCGGATTGTAATGGAAGAGCTTGATCGCGCTAATTTAATAATAAGCGACTTTTTATCTTTAGCTCAAAATCGTGAAGTTCAAAAAGAGCTGACTTCGCTCAATCATATTATTTCGGAGCTATTGCCGCTGTTGAAGGCCGATGCGAATTTACGCGGGCAGACTTTGCTTGTAAAGCTTCAGGAGCCGCTGCCTCACCTATTGCTGAACGATAGAGAAATAAAGCAGCTGCTGCTTAATCTCGTACGCAATGGAATGGAAGCGATGGAAGACAATGGCACGCTCTGCATTTTCACTTACAGCGAGAATGAATATGTATATTTGAAAATAACCGACGAAGGCGCCGGCATTTCTGAGGAAGCGCTTAAGCACTTATTTGAACCATTTTTTACGACAAGATCAAAGGGGACAGGACTTGGACTTCCGCTTTGCCTTAGTATAGTTGAGAAGCATAATGGCTGGATTGATGTGAAGTCAACGGAGGGCGTAGGCACGTCATTTATTGTAAAATTTCAAATACCTGTCGAGATGAGCGCGATCAGTCATTAATTACCTAAAGGCAGCCCAGCATATAATACAATAATGGGTAAAAACTACAAATTAGCTTTGTACAGGTTCTCACACCCGTTTACACATATGTGCCCTAAAGGTATAATAGTAGCTAAAATAATGTAATTAGGAGTGTTTGAATATGTCGATGTCATTCGAGAGATATATGTTAGATATGGTTCAGCCAATGCGTGATGAGCTAACAAGAATAGGAATTAAAGAACTTCGTACGCCAGAGGAAGTAGAAGAGCATGTACCTGGTGCTGAAGGCACTGCGCTAATCGTAATCAACTCTGTTTGCGGCTGCGCAGCTGGCCAGTGCCGTCCAGGCGTTGCACAAGCTTTGGAGCATTCCGTGACGCCAGATCATCTGTATACAGTGTTTGCAGGCCAAGATAAAGAAGCTACTGCCAAAGCTCGTGAATATTTTGCGCCATACCCGCCTTCATCGCCTTCTATAGCGCTTTTGAAGGATGGCGAGCTTGTTCACTTTATAGAGCGCCATTCTATTGAAAACCGTTCTGCAGCAGAAATCGCTGCTGATTTGACGGAGGCATTTGATAAATATTGTTAAGGGGCTAGTACATTATGAGCTTGCAGCAGCAAATTATTGAACGATTTGGCGTAAAGCCTTTCATAGATGTTGAAGAGCAAGTAAGCATCAGAGTAGATTATCTCAAGCAATATGTGCAAAAATCTGGTTCGACCGGCTTTTTAATTGCCATCAGCGGCGGACTCGACAGTGCTGTGGCAGCTGGATTATGCAAGCGGGCCACGGATGAATTGTCTGCGGAAACCGGCCGTTCATATATGACGCTTGCCGTATTTCAGCCTTATGGACAGCAAACGGATATTGATCATAGCTATGAGGTGGCAGAAGCGTTTCAGCTTGCTTACAAGACAGAAACAAATATTGAAGAGGCTGTCGACGAAATTGCGCTGGAGGTTGAGCACAGCTTCAAGTCGATCAAGATGTCCAGACATTTGAGCCGCGCAACGAAAGGCAATGTGATGGCAAGAACACGCATGGTCGTACAATATGCCATAGCCCAGGAGCTCAATTTGTTAGTAGTTGGCACGGATCATGCTTCTGAGGCGATTACCGGCTTTTATACGAAGTGGGGCGATGGCGCAGTTGATATCGAGCCGCTGCAATCCTTGAATAAACGCCAGGTGTATCAGCTCGGCGCCCATATCGGCGTACCGCAAAGCGTTCTTGATAAAGTGCCGACTGCCGGCTTATGGGAAGGCCAAACTGACGAGAATGAGCTGGGCATTACGTATTCTGATATTAATGATTACTTGGAAGGCAAAGATATTGATCCTGCCGCAAAGCAAAAGCTTGAGCAGCAATATTTGCGCACTGAGCACAAGCGATCGCCAATACCAGGCGTTTAAGACCACACGCATCATCATAAACCTATTAAAGCTGCATCCAAGCTGGTCTTGGGGCAGCTTTTTTCACATATCCTTCACAGATGCTGGCTCTTAGTGGTCATGCGAATAGATCATAATTCTGATACAATAATGGTTATACCTTAAATTAGAAATTCGGGGGCTATCCATAATGAAGAAATTTGCAATACTTGGTTTTTTAACGATGCTTCTAATCGTGATGTGGATTCCGTCGGCTCCGTCCATAACTGAAGCCGCTGCATATCCATATGATGAGGGGACGCTTTCATATATTGCGGCTGAGCATGATCATTCATCAGGCGATCATGAACATGTTGGCGGACAAAATTTGATGGTTGCAATGCGCATAGCCGAAATTATTGCTGCTGTCGCTATTGTGGGCATATTGTTTTTCCGTTATTTTATGTGGAAAAGCGATGAGCAGGCCCCGTATGGCTTTAGTCAAAAAGCTGAAAGAATTACAATGATTATAGCAGCGCTTATCTGGGCAGTTAGCGGCATAGCTCGTTTGTCCATGCTCTCCGACCAGCTTGGCGGCATTCCGATTACAACGATTGCAACTGCGACCTCAATAGGTAAAATTGCTATGCTTCGCCCTGCGGGCGCGCTATTGATTTTGCTGCTTGCTTTTGCGCCGAAAAAGGAGCAGGCTTGGGCCAGACCGCTGCAATACTTAGCAGCAGCCGGTTTAATGGTAACCTTCCCGCTGACAGGCCATGCGAATGCGGCGGAGACAGGAGCATTCGGCTTAATAACAGCTCATACGATACATATTGCTGCGGCTGCAATTTGGCTGGGAGGACTGGTTGGTTTATTTTCTCTGGCCAGCCGTCCATCGTCCATTCATCGTATTAATGAGGTAGCGGGCAGATTTGCCAAGTGGGCGCTGCCTAGCATCGTCATTATTACTTTTAGTGCGCTATGGCTAACCTTTGCGCAAATTACTTCCTACAAGCAGCTGTTTGCCAGCCAATATGGATTTCTAATTCTCGTAAAAACATTTCTTTTGCTGCTCATTATTGTTTTGGGCGCGCTGCACAGATTATGGTTTATGCCGGCTATCGAAGCTGCCGTGTCACCAAGCCAGAATTCTTCCGGCCTTTCCAGCTTGTATGCTGCAAGCGAGGCAAACAAAAGCAGCGGAGCTAGCGTACAGCGGCTGCTGGCGGGCGTGCGTGCGGAAATTGCAGTGGCGATTTGTCTGATTATTGCTGCGGGCTGGCTGTCCTCGACTTCTCCGCCCAACGCTGATGTTTTCAACTCTTCTGAACCGGTTCATTGGCATGAGATGGGCGAGGAGGCGCATATGACGCTGCGGGTATCCAACGGCTATGAGTCTGATGAGCAGCTTGTAAGATTGATGGTTTGGCTGCCTGAAGGGATAGGAGCACCTGTCAGCGCAACCGTATCGATTCAATCGCTAGATCCTGCTAAAGCTGATGAAGAGCCGATAACAGTTCCATTAGCGATAGAGGAAGAGACGGGCAATAAGTTTGAGTTCCCAGGCTTCGCCAAATATAATTACAGTGCAAAAGGTGCTTTCGCTGATCTGCTCGTGCCAAACAAGGCGGTCGTTGACATTACCGATTCAGCCGGCAATGAATTTCATTATGAGAAAGTGATCGGCGGTCCTGCGCAAAATTAACGGTAAGGCGGTTTTTAAATGATCATTGGCATTGGGCATGATATCGTACAAGTGGACCGCGTGGCAGCAGTGCTTGAAGGAAAAGCGGGCAAGCGTTTTATAGAGCGGATTTTGACTGAGTGCGAAAGGGCGCTGGCAGAGCAGTACACCGGTGCAAGATTATATCAATTTGCAGCGGGCAGATTTGCTGCCAAGGAAGCGGTGGCAAAGGCATTCGGAACTGGACTAGGAGCAGTGCTCAGCTTTACGGATATTGGGCTTTCCAAGGATGCTCTTGGCAAGCCGCAGTGCTCGCTGACGGAAAGGGCCTGGGAAAGACTCGGTCTGGATGCCAATCAAGTGAAGCTACACGTTACGATCACGCATGAGCATCATCTGGCATCAGCCTTTGCAGTAGCAGAGCGTCTCTAATATTCAGCTAGCAAACAAATAAAAAAGGGTATCCGCTTGGCGTTAAGCCAAAGGGATACCTTTTTTAAATTTATAAAAATTTATAACTCAACTTTCGGGGCTTTAATGTGGCAGGTAAGCCTTGAAGCAACTGGTGAAACCGGCGGTCCATTACTGAAGTCGAGCTGACTTACTTCGTCGCAGAGTATACTGAGCAATGATGAACTTCTAAAGGTTGCCACAAACGCTATTCGTGCAAAAATGACGGTTTGAATTTTCTAACGGTTGCCGTTGCGCTTAATTTCCCCAAAAGCACTGATTTTGCTCGAGAAAGGGGACAATAGCGCTCGTGACAACCATTACATTCTCAAATGAGCTAAAATAATCGAAATAGCCTCTCTGGCAACCATTAGGCAATTATGGCAGTTGTTTATAGGGGCGTTTTGCTATACGAAGCAGTAATTTCTCCAAAATCTAGAAACGAGTGCAAGTTTTCGCCTTATTATTATTCCTATAATTCACCGGGAAACGCGCCTGTCCAAAGGACGGAGAAGCCGTTATACTTATTATTTTTTGCCTGCAAGCCAAGTAGCTAAGCCGTCAATTTCTTCTGCGGTCAATGTATCCTTGAAGGGCTGCATACCCTCGCTGCCATTTTCTATTTGCTTGGCGATTTCCTCTTTGGAAAGTCGTTCGCCAATCTTTTGCAAATTTGTGTTGGGGCCGATTCTGCCTTGCAGATCCGTTCCATGACAGCTTACGCAGCTCACTTTGTAAACAGTGGATACTTCCATAGGAGCATCCAGCAGCTCTCTGCCGGTAATTTTTTTACCGCCGCCGCCGCCGCCGCAGGCTGCAAGGGAAACGAGTAAAATCGCTGCTGCGCTTAACTTGACTCCCGTAGAAATTTTTGTAGACATGGTCTGTCCTCCTAGCACTTATGTAATAATGCATAGTATTGTATAATGTTAGCTCGTATAATAGAGTGTAGCTATTAGTAGTGTATCATATGATGAAACAAACTTACAGCAAGCAAGCGAATAGGTGGTTGGGATGAACGAATTAGATAGAAAACGCATATATGGAACAGAATTACTGGCATGGTACAAGGCGCAAAAGCGTGATTTGCCATGGCGAGAAAATAAAGATCCGTATCGGATTTGGGTATCGGAAATTATGCTTCAGCAAACGAGAGTTGATACCGTCATTCCTTATTACAAGCGATTTATGGACAAGTTTCCTAGTGTAAAAGCTTTGGCGGAGGCGCCGGAGGAAGAAGTGCTGAAATGCTGGGAAGGTCTGGGCTATTATTCACGCGCACGTAACCTGCAAGCAGGTGCCAGGATGGTAATGGAAAGCTTCGAAGGAATAATACCCGATGATACGGCATCGGTTGCAAGCCTTAAAGGAGTTGGCCCGTATACGACCGGAGCGATTATGAGCATCGCCTTCAATCGCCCAGAGCCTGCTGTGGATGGCAATGTCATGCGTGTGCTGTCCAGGTATTTTTTGCTGCAGGACGATATTGCCAAGCCGGCAACGAGAGTATCGATCGAGAAGCTGGCGGTCTCTCTTATTCCAGAAGGAGAAGCGGGAGATTTCAACCAGGCGCTGATGGAGCTTGGCGCTTTGATTTGCACGCCGAAATCTCCAGCTTGCTTGATTTGCCCGGTTATGGAGCATTGCTCGGCACGCTTGGAAGGAATGGAGCAAGTGCTGCCGATCAAAACAAAAGCAAAGCCGCCGCGGGATGAATATAGAGGTGCTGTTATTGTGGAAGGCAGCGGAGTGCATCAGGGCAAGATCCTTGTTCGCCAGCGTCCGGCCGAAGGGCTGCTTGCACAGATGTGGGAGCTTCCGCATTTGCTTTTGGCTAATGAAAGCAAGAAATGGTTTGCGGAAAAGGCCGATAAAGAACAGCCTGAACTGGCCAAAATGCTCGGCGACTTAATCGAAGAGGAAACAGGACTTTTTATTCGTCCGCTGCAATGGCTGATGGATGGGGATCATATATTCAGCCATATTCATTGGAGAATGAGAGTATATGTTGCCGATTTGGGCGTTTTAGGCGGCGGCGCTGAGGAAGCGGCATCCGCTGCAGAAGCAGCTGCTAATTATGAAGCTCATTCCGGAGCTTCGGCGCAGCAGAGCAAAGAAGCGTATCGCTGGATCAGCAAGGAAGATATGGAGCAGCTGCCATTTCCAAATTTGTTTATTAAAATATTAAAGCAATATTGGGGCTCATAGGGAGGTTATTCATTTGAATGAGATGCTGAATCAATTAATGAAACATAAAATTATTGCCATACTTCGCGGAATCAATAACGAGCATGCGGATCAAACGGCACAGGCGCTTATAGCTGGCGGCATTTCTTTTATGGAAATTACGATGAACACAGACGGAGCTGCTCAAATGATTGAGCGCTGGCAAAATAAATTCGGAAAGCAAGCTCATATTGGTGCCGGCACAGTAACGAATTTGAAACGCGCGAAGGAAGCCGTGGCCGCTGGCGCTCAATTTTTGATTTCGCCTAATGTAGATGAAGCTGTTATTGATTACGGCAGGCAGCACGGCTTGTCTGTATGGCCAGGCGCCATGACGCCTACTGAAATTGTGAAAGCTTACGAGGCTGGAGCAGATGCAGTCAAGCTGTTCCCGATGGCATCTTTGGGCTTAGGTTATATGAAGGAAATTAAAGCGCCGCTTGACCATATCCCGATTATTGCTACTGGCGGCGTTGATTTGCACAATATTGCCGAATATTTCGGTGCCGGCGCGGTGGCTGTAGGGATGGGCAGCAAGCTAGTCAATATGGAATGGGTTAGAGAAGGCAAGTATGAGCTTATTATCGAAAAAGCAAAGCAATTTAAACAGGCTGTAAGTAAGCTGTAGCTTAAAGCTGCAATCCGTTGAGATAGCCATCCTATCATATTTTGTTTGAATGCAGAATGAACAGGTGTGACAAGCACTGCTCGAGCATATGCTGTTATTAGACAGGCGAAAGGGGGCAGCGACGATGAAGGGCAAGTTTATGAGGCTGTTATTGATAGGCTTGATTATATTTGGCGTGTACTATGTAAATACGCTTGTGAAGAAAGCTTCAGATCCAGCTGATGTGAACGAAGCAGCTATTTTACAATCAGATTCGCAAACCGACGGCAAAGGGCATGACGACAGCAGTGAGACGGCATCTGTGGAGCAGTCAGGCAAGCAGGATGATCAATATGTGCTCGAAAGCATGGATGAAAAGCTTGAAAAGAATAATCCCGCAGTAGATGAGGAATATGCTGAGCTGGAAAAGAAGATCAGAAAAGCATTTTTAAATAGAGAAGAACAATTTACGATTACTTATTATGGTAATTCCAGCAAGCTGTCCAACAATTTGCAGAACCTCGTAGATACTGCACTAGCTGCAGATGACTATACGGCTTATATTTTGTCCTCCTACCGTATTAATACGAAAAGCTGGGGCGATAAAAATACAATTAATATCGATGCTGCTTATCGCGAATCATTTGAGCAGACGGAGCTGGTAAATCGCAGCGCCAAGGATATATTGGCAAAGATAATTCACAAGGGCATGAATGATCATGAGAAGGTGCTTGCCATCCATGACTGGATTGTTGATAATGTCGAATACGACGAATCATTGACTTATTATACGGCATATGATGCGCTGACAAGAGGAACGACCGTATGCCAAGGTTACTCATTAATAACGTACAGGCTGCTTAGTGAGGCAGGCATAGAAAATATGATTACCGAGGGCGAGGTGGATACCGGCCTGCATTCCTGGAATTTGGTGAAGCTCGACGGCAATTGGTACCATCTGGACGTTACTTGGGATGATCCGACGAATATTGAAGGCGGCACCTATGATTATTATTTAGTTACGGATAAGCAGCTTAGGAAGGATCATACTTGGACCAAAACTTATCCTTCAGCTGACACAAATTACAGCGAGCAATTAAATTTGCTTATTGCAAGCAAGCAGCCTAAGGATGGTGACCAGGGCAAAGCAGCGGAGGAAATCGCCAAATTTACTGCGATTAGAGAGCAGATTGGCCTGCACTGGTATGATGATGAGCATACAGTCAGCACGGTCGACGAAATGTCGCAATTATTTCACCGGACGATAAAGGCAAATGCCAAGGAGGTAACCTTCCGTTATGATGCCTCTACCGGCATTAAGGATGCTTTGAAAAAATCTATGGAGGCTTTGAATCGGACGATCAGCTATAAAGCTACTTTTAGCGAGATGAAGGACGGAAGCTCGCAGCTCGTGACGGTTCAGTTAGATTACTGACAGTAAGCATAAAGTCGAAATGCCGAGGGACTGCACTAGTCCGCTCGGCTTTTTTAAGAAAAAGTAGATGATTAAAAAAGTTAATCAGCCTAAAATAAGGAAAGTCCTGCCAAAATACATCATTCTATTGGATGTGGCAGGCACAAAATTTAACCTTGCTGCTTGCGGGCCGCAGTCATTTGCTGCCAAATCGAGCCCGCTGCTTCCTCACCGCGTTCAATACGCTCAAGCGCCATGCGCGCTTGCAGCTGTATTTCGAATTCAGCATCCTTGGCAGCTTCCCTCAAAGCTTCAAGTGCAGTTTCATCACCCGCTTCATAGAGGAAGCGGGCTGCCCGCCAGCGCACAAGCTTATTTTTATCCTGCAGCGCCTCGATCATAGGGGCGATAGCCTCCGTAAATCCAAGATCGGACAGTGTATCGCCAGCTGTACGACGCACCGAAGCGGAGTTGTCCTTCAATGCGGTATACAAATAAGGCAATGCATCTTTGGATTGCAAGTCTCCCAAATATATGACGGCTAGTCTTCGAATCGAAGTGTTTTCGTCTTTAACCGCTTTTGCAAGCAGCGGCAGGCCTTCCTCTGAGCTGACATAACGGTCAAGCGCCGCATAGCGCTCCTGCCAGTCATCCGACTGGAATTTCTCTTCGACCTCTGCAAGCTGCAGCGGCTGCGGCCTGATCGTTTGTGTTTCAGGCGGCGCCTCTGCTGAACCAAGGGCAAGCGAAGCTTCAATTAAAGTTTCCAGACGCTCAGGCGTGTATGAAGCTTCAAGCTCCTTAATAATTTCTGCCGCGATTTCCTCGGGCTCGCCATAACGGACACCAAATTCCTCAAGCTTGCGCTCTCGAATCATAGTGGAGCCCGCTGCGCGCGTAACAGCTTCTACGAACCGTTCCGGCATGGCGGCTCTTGTCTCGTTATCGCCGAATCTTACGCGGATTTGCATAGGAATGCCGCGGTACATTTGGACAAGCACCTGGGCTTCGCCATAGCTGGTCACTCCAGCGGCGGCAGCAGGGCCGTCATCTTGCCCCGCGCCGCTATTGTCAAATAGCTGGCTGGCCTCTCCAAGAATAACGGACCAGTCTGCGCCAGGCCTGCGGTCAAGCGCTATGAAATCTGCTGTGCGGAATACGCCGCGCACGCCGGGAATGGCTAGCAGCTTGCGGTATAATTCAGGTGCTTGCTCACTGTCTGATGCTTTATAATCCAGTCGCTGTCCGCGCGGGAGCAGCTCGCTAACATTAAGCTTCATAGAATTGGGGCTAGGTGTTGGTTCGATCGATATTAGCTTCATCATGGCCTCCTTGTTTTGAAATTATCGCTTTAAGGTATATAGTTACTATACCATTTTATTGTCTGTGATGCTCGCCGCCGCATACATATGTCTAGAGAAATACTTATGGGGCCAATCAAGCTTTCGTAACTAATATTAACAGTTAGCATTTAAATAATTAGAAAGTATTTATTTACTGTATGTTTTAATATTTCTCTAATCTTAAAAGCGTAAAATGAGGAAAGGCAATTCATTGCCACAAAAATACCAATTATGAGGATGTTACTATTTGCATTTTAATACTAGCGCTTGGTATCTTATTAATAATTCGATCTGTTGGCTAAGAGGTGAGTAAATGAGAATTCGAAAATACTGCAATATGGATCCTGTTAAACAGCAAAATTCCTTCAAGCAGTTCAAACGCTGGCGCCAGGAGCGAGCGCGCAAGCTTAAGCATAAGGACTATTCGTATGTAGTTCCCAACGTGCAACCTGATCTTCCATACTTGAAAAATAACGGTAAAATGCCTTCGGTTACATGGGTAGGGCATTCCACCTTTTTCATTCAGCTGTGCGGACTTAATATTATTACCGATCCGGTCTGGGCAGGGCAGATGGCGATGCAGAAGCGCTTGTCGCCGCCAGGCATTCCAATCGAGGATGTTCCTCCGATTGATGTGGTGCTAATCTCCCACTCCCATTATGATCATTTGAACATTACTTCGCTTCGCAAGCTTCGAGGCAAGCAAATTCTTGTTCCAGCAGGCTTGAGCTCCAAGCTGAAGCTGAAGGGCTTCGATCAGGTGCAGGAGCTGAATTGGTGGGATTCGATAGTTGTTGGAGGGGTTGAATTTATATTCGTACCTTCTCAGCATTGGACGAGACGCAATCCATGGGATACGAACTCTTCACACTGGGGCGGCTGGATTATGAAGCCGCTGGAAAGTGCTTTAAGTCAAGCTGGCGGCAAAAGTGAAGAAAGCACGGAAAACGCCTTGGCCTATGTATCTGCTGTAGCCAAACACAGCAAAGCGGCAAGACCAATTGTAAACGAGGCGCCCACTGTTTATTTTGCGGGAGACAGCGGATATTTTGCCGGGTTTAAGGAAATTGGAGAACGGTATATAATAGATATTGCTTTAATGCCGATAGGCGCCTATGAGCCAGAGTGGTTTATGGGGCCGCAGCATGTTACGCCAGAGGAAGCGCTTCAAGCTTTTTTGGATACTGGGGCAAAGCTGTTTGTTCCGATGCACTATGGCTCGTTCAAGCTTGCGGATGACACGCCGCGCGAGGCGCTTGATCGTTTGGAGGCTGAACGCCGCAGGCTGCGTATGGATGAGCAGAAGATCATCGTGCTTCCGCACGGTGAGACTTGGCGGGTAGCGGGCAAATAAAGCGGGAATTGTATCTATTTTGGTCATCATAATCGGAGGTATCTCATGGGTCTAGAGAAGATTCGTATTGGAATGATTGGTGCAGGAGCAATCGGCAATGTTCATATGGAGGTTTTCAGCCATATTGAAGGGGCAGAGATTGCCGCTGTTACCGATGTTTATTTGCCGCTTGCGCAGCAGCGCGCACAGGAGCATGGCATTAAGAAGGTGCATGTATCACCGCAAGCGCTGCTTGAGGATGATCAAATCGATGCGGTTATAATCGGTGTGCCGAATAAATTTCATGCCGAGCTCGCTATTGCAGCCTTGCAGCAAGGCAAGCATTTGCTGCTGGAGAAGCCGATGGCTATTAACGCTGAAGAAGCGCGACTTATTGTTGAAGCTGCCAAGGCATCTGGCAAAATATTAATGATGTCGCATCAAATGCGCTGGACTCCGCTTAGCCGCGCTGTCAAAGCAATGATCGATAACGGCGACCTCGGACATATTTATAACGCCAAAGCAGGGTGGCTGCGCAAAAAGGGGATTCCGGGCTGGGGCTCATGGTTTACTAGAATGGAGCAATCGGGCGGCGGACCGCTTATCGATATCGGCGTTCATATGCTCGATTTGTCGCAATACTTAATGGGAAGTCCAAAGCCAATTTCTGTTTATGGCTCTACTTACTCCGAATTTGGACCGCAGCGCCGCGGAATTGGAAGCTGGGGCACGCCGGATTGGAACGGTTTTTATGATGTCGAGGATTTGGCTTCAGCCTTGATCAAAATGGATAATGGAGCAACTTTATCGCTAGAGGTTAGCTGGGCAGCACACGCAGCAGGATTGCCAGAAGCGCCGTTTATATATTTAATGGGCACCAAAGGAGGCATTTCCATCGTAGGCAAACAGGCAACCTTTGAAACCTACGAGGGAGATGAGGTCATTACGAAGGAAATTGAACCGCAGGAAGGCGATGATGAGCGCTATTTGATGGCCCGCCATTTCGTTGCTTGTATCCGGGAAGGAAAAGAGCCGATTACATCCGGCTTAAGCGGTTATACAAACAATCGTATTTTGGATGCGATCTACGAATCATCGCGTACCGGCGATGCAATTAAGCTTGCTTGGTAATGCAAGTTATACGAGCCAAATTCGTTAAATATAACTGATCAGCCCACAAGGGAAAATGCTGCTTCGCGGCACCTGTGGGTTTTTCTATGAATTATTGCTTCATTATATGCTATAATGGTCTGTGATAAGCACAAAGAGTGAAGGACGGGATTAAATCAATGATTAGTACTTCGGGTATTACATTGCGCTTTGGCAAAAAAGCGTTATTCGAGGATGTTAATATTAAATTTACGCCAGGCAACTGCTATGGCCTAATCGGCGCTAACGGCGCAGGTAAATCTACATTTCTAAAAATTCTTTCCGGCGAAATCGAGCCGACACAAGGCGAAGTGCATATTACGCCAGGCGAGAGATTCGCTGTACTGAAGCAGAACCATTATGAGTTCGACGAGCATGTTGTGCTTGAGACCGTTATTATGGGTCATAAAAAGCTGTATGAGGTTATGAAGGAAAAGGATGCTTTGTATGCAAAAGCAGACTTTACTGATGAAGACGGCATGCGTGCTGGTGAGCTGGAAGCCGAATTCGCCGATATGAATGGCTGGGAAGCTGAGTCAGAGGCGGCTGAAATGCTTAATGGCCTAGGCATTATGCCTGAGCTTCATGATAAGAAGATGAGCGAGCTGAGCGGCAATGAGAAGGTTCGAGTATTGCTGGCGCAGGCTTTGTTTGGCTCTCCGCATATTTTGCTGCTCGATGAGCCTACCAACCACTTGGATATTGAGTCGATTCGCTGGCTCGAGGATTTCTTGGCAGATTATGAAGGCACAGTTATTGTAGTCAGCCATGATCGTCACTTTTTGAATACAGTTTGTACGCATATTGCGGATATTGATTTTGGCAAAATTCAAATGTATGTCGGCAACTATGATTTCTGGTACGAATCCAGCCAGCTGGCTCTTTCTCTTATGCGCAGCGAGAATAAGAAGAAGGAAGATAAAATTAAAGAGCTTCAGGCGTTTATTCAGCGCTTTAGCGCTAATAAATCCAAGTCGAAGCAGGCTACTTCCCGTAAAAAATTGCTTGATAAGATTACACTGGATGATATTCGTCCATCTAATCGCAAGTATCCATTTATTTTGTTTAAAGGCGAGCGGGAGGCTGGCAAGCAGTTGCTGCTTACTGAAGGCCTTACGATTTCAGTGGATGGAACAAAAGTAATCGATAATATGACAATTGCTATTAACAAAGGCGATAAGGTTGCTTTTGTAGGTCCTAATGGCTTGCCGAAAACAGCTTTATTCCAGACGCTTGCAGGCGAGCTTGAACCAGATTCAGGCACATATTCGTGGGGAATTACGACAACACGCGCTTATTTCCCTAAGGATAACTCGGCATATTTTGAGGGCGTTGATCTAAATCTGGTCGAATGGCTTCGCCAATACTCCAAAGACCCGGACGAGACGTTCCTGCGCGGATTTTTGGGCAGAATGCTGTTCTCTGGCGATGACGCGATGAAAAAAGCCAGCGTTCTTTCCGGAGGAGAAAAGGTTCGCTGCATGCTGTCGAAGATGATGCTGGAAGGCGCTAACGTGTTTATTATGGATGAGCCGACGAACCACCTTGATTTGGAGTCCATCACAGCGCTGAATAACGGTTTGATCGATACAGACTGCACAGTTCTGTTCACTTCGCATGACCATCAGTTCGTACAAACCGTTGCCAACCGCATTATTGAAATTACACCGAACGGTATTATCGATCGTATGACAACCTACGATGAGTATCTTGAAAGTGATGAAATTAAAGCATTGCGCGAAAAAATGTACGCTGAGTAGTGTGAGCATACCGAAGCCGGAGGGATTTTCTCCGGCTTTTTTGAATTGGTAGGAAAGTATAAGTTTTCACCTTATACCTGTTCCTATACTTCATCGGTAAACGCCCCTCCTTCGTTCAAGCGAAGGACGGCGGAGCCGTTTATCCTTGTTTGGTTTTTGTTTTGGCAATAAAGCATAGTTGAAATTGTGCAAATGTCAGGCTGTTGAAAAACCTCAATAAGTATTTTGCAATAGCAGACTTTGTTTTGTGGAATGAATCGACAACTTCCCTAGATGGTCAGAG